>CAZFXI010000089.1:0-11455 GCA_964522855.1 uncultured Sedimenticola sp.
GCCATTGGGACAGCTCGGCTCCCAGACCCGCACCAATGGACAGGGAAGGTGCAAAAATGCCGCCGGGAATGCCACTCCAGTAAGACAGCAATGTCGCCAGGTATTTGAAGGCCGGATAGCCTTCCGAATCCAGACCTATACCCATGAGCGCAGTCTTGGCTTCGGTGTAGCCTGTGCCCCAGGTCTGGTCACCGGACAACAGGCCGATCCCCGCCAGCAGCAGGCCGATGATCAGGGCCAGCAGGTAAGGATGACGGTTGCGCCAAGGCTTGAGGTACCGTCCGCCATACACCAGGAAGGCGCTGAATGAACCGCCAGCCAAACCACCCGCCACGCCGCAAAGCACCACCGCTGAAAAGATCTCGGGAAAATCCGCCCTGGCAAACACGGTGCCGAAATAGGCGTAGTTGCCGTTGATAGCCAGGGCGGTGATGCCGGCGATGATGACGGCGGTAAACACCGTACCGTTGGTCTTTTCCTCGAAATTCTTGGCCATTTCCTCGATGGCGAACATGACCCCTGCCAAAGGTGTATTGAAAGCCGCCGCCAGACCCGCCGCCCCTCCGGCCAGAATCAGACCCCGGCTTATGTCGTGATGCGGAAAGCGGGCGAAGCGCGTCAGGGCGAAGGAAATGGACGCGGCAATGTGTATGGTCGGCCCTTCCCGGCCGATAGAGGCGCCGCAGAGCAAGCCCAGAATGATCATCACGCCCTTGCCGAAGGCGATGGGCAGGGACAGCAACTTATGGCGCAGATGCTTGTGGCGCTTGAGATGCAGGGCGGCGATGGCCTGGGGAATACCGCTGCCCTCGGCGCCCACGAACAGGTTGCGGGTCATCCAGATGATAAGCATCAGTCCCACGGGTGTGATGATGAAGGGTAACCAGGGCCGGCCTTCGATCATGTGCATGAAGGTTTCGCTGGCCCAGTCGCTGCCCATTGCCAGTACGGTGGCGGCGATACCCACCAAAATTGCGCCAATGAGAAACACCGCCCGGGTGCGCCATACCCGCCGGGAAATGAGTTGTTTTCCGGATTGTCGAAGGCGTTTGCGGTACATGCATTGTAAACGGCTGTATGCAGGGAAGCCTAATTATGGCCCCTGAGCCAGGAAAGACAATGACTCTCCTCAAGTCACTATTTTAGGTTAGAATACGCGCCACTTGAGCATCCGACCCGATCTGCGGCGGCGGCTCGCAAAGTTTTTTGTTATGAACAATTACTTTCGGAGAATTCCACATGAGACTGATTCTTTTAGGCGCCCCCGGCGCAGGCAAGGGCACTGTTGCCAAGATGCTGACCGCCATCGACGGTTCCGTACAGATTTCCACCGGCGACATCCTGCGTGCAGCCGTCAAGGAAGGGACCGATCTGGGCAAAGAAGCCCAGGGTTACATGAGCCGTGGCGAACTGGTTCCCGATTCCCTGATCATGGGCATCATGGGCGAGCGCCTGCTGGAAGACGATTGCAAGACCGGCTTCCTGCTGGACGGATTCCCGCGCACCATCCCCCAGGCGGAAGCCCTGAAGGAACTGCTGACCAAGCTGAACATCGAGCTGGATGGCGTGGTCAACCTGAACGTTCCTCGCGACGTCATCCTCGATCGCCTCACTACCCGCCGTACCTGCGAAGATTGTGGCGCCATCTACAACGTCAAGAGCAATCCACCCAAGGTGGAAGGCGTCTGTGACAAGTGCGGCGGCAAGGTCGTGCAGCGTGACGATGAAACCGAAGAGGCCATTTCCAAGCGTCTGGACGTATTCAACGAGCAGACCGCTCCACTGGTCGGTTTCTACGAGAAGGAAGGTATGTTGTGGGACATCAACGCCACTTCCAGTGACGAAGTCGTTGCCAACATCAAGGATAAACTCGGCATCGCCTGATCGCTGCTGCTGAACTTGAAAGGGCCGTCAGCATTCACTGGCGGCCCTTTTTTTGCTGCAAGATCCGAAAACTACTTTTCTTCTGCAGGTTTTTCTTCCGCGGGTGGCATTGCCATCAAGGTATGCTTTCCGCCGATACTCATGCCCGACTGTAATGGCGTGGTCTCCGTATCCGCTGGTGGCGGCACATCTTTCCGCTCCACTTCCCGCATCACCGGTTCAGATTTGTCCTCACGCTTCTGAGAGGCCACCGTTGTTTTCTTGGCCTGCAGCGGCGAGGGTTTCGGCTCAATCTTTCTCATCACCGGCTCAGCGTTTACGGCGGGCTCCGGCGGTGTAGTGGTTTCTTCGAGGGATTGCAACTGCTCCTGTTCCTTCATCGGTCGCCAGTCATGCTCCGGCTTTTCCGACAGAGGCACATCGACTTCTTCGATGGGGATGCTGGGGGGCGGCACGACTTCCACTGGCGCGCCTCTTTCCACGGGCTGGGCACGTAGTTCTCCCGGGGACATCAGCTCCACAGACTTGTCCGGGGACTGCTCTGACGGTCTGTAATACGCTGCATCCGGCCAGTCCTCACTCGGCGGGGCGATCAATTCGTTTTTGATTTTCCGTCCCGATGGATAGCGGTAACGTGGTTGTTGCTTATAATCAGGATAGGGGCGAAAACCGGCATTTGCAGGACGCTGATACGTTGGCATGCGTTGCTGCGTGGCAGCACTTCCTCCGGGTGGCGGCCAATTGATGGAACCTGGCCCATTCGCCTGCGGATAATACCCCTCGGCCAGCACAGCAGCAGAAACCGCCAGACTACAAATCAAACTACCTGAAATTATACTACGCATCGCTGCTCCTCCAATCAGCATCCAGTTTCAGAATCTACCACAATACCGCAATGAGTTGTATCTACGACAGCCCCAGGGGATTATCCGGGTCCACGCCTTCCATAAAGGGCAGACGTCGTTCTCGATGTGTTACCTGATACACCAGACCGATCCAGTTCGCTACCACGGCCTCTGCCGTGTCATGCCAGGTATTGTCCAGCTTTCCGGTGACCAGTTTTTCCGGAAATTCCGGCAACCCTTCTCCAACAGCCCGCGCACGCTGCAATCGCCAGGCAAATTCATTGAATATCGCTGTCTGTTGCAGCCCGAAATAGTTGTCCGGCATGGGCGGATACACCTCCAGTTCACCGGAGACAAAACGCAGCACCTCACGCTTGTACTCCTTCAACAAGGATACTGTGTCATATTCAGGATGCCCCTGGAAAAACACGAAGCGCAAACCGTCTGCGCTGGTCGCCAGATGCACGCCTGTCTCTTCGCTTTCCACCAGCACGCGCAAAGCGGCTGCATCAAACTGCTCTCTGGTGACAGCATTCCAGCGTGAATGGGGGACATGAAAGCGGCTGTTGACATCGCCCACCAGCGGATGAGAGGTATCCATGACTCGGTGGGGAAACACACCCCAGATTTTTTTCGGCTGGGGAATGCGATGCTGGCCATAACGAAACTGCAATACGGCATGCGTGGTCAGACAGGAACAAAGGGTCGAAGTGACATTTTCCCAGGCCCAGTCGATTACCTTGATGAGCGGCTGCCAGAACGGCTGAGTGGCCAGTTCCGGCCCGATGACATTGGCGCCGGTAATGATCAGCGCATCCAGTCCCTTTTCCTGTATCTGTTCAAAAGATTCGTAGTACTTCTCCACATGTGCCTGCCCTTCCGGGCTGCGTTCCAGCTCCGGCAGAGAAAAGGGATGCACATAGAACTGAGCGATGGGGTTGCTTTCACCCACCAGGCGGAAAAACTGTCTCTCGGTAGCTGCCAACGCCTTGTCCGGCATCATGTTCAGCAGTCCGATATGCAACTCGCGAATATGCTGGTGCATGGCACGTCCGCTGGGCAGCACCAGCAGCCCTTCCTGCTGCAGGCGTATGAAGGAAGGCAAATCATTGTGCGCGACCAGTGGCATGTTCAGCTCTCCCGTTCGATGGCTCGTTCGAGCAGTTGCAGAAATTCCGCTTCACCACCGACTTCGGCCAGCTCACGCGAGGTCACGGTGTAACCATGACCGGCAATTTCCTCATAGCGGGGAATGCGGGAGTGGAAAAGACGCGGAAAAACCCAGCGCGTGAAATCATCCGGATCAATCTGCGCCGCGTATTCCAGGCCGTTTTCCTGCAAATAGGCCTGCAGTTCCTGCAACAGGAACTCCGGACGATAATAAAGCGGCTTGGGTGCAGACTGGGCGCGACTGATGAGCTGCTGTTCCTGCTCTTCATCGGTTACTTTTATATACAGGATGAACGTATGCTGCGCCAGCAGATCGATGACGGCAGGGTCTTCCAGTTCGCACAGGCTGCCTCCCATATCGTTGATGAAATGCTGGTAGCCATACACTTCCTGTGCCTTGCGGATAAATCCGGGCACATCGCGCACGGCGGCGATTTCTGCTTCACGATACTGTGCCTGGCGGCGTACGAAATCCTCCAGCGGCACCCCGCCCTGCTCCGGGTTACCCAGCTTGCCTACAAAACTGAGCACCGGCCCCAGGTCATCCACCTTGATATTGTTTCGGATGTAGATCCAGTCTTGGCGCAACAGGTCACGCAGGAAGGGCTGCTGCATGGCCTGAGCCTTGACCAGATCCATGATGGGTTCATCCAGGTAGCGTGTGCCGATGCGATAATCGCCCGAATAATGAAACCAGTCATGCTGGCGCAACATATTGGAGATGTAGGTCTTCCCTACCCCCGACATGCCCAGCAGGGTGATTTTCTTGTGCTCCCAGGCACGAAATGATTCGACGCTAAATTTCACTTGGGTGATCCACTGGTGGAGCTGATGCCGTATTATACCGATGTATGTCCAGGCAAGTGAATCTGTATAAGAAAGTCCACCAATGGATAGGCAATCAGATGGAAGACGTTCGCCTCCATCTGGCACGCCCCGACGCCCTCATTCAGCTTGCCGTGCTGGGGCTGCTCACCGGCCTGTTGACCGGGGCCGTGATCGTCCTGTTTCGTGTGCTCATCGAAACCCTGCAGAACCTGGCCTTGCATGGCAATGGGCCGGATACCTTCGAATCCCTTTCCCTGTGGGAGCGGTTCGGCTACCCGGTCGCTGGCGCGATCATGCTGGCGCTGATGTTCCGCTGGTTCGCCAAAGGACTGTATGTCCTGGGTGTGGCGCGAGTGCTGGAGCGTATGGCCTATCATCAGGGCCATCTGACCCTGCGCGGCTTCATGCTGCAGTTTTTCGGCGTCGCCATCGCACTGGTAGGGGGACACTCTGTCGGCAGGGAAGGTGCACACATTTTTCTCGGTGCCTGCACGGGGAGCCTGCTGGGACAAAAACTGGATCTGCCCAACAATGCCGTGCGCACCCTGGTCGGTTGTGGCACAGCTGCGGGTATCGCCGCATCGTTCAACACGCCCCTGGCCGGTGTGATCTTCTCCCTTGAGGTGATCATGATGGACTACCAGCTGGCGAGCTTCATTCCCGTGATCCTCAGTGCGGTGACCGCCACTGTGGTATCCAACGCCGTATTGGGCAATGCTGCCGTTTTCTCTGTCCCGATCATGGAGCTGAGCAGCCTCAAGGAAATTCCCTTGGTGTTCGTCCTCGGACTGCTGAGTGGTACGCTGGCGGCGGGCTTTATCCACCTGGTGCGGGTGATCGCCAGCAAGGGCAAGAGCTGGCGAATCGAAACCCAGATGCTGGTCGCCGGTCTGTCCACCGCCGTGCTGGGCATGTGGATACCCGAAGTCATGGGCATCGGTTATGACACGATCAATATCGCCCTGGTCGGTGGTTACAGTGCATTGCTGCTGTTGATGATGGCCGCTGCAAAATTGATTGCCACAGGCATTTGCTCTGCCCTGAACGTCCCCGGCGGGATGATCGGCCCATCCTTTTTTATCGGCGCCACCCTCGGCGCCGGCTTTGGCCACATCATGGCCTACTGGTTTCCTGAACTGGAGGTTCAGCCGGGACTGTATGCCATGCTGGGCATGGGAGCAGTCATGGGCGCCAGCCTGCAGGCCCCCCTCGCCGCCCTCACCGCCTTGCTGGAACTCACCGACAACCCGCAGATCATCATGCCGGGCATGTTGGTGGTGGTGATTGCCGGACTGACCGCGAGCGAGCTGTTCGGCCAGGAATCGTTGTTCATTACCATGCTCAAGGCCAAGGGGCTGGACTACCAGCAAAGCCCGGTGGTAACTGCCCTGCGGCGCATGGGGGTCGCCAGCATCATGGACAAGCGGTTCGTGCGCTCACCACGAGTTATTGATTCCGACCAGGCTTGGGCGCTGCTGGAGAAAAAACCCAAATGGATCGTTGTAACAGAAGAAAACACACCCACGGCCATCCTCTCTGGCATCAGCCTTGCCAGCTATCTGGAAGTGGAGCAGGAACAACCCCCGGACGAAATCGATTTGATGGATATTCCCGGCAAACGTCTGCAGCTGGCGCCCATTCATCTGCATGAAACATTGCAGGAAGCCCTGGAAAAACTGAACAAGGGCGAAGGCGAGGCGCTGTATGTTCGACGCATGTCAGCACCCGGTATCTGGCGTGTGTATGGCATTTTGACGCGGGAGCAGATTGAATCAGCCTACCAGCTATGACGGCTCACCGGGCTCGCCCGATAAGCCGGAGATTGTGCCGCACCTGTTTGTCATGGTACGTCTGTTGAAAAATGCTCAAGCGCAGCTTTCTCTGCGCTCACCGTATTCATACAGCAGCAAGCCCGAAAGAATCAGCGAAGTACCGGCCACCACCGGCCAGGTCAGGCTTTCTCCGTTCAACCAGCGTCCCAGCCACAGGGCCAATATTGGCGTCATCAAGGTCAGTAGCGCCACCCGTGTGGCATCGACATGGCGAAGTACATAAAAGAAAGCAGCGAAACCCAGTACCGTGGCGATCACCCCCAGATACAGTATCGCCCACCCGGCCCGCACGGGTATCTGCTGTGGCCAGGGTTCCTGCAGGAACCACCAGGTCAGTAGATACAAGGGTACTGCCACCAGTAACCCACCTGCCACGATCACCAGACCATGCGCCTGAAAACCCAGGTACTTGGTCCACACGGTACTGGCGGAATGCAGGGTTACCGAGCACAACAGGGCCACGACCCCATACCAGGCCTTGTCAGAAAAATGCAGGCTGCCATAGAACACCACCACCAGCCCCACGATGCCGGTGAACACGCCAAACAGTCGTACTCCACCGAGCTTTCTTTCATCCAGGAATCGCCGCGCCATGAGTCCGGTTACGATCGGGGTCAACCCGAACAACACCGAAATCCATCCCGATGGGATATATTGTGCTCCCCAGTACACACACAGCATGGCGGCGTATATGCCCAGACCGGCCGCCAAATAGGTCAGCCTCGCTTTGGGGTGCCAGGGCATCGACAAACCCATGATCCACAACAGCGGCAAACAGATGGCCAGCCCGATGACCATACGCGCAGTCACACCAAACAGATAGCTGACACCTGTACCACTCCATTGAATGGCCAGGGGCGTCGTACCCCAGATAATCACCACAGCCAGGTAACTGGCCTGAATCTTCTGCTTCAGCTCCATACAAGCCCAGCCAGAGCACATTCGAGAAACTGATTTATATAATTTTTATTACTCATTGAACTTGTTATATTTTATTGTAGACAAACACACTCTACAGGGGGTTTCCTTTCGGCGCGACACTTGAACCTGCGGCCCAGTTCGGGCAACCTTACCGGCTCATTGTCCAATTGAACAGCGGTAAGTGCCTGGATGTCAGGGCGCTACCCGGAGGTATGTAGAGATCATGGATCTCCAGCGGGCTCTCGGTCTGGATCTGCCAGACAGCAATATAAAAAAAGAAAGAAAAAAACTTCACATGTACATCAATCTGAAGCTGGCCTCATCCGGCCAGCCTACCTGTGCCGACGGCTATGCTACCGCCTTTCTGTCCACGGCCGATGATTTGTTGCGCACCTACAGGGAAAAGAATCGGTTACTCACAGACTATCGCTGCCCGGTCGACCAGCGCATAGAAAGCTTTCTGCAGGATTATCTGGGCGACCTGGAAGACGTTCAGATACCCAGACTACCGAGCAATACCTTCGTGCTGGATCGCCACGGCGTTGCCCGTGAGCTCTCCCTGCCCATGGGCAAGGACGAATTCCGCTCCGACATCGTCTCCAGCTATCGTGTGAAACAAGGGGTGCTGCACAATCCAGCCAGCGACCGGCGCACCACCAAGGGCTCCTTCCACATCGCCGAAGACGGCCTGCCTATCCCCGGCGACAAGAAAGCCGTGCCCAGGAGCGTGTTTGCCACCATGCTGGGCCACGCCATGAACCCTCCAGAGTCACTGCTGACGCTGCCCTTCACAGCCGAAGAAGAGACCCCGGCGCGCATGTTCGTGTCGCTACTGCTACGCCCGGTAGTCTGTCCGGAAATCCCCGGTATGGATGCGGAAAAGACCATGGAAATCCGCTTCTTTGCTCCCGGCAACCTGGTAAGCAACCTGGATTTCGTGGAAAGCATCTTCGGCAATGGTGGCAACCCCTACCTGCCCAAGTTCGACGCCGCCCTGGACGTGGAGCACTGGACCGGCCACACAGGCTGCGTAATTCTCGCCCCGCACCTTGTCAACCTCACCAAGAAGGAACTGGGCCTGCCCCACTGGGACGACGCCTCTGAACGCCAGCAAAGTGAAGGCATGTGCTGGAAGGGACCTGATGAGCTGTACAACGACGGCCAGGCTTTCAAGATTACCGCCCGTGATGAACGTGGTGTGATCATTACCATTCTTGCCGACAACTATTATGGCTACTGCAAGAAAGAAGTGAAGACCCAGATCGGCTACTCTGCCAACCTGTTCGGTCTGGCGGAAGAGGAACACGCTGGCGGCGCCCTGGCCTTCCCGCGCCGTAACCACGGTGAGGAATATGGCGTGGACAGCCGCACCCGTGATCCCAACTACCGCTTCGAGGAAATGGTAAAAAACTACGCGCCTCTGATGAAGGTGAAATCGAAGGGCTACGCTATCGACAGGAAATTTCCGGACGTCATCTATGTCCCCCAGGATCTGCGCATGGATCTCAACAAGCAGATCATTACCTGGTGGAAAGATGGCCAAAAACAGCAGATCCGCCTGCAACCGGGCAAGATCTATGTCCAGCCCAACGGTTACAAGATCGAGATGAAAAAACACCCCGGCGCGCCTTCCTGGCGCCTGGTGGGTACAGATCCCGAAGGTACCTTTTGCCACAAGCCGAGCACGGTTTCCGGCGGCGGCAAGTCCGAGATCTCCAAATCCCTGAATGATGCCGTCATCTATTCCCCCCTGTTCGTGGACGAGTTGCAGGCCGATCTGGACCGGGTGCAGGAAATATTCGACCGGGACTACAGCGACCGCTTCCGCCCTGAACATGCCGACGAGGATCGCGATCCCACGCGCAAACCGCTGAGCGAGGAACGCAGCCTGGGTTCGGTCATCAAGCTGCTGACGCCCTCCTCCAGTTACACCGATGAATACAACGAATGGCTGGATTCGATACCACCCCGCATCCTCGCCCTGGTACTCATGATCAAGCGTTTCTATCGCCAGGAATGGGGCAATCGGTGGCGCGAGCACCTCACCGTGGACATGGTAGACGGCGCTCCCGGGCATGAGCTCAAACTGCACGACCGCAAGGTGATTGCCTCCTACCTGCGTGTCGGTTTTGACCGCGCCAACAAATGGCGGGTTTTCAAGGTGCGTCAGGATTTCATTGCCGCAGAAAAAGTGCAGATGGAAGACGACATCAGCGCCTCGGTGGTGGTGCCTGCACGCAATATCGCCGACTGCCGTCCGGGCGCAGAAAACCAGACCCACAGCGTCAAGCTGGTCAAGAACTGCGAATACCGCCTGTTCCAGCGCCCGGACGATGCGGTGATTCCGGGTTATGACAAACAGACCGAAAAAGACATGTCGCAACCCGGCAATTTCCTGGCCAATTATGAACCCCTGCATGGCAAGGCACTGGCAGCCGTGGTGGAAGATGTCATGACCCTGTGCAGCTTTACCCCGCCCATGCGCAAGTTGCTGGAATCCGTATACAAAAAGGGATCGGGTTATGTGGTTTCTTCTGCCCACCCGCGACTGGTGGATGGTGAACCGTCCAAAAACCCGCGTTACCTGCAAACCCGCCCTGACCTGCTCAATCCGGTGCGCAAGTATGTCGCGGAAATCGGCGCAAGACTGCACCGCAAGCTGCCCCTGGATCAGGCCATCTGTCAGCCGGTTGATGCGGTGCTGGCCGGACGACGCAACAATCCTCCCGAGCCCGGCATCCGCCCCCTGGCGGTGTATAACCCGATTCACTACCAGGAACTGCCTGAGCTGTTCATGGATTTCATCTGCTCACTCACGGGAAAATCACCGTCCACCACCGGTGCCGGCAGCGAAGGCGCATTGACCAAGGGACCGTTCAACGCCCTGCGGCCCACCGCTGATCTGAACAACGCCCTCGTGTCCTTCATCCTCACTGGCTATGCGGGCTATTCCAGTTCCGCCGGGTTCATCGGGCCGGATCTGCGGGTCGATCACGACATCAGCCTGCTCATACCCGAGATCTGGGCACGGCTGCACAGCAGCCAGAGTGATCCGGAAGCACTTATCGAGCATGGCTACCTCGAACCCCTGGATGATTTTGAACACAAGGGAGAAAAGGTGCTGGCCAGCCGTCTGGGCTATCGCATTACCGACCGCTTCGTACACGGTTTCCTGGGCAAGATCTTCGACAATCCCAATCAGGTGTTCACCGATGAAATCCTGAAGCCGGAAACCCAGGGACTGGATGTCTTTGCAGACGGGGTGGCAAATATTGTGGAAGCCCAGCGCAAGGTCGCCCAGCGTTACCTGGATGATGGCAGTGTGGAAGAAGCCTGCCCACCCCTGCGCGCCTTGCTTTACATCATGGCCACCGGGGAACATGAAGGAAAAGACGCCCATCACCCGGACATCCGTGCCATGTTCACACGGGAGTATCTGCTGGAATCCGGCTGGTATCGTGAGCGGCTGGAAGTCAAGCAACAGCGCGATATCCAGCTTTGGGAACGGCACCTGCACTCACTGGAATCCTTCCTGAATCAGCCTGGTTATGAAGACGAGGCGGAACGCATGCAGATCAGACAGCGGCTCGAAGCGGCAGCTGCCAAACTCAACGAGGTACGCAGCCCGGAATACCTGCAGACGCTGACAGGCACCATCGGCGCCGATCCGCTGCGGCCTTCCCTGAGCGAGGATGCAACATCCAGAAACGAACAGCGCAAGGTTGCCTGATTGGCGGGTAATTAGGGAAGCTATAAACAAATCGTCATCCCGGCGCAGGCCGGGATCCAAAGTGAATAGTGGACCCCGGCCTACGCCGGGTTGACGAGTTGAGACTATTGCAGCGACATTTCAATGCCGGGTTTCAGGCCCGGGATCTGCGTCTTAAGCAAGCTTGCACAGCCAGGGATTTCCTTCAGCACTAAGGAACCAGACAAGGAACTGTCCTGTCTCAAGTATTCATGTGCAACCCGTAG
>CAZFXI010000090.1:0-11211 GCA_964522855.1 uncultured Sedimenticola sp.
TCTTCCAGCAGCACCTTGCAGTCCTTGGGATTCTTGACGCAGTCCTTCTGACCCTGTTTAAAGCCTTTTTTGTAGTTCTTGGATTTCTTGTTTGGATCGCCAGTGCCGCCAGGCCAGTTGATTGCTGCCTGACTCTGGGCGCTGATGAAGCCCATCACTCCCATTGCCATGACAAGAGCAGACCAGCGGGCGGTCTTGTTTAGTGAATTCTTCACCTTATTCCTCCATAATGATGCTGACGGTGGCGCCCGGTTTCCAGGTTGATTCAAGGGATAGAAGCTACCACGCAATGCTTGCAGCAATGCAGACATGCCCAAGCATAGTAGAAAAAACAAGCTTTTTCCAACACTAGCTGACAAAAGTTCTAGCTGAGTGTGTGTTTTTGTGAGGTGGAGCAGAATTCGCTTCCGGACACCCCGGCATTTATCCTGAATCCGTGGATTCAGGATTATATAAGGAGAGAACATGCCCGAGATAAACGATTTCCTGAAACTCATGATCAAGCACGAGGCATCCGACCTGTTTTTTTCGGCAGGCACGCCACTGCACATGAAAATTGATGGCGTGCTGTCAGCGGTGAAGGACAAGCCTCTTGGTGGAAAAGGAATTGCCGCATTGGCCGATAGCATCATGAGTGTCTCTCAGCGTGAGGCGTTTGCGCAGCGTCCGGAAATGAACCTGGGGCTGCAGGTGGATGGCTATGGGCGGTTCCGGGTGAACATCTTCCGCCAGCGGGGCGAAGTGGCGATGGTGATCCGCTACCTGAAGGACAAGATCCCGTCCATCGCCGAGCTCAACCTGCCGCCCGTACTTGAAGAACTGGTAATGAAACCCCGCGGGCTGATCTTGGCGGTGGGCGCCACCGGTGCAGGCAAATCCACCACCCTGGCGTCCATGATCGATTATCGCAACAAGCACCGCCGCAGCCATATCCTGACCATCGAAGATCCGGTGGAATACGTGCATCACTACCAGAAATCCGTGGTCAATCAGCGCGAAGTGGGCATCGATACCGCCAGCTATGAAGATGCCCTGATGAACGCCATGCGTGAGGCGCCGGACGTGATTCTCATCGGCGAGATCCGCGAGCGTTCCACCATGCAACACGCCATCGCCTATGCCGAAACCGGCCATCTGTGCCTGTCCACTCTGCACGGCAGCAATGCCAGTCACGTGCTGGAGCGTATCGTGACTTTCTTTCCCAAGGACATGCATGCCCAGTTGTTCATGGATCTGGCGCACAACCTGGTGGCAATCATTTCCCAGCGCCTGGTGCGTGACAACGAAGGGAAGCGGGTGCCTGCGGTGGAAGTGATGCTGATCTCGCCCCTGATCCGTGACCTGATCTCCAAGGGCAAGATCGACGAGATCCGTGAGGCCATGGAAAGAAGCAGCGAGCCCGGCATGCAGACCTATGATCAGTCTCTGTATCATTTGTTCAAGGAAGGGCGTATCAGCGAAGAAAAGGCCATGGAAAACGCCGAATCCCAGAGCAATCTCGGGGTGCGCATCCGCCTGGACAAGGGCGGTGTCCCCGATAACGAGGATCTGCAGACCGAGGCCATGGGCAGCTGATACAATAATCCTAGAAACCGCAGTTGGCCGTTGTCGCAAGAAGACAAGCTATTCACGATAAATTATATTTGGACAAATTTGCTCATGTGCTTCCAAGATAACATGCACTACGCCATGAATCGCACCCTTGTGGCGGCGCATGACAGCGTTGCAACTCCTTGGAATAGAATGACTATTCCGCGTCCTTGCGTCTTGCCCTGCACCACCACAAGGGCGCACTCCATGCCGTCCATCTGCAGATTCTAGGATTGTTTGATGGATGTTTCCACGATTCTCGATGACCTGAACGCTGCCCAGCGGGATGCCGTTTCTGCGCCGCCCTGTTCCACGCTGGTATTGGCGGGGGCGGGTTCCGGCAAGACCCGGGTGCTGGTACACCGCATCGCCTGGCTGATCCAGGTGGAAGGCGTATCTCCCTGGGGCATACTGGCCGTGACCTTCACCAACAAGGCGGCGAAGGAAATGCGCCAGCGCATCGAGGAATTGCTGGGTTTCCCCGTGGGCGGCATGTGGGTGGGTACCTTTCACGGCCTGGCTCATCGCCTGCTGCGAGCGCATTGGGAAGAAGCAAAGCTGCCCAAGGGCTTCCAGATTCTCGATTCCGACGATCAGCTGCGCACGGTCAAGCGGGTGATCCGCGAGCTGAACCTGGATGATGCCAAATGGCCGCCACGTCAGGCCCAGTGGTTCATCAACGAACAGAAGGACGAAGGGCGCCGCCCGCAGCACCTGGAAGACGGTGGCGATCACTGGCGGCGGCAGATGATCCGTATCTACACCGGCTATCAGGCCGCCTGTGAGCGTGCCGGGGCGGTGGATTTCGCCGAACTGTTGCTACGCGCCCATGAACTGTGGCGTGATCGCCCCGATGTATTGCAACACTATCAGCAGCGCTTCCAGCACGTCCTGGTGGACGAGTTTCAGGACACCAACAGCATTCAGTATGCCTGGCTGCGCCTGCTCGCCGGGGATCGGGACAACCTGTTCGTGGTGGGGGACGACGATCAGTCCATCTATGGCTGGCGCGGGGCGAGGGTAGAGAACATCCAGGATTTCCCGAAACATTTTCCCAATGCCCAGCTGGTGAAGCTGGAGCAGAACTACCGTTCCAGCGGCAATATTTTGCGTGGCGCCAACGCGGTCATCACCCACAACCCCGAGCGGCTGGGCAAGGAGCTGTGGACCGAAGACAGCGATGGCGATCCCATCCGTATCTACGCCGGTTTCAACGAGGTGGACGAGGCGCGCTTCGTGGTGGATCGTATCCGCGCCTTCATCGACGAGGGCCATCTGCGCGCCGAGGCCGCCATCCTGTATCGCACTTCGGCGCAGTCGCGGGTATTCGAGGAGGCCTTGCTACAGGCAGGCATTCCCTATCGCGTGTACGGCGGGTTGCGCTTTTTCGAGCGGGCGGAGGTCAAGGATGCCCTGGCCTATCTGCGCCAGCTTTCCAATCCTCATGATGATGCGGCCTTCGAGCGTGCGGTAAATCAGCCGCCCCGGGGTATCGGTGCCAAGACCCTGGATGCGGTGCGCGCCCATGCAAGGGATTTCAACTGCTCTTTGTGGCAGGCCTCGGAAGACCTGCTGCGCGGCGGCGGCATGACGCCGCGGGCGTCGAAGGCATTGCAGGGATATCTGGATCTCATTCACGAGCTGGGTGCCGCTACGGAAGATCTGCCCCTGTGGGAGAAGGCCGAACAGGTGATTCACACCAGCCGCCTACCCGAACATTTCAAGAAATCCCGCGATGGCAAGGGCCAGGATCGGGTGGAAAACCTGGAGGAACTGGTCAACGCCACCCGCCAGTTCGAGCACTCGCCGGAGGAAATCGAGGACATCTCCGAGCTGGATGCCTTCCTCTCCCACGCAGCCCTGGAGGCCGGTGATAATCAGGCAGAAGAATATGAAGACAGCGTGCAACTCATGACCCTGCATTCTGCCAAGGGGCTGGAATTTCCCCTGGTGTTTTTGGTGGGGGTGGAGGAAGGGTTGTTTCCCCACAGTATGTCGGCGGAAGATCCGGCCAGGCTGGAGGAAGAACGGCGCCTTTGCTACGTGGGCATGACCCGGGCCATGCAGCAATTGTATCTGAGCTATGCCGAGAACCGGCGTCTCCATGGGCGGGAATCCTACCCCCTGCCATCGCGCTTCCTGCGGGAGATTCCTTCCGAAGTCACGGAAGAGGTGCGTGCACGTCCAGCCATCGCCCGCCCCTACACCGCCCGTGGTGGTTCCCTGAATGATGCTATGGAAAGCACGGGTTTCGATCTCGGGCAGCGCGTCAGCCATCCAAAATTTGGTGAAGGCATCGTGTTGAACGCGGAAGGACAGGGCAGCAGTGCACGGGTGCAAGTGAATTTTGAGGCGGTGGGCAGCAAGTGGCTGGTGGTGTCCTATGCCAATCTGCAGCGAGTGTGATGGACTTGTTGGCGGACGCGAAAAGCGTCGCGAGATATTGAATACAGAGTGTATTTACCGAGGTGATCTATGGATCGTAGAGATTTTCTGAAGAAGACAGGGGTGGCCGTGGCCGCAGCAGGGGTTGGCGCAAGCGCCGTGGCCAACGCGGGATCGACCATCAAATGGAAGATGGTCACCACCTGGCCCAAGAACTTCCCCGGCCTGGGCACCGGCGCTAATAACCTGGCGAAGCTGATCACCGAGATGTCCGGTGGGCGGCTCAAGGTCAAGGTGTACGGGGCCAAGGAGCTGGTGCCGGCCTTCGAGGTATTCGACGCGGTATCGAGAGGCACGGCGGAAATGGGTCATGCTTCCGCCTACTACTGGAAGGGCAAGGTGCCCGAGGCCCAGTTCTTCTCCACCATGCCCTTCGGCATGACCGCCAACGAGATGAACGGCTGGATCTATTACGGCGGCGGCCAGAAGCTTTGGGATGAGACCTACAAGCCTTTCGGTGTACTGGGGCGTCCCGCAGGTAATACCGGCGTACAGATGGGCGGCTGGTTCAACAAGGAAATCAACTCTCTGGCGGACATGAAAGGCCTGAAGATGCGCATTCCCGGCCTCGGGGGCGAGGTGCTCAAGCGCCTGGGCGGTACGCCCGTGAACCTTCCCGGCGGCGAGTTGTTCACCGCCCTGACATCCGGCACCATTGACGCCACCGAATGGGTGGGCCCCTACAATGACCTGGCTTTCGGTCTGTACAAGGCGGCCAAGTATTACTATTACCCCGGTTTCCATGAGCCGGGAACCATTCTCGAAGCCCTCATCAACCGCAAGGCCTTCGAAGCCCTGCCCAAAGACCTGCAAGCCATCGTGGAGAACGCCTGCAAGGTGGTGAACATGGACATGCTGGCGGAATACAGTGCACGCAATCCTGGTGCCCTGGATCAGCTGGTGAACAAACATCATGTGCAGCTGCGTGCCTATCCGGATGATGTGCTGGCGCAGCTACGCAAAGTTTCTGCAGAAGTCGCGGCAGATCTTGCGGCGCAGAACAAGGCAGCGAAGACCATCTACGATAGCTACATGCAGTTCCTGAATGCGTCGAAGAAGTACAGCGCTATCTCTGATCTGGCTTATCTCGAGGCGCGGAATGCTGGATGACAGGTCCTGAGCCGGGGAATGTGCCGCTCTCCTTGTATGTGCACATTCCCTGGTGTATTCACAAATGTCCCTACTGTGATTTCAATTCCCATGCGCTGAAGGACGATCTGCCGGAAAGGGACTATGTACAGGCATTGCTGCTGGATTTACGTCAGCAGCAAGCACTGGTTGCTGGCAGGCGGATCAGCAGCATTTTCATTGGTGGTGGCACGCCTAGCCTGTTCAGCGGTGCGGCCATCGCCGAACTGTTGCATGGGATTCGGGAAGAAGTGGCCCTGGCGCAGGATGTGGAAATCACCCTGGAAGCCAACCCAGGGGCGGTGGATGCGGCCCATTTCGAGGCTTACCGGGAAGCCGGCGTCAACCGCCTGTCCATCGGCGTGCAGAGCTTCAATGCAGGTCACCTGCAGGCGCTGGGCCGGATACACAGTCCCGAGCAGGCGCTGCAAGCTTTTGATGTGGCAATAAAATCCGGGTTTGAGAGCATCAATCTGGATCTCATGTTCGGGTTGCCACAGCAGACTCTGGAACAGGCGCTGACCGACCTGCAACAGGCCGTTGACTTGGCGCCGCAGCACATTTCCTGGTATCAGCTCACCATTGAACCCAACACGCTTTTTTACCACCAACCGCCAGTAACACCGGATGATGAGTTGTTGTGGGAAATACAACAAAAAGGCCAGGGCTTTTTGCGAAAAATGGGCTATGCTCAATATGAAGTCTCTGCCTATGCGCAAGAGGAAACAAAGTGTCGTCATAATCTCAATTATTGGGCTTTCGGCGACTATCTGGCCATTGGCGCCGGCGCACATGCCAAGGCCAGTACGGAGAACGGAGTGATCCGCTATTCGCGGAAAAGCCATCCCCATGCCTATATGCAGGCGCCGGGAACAAGAGTAAACGAGCATGTGCTGGATTCAGCCGATCTGAAGCTGGAATATATGATGAACGCCCTGCGTTTGTCGGAAGGCGTGCCAATGGAGCAGTTTGCGCAACGCACTGGTTTGCCTGCAGAGCTGATAGCCGGGGCAACGACTCAAGCAAAGGCGTTGGGTTTACTGGAAACTGATGCGGCCCGATTGCGGCCTAGCTTCCGGGGACAGGTGTTCCTGAACGACTTGTTGTTATTATTTGATGATTGAATAGTAGTGGTTCATTTTTTCTTGGCGGAATATGATGACCCGATAGTGGATCTTGAATCACCCAGAGTTAACAGAGGTAATGCTTATGGTTTTTCGTTGTATTGATTCTCGCTTGTTGCGTGTTTTTCTGACAGGGTTTCTGGTTCTGTTCTTCCAGGTGGCAAATGCGATTCCACCGGCTGATCTGGAGCTTGCACTGGTGGTTGACGGGATATCGGGTAGTACGGTGGCGGTGCGCCATGCGGGAGACGGCTCCGGACGTATCTTTATCGTGACCCGTGTGGGAAAAATCTATATCCACGATGGTAATCAGTTGTTGAGTACGCCATTTCTGGATATCAGTGATCGTGTTCGCAGTGGCGGTGAGCGAGGCCTGTTGGGGCTGGATTTTCACCCGGGGTTTGCCGTTGCCGGTGGTACTCACGAAGGTGAATTTTTCGTCAACTATTCAGACAAATCAGGTGGAGATACTGTTATCTCCCGTTTCCGTGTTTCTTCGAATCCTGATGTGGCGGATGCCAGTTCGGAGGAAATTCTGCTTGAAATCGATCAACCGTATTCCAATCACAATGGTGGAGATATTCATTTCGGGGCAGATGGATATCTTTATATAGGCATGGGTGATGGTGGTAGTGGGGGTGATCCGGAAGATTATGCTCGGAATCTCGGCATCGGAATTGACGGTTTCAAGCTGCTGGGCAAGATGTTGCGTATCGATGTGAACGGCACTACTCCAACCAGTGGCGCTTGTGGTTTGGTGGGCAATTACGGTATTCCTGCGAGCAACCCGTTCGTTGGCACCAGCGGGGCCTGTGATGAAATATGGTCCTACGGCCTGCGTAATCCCTGGCGCTGGAGTTTTGACCGCTCCACCCATGACCTGATTATCGGCGATGTGGGACAAAATAAGTGGGAGGAAGTGGATTTCCAGCCAGCCAGCAGTACTGGTGGGGAGTATTACGGATGGAGTTGCATGGAAGGCAACCATACCTTCAAGGCTGATCGTTGTGACAGCACCTCCAGGGTTGCGCCTATTCTGGAGTACGATCATTCTGCGGGCTGCTCCATTACTGGCGGGTATCGGTACCGTGGTCCGATTCAAGACATGAATGGCACTTATATCTATGGTGACTACTGCAGTGGACGCATCTGGTTTGCGGAGTTGCAGGGTGGGAGCTGGAATACCAGTGTATGGGACAGCAGTGGCCTGAATATTTCCAGTTTCGGCGAAGATGAAGAAGGCAATGTCTATGTCGTGGATTTGAATGGAGCTGTTTATCGTTTTCAGAGCGGATCTGCTGGCGACACCTACAGAGTTGGTGGTTCGGTCTCTGGTTTGGCAGCAGGCAACAGTGTGGTGTTGCAAAATAACGGCGGCGACGATCTTGAGGTAGACGTCAATGGCAGCTTTACCTTTGCTACGCGCCTTCCCGATAGCAATGCCTATGCAGTCACCGTACTGACGCAGCCGACATCACCCAACCAGACCTGCAATGTCACCAATGGGACCGGGACCGTGTCCGGGGCTGATGTCACCAATATTGATGTGAGCTGCGTGACCAATACCTACACCGTGGGTGGCACTGTTACCGGCTTGCCGTCGGGTGATGTCGTGATCATGCAGAACAATGGTGGTGACGATCTTACGGTAAGCACGGTTGGCAGTTTTGTATTCGATACTGCTCTCGATGATGGAAGTGCCTACAATGTTACCGTACTCACCCAACCTTCCACAGTTAATCTGGCTTGTGCGGTTACTAACGGTGCGGGAGTCTTGCCCGGCGCCAATGTCACTAATATCGAAGTAATCTGCGCTATCAACTATTGTAGTCAGGCAGATGAAATCCTGAACTATACGGTAACGGATAGAGAACAATTCATCTGCATTGCTTCCGGAAGCATTCAGGTAGAGGATTTTACGGTTATGGATGGCGGTGAGGCCGTGCTGCAGGCGCCGGAAGTCATGTTTGTTACTGATCAGCAAAATCAGGTGTCAATCAAAAACGGTGGTACATTGACTGTCATCCCGTAATGCACAACGCTTGAGGAAGAGCCTTATGTCAACTTTATTTCGATTACTAGGTGTCTCTGTTCTGGCTTGTTTGGGAGCCAATCTTCATGCGGCTGCTGAAGTACCGACGGATATTGAACAGCCCGGCACCCAGCCGGAAGAGTTGTCTGCGCCCATCGTGGCGGTGCAGGGTGGGCAGTACAATTGCCACAACTGTCACAGTAACTATGAGTCGGAGCCAAAGGCGGAACCTTGGTATAACTGGCAGGGAAGCATGATGTCTCATGCCGGACGCGATCCTTTGTTCTGGGCCACCATGGCGGTGGCCGAGCAGGATTTCGATGGCTCCGGGGATCTGTGCCTGCGTTGTCATGCGCCCAAGGGCTGGCTGGAGGGGCGCTCCACGCCTACGGACGGTTCGGCGCTGCTGACGGGGGATCAATATGGAGTGGAATGTGGTTTCTGCCACCGCCTGACCAATCCCGACAATTCGGAGCACCAGGGGGTGCAGAATCCTCCTTATCTGGCGAATGACGACGGTGATCCTGGTAGTGTTCCTGGTGACATCAAGGCCTATCACGGTACGGGAATGGCTTCGCTGCTTGATACCAGGGAAATACTGGGGCCCTATGCAGGCATCAGTGTCGGCATGGCGCATGGCAATACACGCCAGTCCAAATTCCATCGCTCGGTAGATTTTTGTGGCACCTGTCATGATGTTTCCAACCCGGCGGTGGGGGACTTGGCGCACAATCATGGAGCCCAGGCAACGGCAGATGCGGTAGTTGCCGATGGAACGCCAGGCAGTGCGGTGGATGGCAAGGCAGCGTTCAACAATCAGCCGTACAAATATGGCATCGTAGAGCGCACCTTCAGTGAGTACAAGGCCAGCCTGCTATCGAAGACATTGATTTCCCAGTACGCGCAATTGCCGACGGAGCTGCAGGCGGGCTCGATCGCCAATGCTCGTGCGGCGGCTCTTCTGGCGGGACAGAATGGCAATTATGCGGATGGCACACCCCGGTATTTCAGCTGCCAGAGCTGTCACATGCAGCCGGTCGTGGGGCAAGGTGCGGGCTTTCCTGGTGGTCCGCCAACCCGTACGGATCTGCCGCTGCATGATCTGACCGGTGGTAACTACTGGGTGCCCCAGGCGATCGAATATCTGGATGCTTTGGGCAAGTTGCGACTGGGTGGCGGTCTGGATAGCCGGCAGATTGCAGCAACCCAGGCGGGTGCACAACGCGCCAGAGGACAACTGGAGGCAGCAGGTGGTCTGCGGGTAACGGGAAATGTGCTGAAGGTGATCAATCTTACCGCCCACAAGCTGATTTCCGGCTATCCCGAAGGGCGGCGCATGTGGCTTAACATCAAATGGTTCGATGGGGCAAATGCTTTGCTTCGCGAAGACGGTGCCTATGGCCCACTGGTAGATGGCAATAGCGATGCGGTAACGGTGGTGGATCCTGCTGACGGGACGACGCGGGTTCAGGTGCGTTCTTTGCTGGATCTGCATGATGCCAATACGAAAATCTATGAGGCGCACTATGGTCTGACCCAGGAATGGGCGCAGCAACTACATGACATCGGCACGGACGACGGTCTGGTGATCCAGTTTGATCGATTGACTGGCAGCCCGGTGCTGACCCTGGGGCAGTTGCGCGCCCAGGCTGCAGGTGCCGAGGAGGAAAGCTTTCATTTTGTACTGAATAACACGGTGGTGAAAGACAATCGCATCCCTCCCTGGGGAATGGACTTCGAGGATGCCCGTCAGCGCAATATTCTGCCCGTCCCCACAGCACAATATGACGGAAATCTGAAAGAGGCATTTCGTTATTTCGATGTGGTGAAGCTGAATCCCCCAAATGGGGCGGCGAGGGCGGAAGTAAGGCTGATGTACCAACCCACCAGCTGGGAGTATATCCAGTTTCTCAGTCTGTCCAACAATGGTACGGTAAGCTTTCTCAAGGATGAAGGTAAAAACCTGCTGCAGGCCTGGCTGCATACCGGCATGGCCGAACCGCATGTCATGGCGACTGCCAGTTGGACGCCTATGGATTGCAGTGGTAATGGTGTGAATGCCGATATCAGCAACTGGATTTTCGTGGATGCCCGGACCTGTACGGCCAGCAGTTCCATCGTCGCTCCCGGGGTGCTGGTGGACGAAGGCGCGCATTTGACCCTGGTTTCCAAAGCGGTGACCTTGGGTGCCGGGTTTGCCGTGGAAGAGGGTGCACAATTGAACGTGCGCGGAATGTGAGTCGCTACCTCCCCATAGACTGCGGCTTGCACAGTGAATACGAGTTGCTCGCCATGCACAAAAAGTCTGTGGATGTACAATGGGTCGATGAGCTTGGGAAGGCGAGTCGGCTCAGTGGCCGAGTACAGGACGTATTCACCCGCAACAAGGCTGAGTATCTTCGCTTGGCAATAGCAGATGGCGATATTTTGGACATTCGCCTGGACCGCATCAGGGAGATAAGGGCGAAATAGCACTTGAAATTTCACCGATGCTTCCCTAAAATGCGCGGTTCTGTGGCGCAGTTGCGCTATTTTATCGAATTAATTAGAGCGGCCAGAGGCCGGAGACGGACATGAAAGCGGACATCCATCCAGATTACAATGACATCAAGGTAACCTGCAGCTGCGGCAATACCTTTGAAACCCGTTCTACCCTGGGTAAAGACCTGAATATCGAGATATGCTCTGCCTGCCATCCTTTCTACACCGGACAGCAGAAGATGATGGATACCGCAGGTCGCGTGGACAAATTCCGCAAGCGTTACGCGCGCTGATCGGATCGTTTACCCCGGTAGAAGGGCGCCCTCGTGGCGCCCTTTGTTATTTCCAGGGATGGAATGTATGCCGCAAAGAGCCAGGGATGGCGGTGCGGCGATTTTCAGGGATGGAATG
>CAZFXI010000091.1:0-10993 GCA_964522855.1 uncultured Sedimenticola sp.
CCCAGTGCGGCCAGAACTGCTACGGACAGGATTTTCTTTTTCATCTTCATTTAATGAAACTCCTTAAATTTAATTGAAAGCTATTCAACTATAGATCTATAGGTGACTAAGCAATTAGCATTTTTTGCACCCAGCCGCCACCAGACTTGATGCAGCTAAACGGAACATACCACACGAAAAACAGTATAGCAAACTTTTTTGAAAACTTTTGTTGTTCATGCGACGTGTGATTATTTTACAACAATCGACAAAGGTTCTACAACAAAAAACGTCCAGATCAACAAAATTCGGCACCCAGCTCCGTAAAAACCCTTATGCACAAAGGCACGCTGTTTCCGATAAAAAGTTGCATGAATGCGATACTGTTGCAATCATTCAAGCACCGCCATAAAAGCACTTTGCCTTGTTTTCCAGCATTATGGAATGATTACCCCTATTTGGGGGAAACCCACCAATTGCCGTCAGAAAAGATCCATTTTTCCTGGAAGCGGGTATTCATCTCCTGTCCACGCATTTGCGCCATATTTCCCATATACAGGTAAGCCAGATTGATCGTGGCCTTGCAAAGCTCTCCTTCGCACTCAACCTTCTCTACAAGAGCGGATTTGCGCATGATGGATCCACCCTTCATGCGGTTCCCATATACTTCAAATGGCTTGATACTACGAGTAGCGGGGGAAAAAAAGCTGTAGGCTTTTTCCCAATCCATGGCGATCAGTGCGTCCATATGCTCCTGAGCACGGCGCTTTACAATTTCTTCTTTTGAGAGCTGTGTCACATCTGCAACACTTTTTTCAGTTTTTGCAACTTTACCATTGTTTTCGCTACAGCCGACACTCAAGCCAATCAGCACAATCATCAGCACTAGTACTGTAATCTTCTGAAAACCATCGTAAATCATTGTTGATCACCCTCTTTTATCCAGCTTTCGTCCTCAGCCGAGGTGCCATAGATCCGTTCGCCTGTATTAGCCCGGATCACACCAGCTTCTTCAAGAAACTCCTGTTTCAAACCCTGCATGCGGGTGCGGAAGTCGCGGGTAATCTTCAGGGCATCGTTGGCACTGGTAATGACCCTGGGGGTCAGCACAATCACCAGTTCTACACGCTCATTGCCTGTTTCAGTTTCACCAAACAGGGCACCCAGCACCGGAATCTTGTACAGGAAAGGTACGCCACCTTCGGCATTCGTTCGCTTGTCCCGAATCAGGCCGCCCAGCACCACTGTCTGCCCGCTCTGTACCGCAACGGTACTGTTGATTTCGCGGGTCTGTATGGTTGGCTGGTTGGTGGATACTTCTGTATCCGCCACAGAGCTGACCTCCTGTGTCACTTCCATGGTGACCAGACCACCCGGGTTTACCCTGGGTTTGACCGTGAGGATGATACCCGTTTCACGGTACTGCACTGTCTGCAGGATATTGCCTGCATCGTTGGACTGGCTCTGGGTCAGTGTCGGAACCTCGTCACCCACTCGGATCTTGGCTTCGTGATTGTCCAGTACCATAACCGAAGGCGCGGACAACACATTGACCAGGGAGTCATTGGCAAAGGCATTCAGTACCGCCTTCACTGCACCGGTACTGTCAATGAGTGACCAGTTGAAACCATTCAACAACTTGCTGATCCCACCCGTCAGGTCTGTGCCGGAAGTAGTGCCCCCGACACCGCCGATACCTTGTTTTCCACCACCCACACCCCCTTGGAAGAACCAGGAGATACCGTATTTCAGCTTGTCCTTGAGCAGCACCTCGACGATGGTAGCTTCGATATGCACCTGCAATGGCACAATATCCAGTTGCTCCAGCGTACTCAGCACCTTTTTATAGTCTCTGGCAGAAGCCAGTATCAACAAGGTGTTGTGATCCTCATCGGCCACCACACGAATTTCGCCTTCCAGAGCACTGGTGCTACCGCTGCTGGCGCTGGCAGGTTTCTTCTTTGCCACCGTTTTGGGCTTTCTCGCCTTTTCTGCCGCAGATTTGGAGTTCTTGGGCTTGGAGGCCAGTGTGGTGCTCTTCAGACCGGGCGCCACGCTCCCGGATTTGGTTTTTGGTTTGGAGCTCTTTCCGGTAAACAACTCATTGAGCAGTCCCGCCAGATCTTCCGCCTTGCCATTGCGCACCCGGTAGACGAACAATCGCTGGTCATCACCGGACTGCGTCATTTCATCGAAGCGTTTGATCCATTTGCCGACTTCTCTCAAGTATTCTTTCTGGGGTGTAACCACCAGAAAGCCATTGGCGCTTTCGATGGCCGTGATGCGTACCAGACCACCCAATGCCTTGCCGGCATCACCACCAAGCACCGCATCCAGGTCTTTCTGCACTTCTTCCACACTGCCGTTTTCCAGAACGAAGAATCCCACAGACAAGCCTTTCATCCAGTTCACATCGAAAGTATCGATCACGGCCAGCATCTGCCGCAGGTCACGGGCATTGCCGGATAAAATCAGAAGGTTGCGCTTGGGATCCACCCGCACGATACTGTTGTCCTTGACCAGCGGCTTGAGAATTTCATCCATCTCCTCGGCGCTGATGTTCTTCAAGGGACGAATCTGCAGACTGTGGCCGGAAGGCAGGGGGGTTCTGGAATCGGCCAACTGGGGTGTGAGCAATCCCTTGTGTGCCTTGGTGACAGGAACCACATGATAGACATTGTCCTGCCTGACCAGTGTGGCATTGTTCATGCGCAGCAGGGTTTCCAGCAGCGGTAGCAAATCCTGCCGCGATACCGGCGCCCCTGTCTGCATGCTTACACCGCCCCGTACCCCCGGGTCGACGATATAGCCGAGCTGCAGGGTGTCGCCGAGGATGACTTTCACTACTTCGCGAATATCGGTATTTTCGAAATTCAGCGTGATATCGCGCTTGTTGCTGAACACCGGTGCCTTACCGGTAGTTGCCGGCGCAGGTGGCTTACCGATCAACCTTCCGGTACCTGGCACCTGCCAGTCCTGCAAGACCGGCAGCGGGGTCTCCCCTTCCTGGGGGGAAGCGGCGGCTATACTTTTTGACAGCTCTGTACCCTCCTTGACATCCAGCACACCACTCGCGGTATTGACAGGCACTGCAGGGCGTGTGAGTTGCTTGTGCTTCTTCGCCAGTGGAAACGACTGACAGGCACCAAGCAGTACGACCAGCATGAGCAGCAGCCCCCGGCCAAGATAATTCCTACAGTGGTGGATGGACACAGAACGATTCAATGTACATTTCCTTATTCAACAAGCGCGGGATAGTAGCACATCCCGGCCTTTGGCTAAAAGCCATCGTGGTTATCTTTCACTATAATGCGGGGGAGAAACTGCGATACCCGTCCCCTTCCCGGCAGCGTCAGCGTTTCTGTACTGCAGGCTTGGGCGGCACCTTGGGTGTCTGCGCATTTTTCTTTCTGACCGGTTTCTTTGGTGGGGTTTTGACCGGCAGCACAGGTTTATAGTTCCGCAGCAGCAGTTCCTCGGTTTCGGAGCCATTGGTCAGCACCAGTTTGTCCGTATCGATACTGGTCACCTTCCAGCCATCGACTTCCTCACCGACACGCACCCGTCGCGAACCCTTTTTCCGCCCTCCTTTTATCAGGGCATACTTCTGATCGCCGACGATAATGACCGCGCTCAACTGCACCCGTGGCTTGCCCACCTTGCGGGGTGGCCTGACAGGAGGCTTTTTCCCCGGCGGCGCCGGCACATATGGCGGAGGCGGTCGGCGCTTGCCGAAAAACAGCGGCCGCTCGCCAACTGCCTGATAAGCCGCTTCGGGAGGAAACCCGGAAACCCTGTCCATGCTATCGAGCAGAGCCTTGATCTCGTCTACCTTTTGCCCCGGTGCAGCAGTCACAGCAGTACTCGGAGCCTGGGGCGGAAAATGCCAGCGCCAGGTCAAAAAACCCAGTAGCAGGATGACAGCCATCAGCCACAATTTCTTCATTTGCCGCCCCCCGGAAGATAACCCACCAGGCCAAAGCTGACGTCCAGCTCATAGCCTTCCACCCGGTTCTTGCGTCGTCCCTTTACCGTGCGGCGACTGCGTATGGATATATTCTGCACCATGATGATGGGCAATTGCCCTTCCAGTTCATGCAACACTTTGGCCAAGGTTTCCACATCCCCTTTCATGCGTACCTTGATCTCGATTTCCCGGGTATCCCCGTCTTTGTCCGCATCCACTTTCTGGGTACTGATCAGCTTTCCCCCAGCACCAGTCACTATTTTCTTCACGCGATTCTGCAATTCTGCGGCGGCCAGTTCCTGGTTGGCGGCGGTCACAAAATAGTTGCGCTTGCGCAAATCCTGGCGCAGGGTCTTGAGGCGCTTTCCCAGGACAGGACGGCTGTCCAGGAGGCGTTGATAACGCTCTATATGATCCGCTGACTGTCGGGCCACCCCATCATAGAACTGCATCTTGGACCACCAGGGAACCAGGATCAGGGCCAGCACCAGTACCGCAGCGAGGAACAATGCCCCCAACAACAGCACACATTTGCTCTTTTGGGTACGCAGATTCATTGCCGGCCTGCCCCCGAAAGTATGCGTTGCGGTGGCACTGCGGAAACCGTGGGCTCAGGCGCGCTGGGTTCGATGCGGGTCTGGTAGCCGACCGTGGGCTGTGGAGCAGCAGGAGCCGGCGCCGTTGTCACCGGCGGTGCAGGCTGGCTGTTCTGTTCACCAGTCACAGTTGCCGGCGCGCTGCCGGTAACCTGCTCCTGTACCGGCAGCGCAGGTGGCTTCTGGTCAGCAGCTTTGGACTGAGGCGCTGGCGATGGTTCGGTTGTTTTTTCCCCCGTAGCCTTGGTGTCGGCAACCTCCTTCAGATCACGCGGAAACGGCATACTGATGCTGGCCGACAGATTGAATACTTCCTTGCCGCGCTGCTGGGTAACCGGTGATAGAAAATGCGGTGCATCGAAAGCCGGCGAGTTCTGCAGCAAGCCGATGAGTGAAGAGGCAGAACTGGAGGTACCATTGATGATCAGTGTGTTGCCCTTGACTTCCATGCGCTGTAGCGACGTATCGTCGGGCAACAGATTGGTCAATACCTGCAGCACGTCCAGCACCGGTGGAAATGCCTGCCACTGATCGCGAATGGCTTCCAGGGACTTGATCTCCTTGTCCACATTCTCTCGCAGCTTGATGACTTCCCCCGCCTTGCCACGCAGTGCCGATTCCCTGGATTGCAGGGAAATGGCGATTTCACGTTTCTGCCACAGGGGCAGGGCCATAGCCGCCCCCAGCAATACAATTATCAGCGCGACAGGCAGCATACGCTGCGCCAGACGTTTCAGGTTCAACTTCGGGCGCAATTCCGGCGGCAGCAGGTTGGCGCCATCCCACAAACTGGCGGCACTGAGTGTATCCACGGCAATGCCCGCCGAGCGCAGGGCTTCCAGCCAGCTATCCACCCGTTTGCGCGGCACCAGGGCAACCTCCACCGAAAGCATGTCCGCACCGCCACCCCGCGTATTGAGGTGATAGTCGAAATAGACCTGTGCGGCAGAAAAGGGGGTAAAGCGATCCAGTTCGAACCCGATCACCTGGCGCAGATTTTCCTGGGCCGCGGCGGGCAGTGCGACGGTACGGTTCAACACCCAGTCCACAGGCATTAGTACGCTGAGCGGATGTTCATGGGGCTTGAGCAACGCAACAACAGAAGGATCGACGACAGTACTGCCGAGAAGAATTTCCCCCAGTTGCCCGCCGTCACGATACAACCGCGCACGCTCATTCCCGATTTCGAGAATGAAGGGGGTGACACCAGCGGTGATGCGTTCCGCGACCGAGGCCGGCAGACAGGCAAGCAATTGCTGCCGCCAGGAGCGCAACTGTGCCAGACTGGATATATTCACAGCCATATCAGCTCTCTTCTTCCTGCAGGGCTACGCGACCGAGAGACTGGAGCTTGCCGAATTTTTTCTGTAGCAGCATATAACCTTTGCGTGTTTTGGATTCAATAGCAACGACCATTTCCCCCTGGGCTTTCCCGCCACCGGGAAGATCCACCTCGGCAAACAGCCGGAAACGAGTGGCTCTGCCCTTCTTCAGGAAAGCGCCACCAAAACTCGGGGATGGTATCGGCAACCCCTGTTCCAGGGCCTGCTGCCGCTCAAGGATATACTGATCGACCTGTTCCGGCGTTACCCCGGGCATGGCCAGCAGCACTTCTCTTGAAGCAAATGCGGGATTGACTGTACGTTGCCGCGCATCCACGGTCAATGCCCCGGCCAGCTTTTTATACAATTCAGGCGAGATGCCTGCGACCTGTTGCAACTCATCAATTGACAAGAAATTGGCGTCCCTGGCACCGATGGGCCGTCCCTCGGCGCGATACTCACGATCTTCCGCGCCCTGCACATGGGTGGCGTTGTCGGCGTCGCGCCAGTCCAGGATCGCCCCCCGTACCGCCAGCGCCTGTTCCTCGTCCAGTCCCATGGACTGCAGCAGACTCAGCAGCACCTGCTCGTTCACCTGATTCAGATCGATACGCGCATCTTCCGGCATGGCGCCCACCCAGATGGTTCTGTCGGCGAAGGCCCAGGGATGCAATTGCCCATCCATGGGCCAGGGGTTGTCCTCTGCGGGACGGGCACGCCGTTCGAGCATGAGTGCCATAAAATTCAGCCCGGCACTGACCAGGGCCCGCCCTTCACGTTCCTGGCGGATGTTGCCAGTCATGGCAACTCCGGTGCGCTGTACCGTGGACATGGCGCCAGCGATGACGCTGAGCAATACGATGACCCATAACACCAGAACCAGGGCAATGCCTTTTTGGGAAGCGGATGCGTGCACGTCAGTATCCGGGCAACTCGAAGGTCATCTTCGGCCAGGCACCCTTTTTGTCCTCGATCTCCATGCGCACCAGCATGGGAAGATAGGGATGATCATCCCAGCCATCGCTCCAGTCGGCAAAATCATCGGCTTTGTTCGCAACCCCATAGTAGGAAAACTTCAGATCATTGATATCGTCGATGAGCACCGACTCGCTGTACCAGGCACGCAGCTCCGGTTTTTCCTTTACGCCCAGCAGGACCGAAGGCCCTGACAAAGGTCGCCATGAAGGCAGGCCGGCATCTCCGGACAACACTTCGGGATGATACAGCCAGCGCCGCAACACCAGTTGATTCCTGCCACCCTGCCGTCCTTTTTGCAAGCGGATGATATACAAGCCTCCGCTGCCCAGATGGGCGGGCATGGGGCTGACGAATTCCACCGCCTGCGCATTACCCTTGAAAAAGAACACGTTGCCTCCTTCGGATTCCACATGGTGATTCAGGGCTCTGGCCTGTCTGAATCGGTCCGACAGGTACTGCCATACCATGCTGATGCTGGTATCCCGCTCCAGCCGTATCTCGCTGGCATCCCAGGCCTTGCCGGCAAAGCGCAAGGCACCGAACAGCAACAGCATCATCAGCCCCATCAATGCCAGGGAGATGATCATCTCCAGCAGGGTGAAGCCCCGGACAGCATTTTTCCTTGTGGGGTAGTGGCGCATCACTTGTCACTCAGGCGCAGGGTGTCGAGCACATAACGGCGATACCCAGCGGCGTTTCCCCAGGTCACTTCCACATGCACCTGGTAGGGCTTGAAACTTGCGGGGGGATCTTCCAGTTCTTCGTAGGGCAGCACGTCCACTTTCCAGTTGAAGCCGTTTTCCTCCCCCTGTTCGCTGCCTTGGCGCAGGGGCACCTGATCGGCCACTTCTGCCAGCTTCGATTCGGCAATGATCATGGCACTGGTGTAATCGCCCGCCACGGCAAGATTGCGCAGGCTGCCACCAAAGGCCTGATACAAGATACCCAGGGACATGGCCAGGATGGCAAAGGCCACCAGCACTTCCAGCAGGGAAAAGCCCCGTTGATGGCGCATCAGCTTTCCGGCTCCACATCCAGGATACGTACCTTGCCGGTAAGCCAGTCCACATCGATGCCATAGGCGCGCTCGCCATAGCTGAGGGTGATACGCCCCCCGGTGGAACCCCCGTCGGGAAAGAAGCGGATGGCACCGATATTCTCGCCTTTGGTTTCACTTTCGGCGGTCAGGAGTTCGATTTTCAGGTCTTGGGGAATGGAATAGCTTTTCTTTCTTCCCGTCACCTGAAAGCTGTGTTTGTCCACATTCAGGACCAAGGTGGATTCCTTGCGTACGGTCAGGGCGTGATTACGGGCATAGCGCAGTCCGGCAGCCAGCTCCCGGGATGCAGCTTTAAGCTGAGTACCCGGCAGGGCGCTGGAAATCATGGGTGGCACCAGGGTCATGAGGATGGCCATCAGCGCCATGACCACGATCAGTTCCAGCAGCGTAAAGCCCTTATGCTTCAATGTTTAGCCCGCATTTTTCACTGGGGTTCGGGAATTCCGGTCTATCTGGCAAAGCAGTTTGTTCGATCGTCCGAAAAGCATAGCCGTCGCTATGGTTTGAGGAGGATCGGGCAAAATGCGCAGCCAGATTGGGCGGAACCCAGAACAAGACACAGTGAAGCCGCTTACGATAGCCTGTTTATCGGTAACAGTATGATGCATCGGTTTTTTCTGTTAGTGAGGTCCGCCCGGTGAGAAATGCGGGTTAGTCCCAGCTGTTGATATCCCGGCTTTCACCCTCACCACCGGGGCCGCCATCGGCGCCATAGGAAACGATATCGTAGTCTCCGTGCTCACCGGGGAAGCGGTAATGATAGTCGTTGCCCCAGGGATCCTTGGGCAATTTGTCGAGCACCGGTTTTGCGCCATTGGCGCCCTTGGTCAGGGCTTCCATGGACTGGGGGTAATTCCCGGAATCCAGCTTGTACAGCTCCAGCGCACTTTTCAGGTTGCCGATCTGGGCTACCGCCGCATCATGTTTTCCCCGGCCGAACTGTTCCATGACCTTGGGGCCAACCAGGCCGGCGAGCATGGCCAGAATCGCCAGTACGACGAGCAATTCCAGCAGCGTAAAGCCTGCGTTACTTCGATATGTCTTGATGTTCATACTACGTTTCTTCTCCATTCACAATTCATCTGTTCTGTATGGTGTTCAAAAAATCGTCATTCCGACGCACGACTCCACGGATGGAGGAGTTAGAACGACGCAGGATGCCAGAGTCGAGGCCGGAATCCAGAATTCACCAGGATCGCTGGAGTGATGACACTGAATACTTCCAGAGCCCTGTATCCGCCGTTCCTATATCGCCAGATCGTTAGCACCCAGTATGGCAAGCATGATGGACACGATAATTCCCGCCACAATCAAGCCCAGACCCACAATCAGCGCCGGTTCCAGCAGGGTCAGCATGCGCTTCACGCTGGCACGCACTTCGCGATCGAAAACATCCGCCACCTTGTTGAGCATGGGCTCCAGGTCACCGGACTCCTCCCCCACCTTGATCATCTGCAGGGCCAGGGGAGGCAGTATACCTTTTTCGATCAGGGGATCGGCCAGCCCTTTTCCCCGCTTGAGGCTGTCTGCAGCTTCAGTGATGGTTTCGGCAATCACGGTGTTGTTTATGACATCTTTGACCAGATTTAGTGCCGCCAGCAAGGGCAACCCATTATGCAACAGCGTCGCCAGGGTACGGGTGAAGCGCGCCGTTTCCACCTTGGCAATCAGGTCGCCCAGCAGCGGCCAGCCCAGCAGACGCCTGTCCCAGCGCCTTTTCACTTCCGGGCGGGAAAAATATTTGGTCGCAAAGGCGATACCGAGAAAAGTGACTGCGAGGATGGCCCACCAGTAATGGGTCAGACCATTGCCAATTGCTACCACGATCTGCGTGGGCAAGGGCAGCGCCTTGCCCATATCGGCGAACATCTGGCTGAACTGGGGCACCACACCGACCAGCAGGCCAATGACGGACAAGCCCGCCACGGTGAGCAGGATAGCCGGATAGGTCAGCGCCGATTTCACGCTCTCACGCAGCTCCTGGGAGCGTTCCAGATAATCGGTCAGGCGTAGCAGCACATTGTGCAATACGCCGCCGGCTTCGCCGGCCTTGATCATGCTGATGTACAAAGGCGTGAAAATCTTGCCCTGGGCTTCCAGCGCTGAAGACAGAGTATCGCCACCCTGTACTTTTTCGCGCACGCTTTCCATCATGCGTACCAGGGCTTCATCATCGGACAGCTCGGCCAGAATCTGCAGGGCCCGATCCAGGGTCATGCCGGCTTCCAGCAGCGTCGCCAGCTCGCGGGTGAAATGCAGAATCTGCTCCTGATTCACCTTGGGTTTGCTGCGCTTGAACAGCCCCTTCAGCCCACCGCTGGCGCGTCCAGTGCGGATGGGCATGAGGCCATCTTGCTGCAATTGCGACACCAGCGCCGCTTCGTCGGCGGCCTCCAGCTCGCCTTCTTCTACTTCGCCATTGGCGCGCACTGCCTTGTAACTGAACAGGGGCATCAGTCTTCGGCCACCCTGGCGACTTCTTCGAGGGTAGTCAGACCATTGACGGATTTGCGCAAACCGTCACGGCGCAGGGTGTCCATGCCGTCGTCGATGGCAGCCTGCTGAATCTCGCCAGCATTGGCATGGCGCATTACAAGGCGGCGGATTTCATCGTTCATCGCCAGCACTTCCGTCAGGGACAGACGTCCGAAATAGCCACTGCCGCCACAGGCCTCACAACCTGTCGGGTGGTACAGGGTCACGGACTCGCCAGCCGCGACAAACTCGTCCAGCCCAAGCTCTTCCACCAGCTCCGGTAACGGCTCGTAAGCTTCCCGGCAATGCTGGCACAGTCGGCGCACCAGCCGCTGGGCGAGGATGCCATTGATAGTGGAGGTAATCAGGTAATCGTCCACCCCCATATCCAGCAGGCGGGTGATGCCACCCGCTGCATCGTTGGTGTGCAGGGTGGACAGCACCAGGTGGCCGGTGAGGGCCGATTGCACCGCGATGCGGGCCGTCTCCAGATCCCGCATCTCACCGACCATGATGATGTCCGGATCCTGGCGCACGATGGAGCGCAATGCACTGGAAAAAGTCAGGTCGATCTGCGGTTTGACCTGTATCTGGTTGATGCCTGCCACCTGGTATT
>CAZFXI010000092.1:0-10963 GCA_964522855.1 uncultured Sedimenticola sp.
TCCCGATGGTGGAAAGGTAACTTTCAGTATCCTCCCGAAGACGATTCCTCTCACCGAGCCACTACAGTTGCAGGTACAGGTACAGGGGAAAAAGGTGAGAAAAGTGGAAGTCGATTTTTCCGGTGTCTCCATGAACATGGGCTACAACCGCCCGAGGTTGCAGGCGGTGGGGGAAGGTCGCTTCGAGGGAGAAGGACTGCTGCCGGTGTGTATTCGCCAACGCATGGATTGGGAGGCAAAGCTGATGCTGGATACTCCGGGCGGCCTGCTTATTATTCCCTACCGTTTTGAAACCGTAAAATAGTCCCATGGTGCAGAAAGCACACAAGCTGCAACCCACCCCCGTCTGGCTTGGCCGCTTGCGCCTTGAACTCGGAAAACTGGCATTGCCCGCAATGTCTGATTCCCCATCGGGCCTGCTTTCCCTGTCTTTCGAAGTGCCTGTGGAAGCGTTGGTTGCCCCTCCCGCCCATGTCCGAAAATGGATGTACTGGCATCAGCCTGACAAACAGCACAAATTGTTGGGCATAGGGGTGGCTTTTTCCCTGAGCGCGCAAGGTGCTCAGCGTTTCCAGAAGCTGGATTCCGCCTATCAGAAGCTGCAAGCCAGCTGGACCAGAATTGCCCAGGGGCGTGGCCGGGCCAGGGCGCGAGTTTTCATGGGATTTGCTTTCGATCCGAAATGTCAGCCAGATGAAGACTGGCAGGGGTTCGACAATGCGGGGCTGTATGTTCCCGAGCTTCTTTTTGAATGGCGAAATGACCGTTGTGTGCTTACTTTCAACTGCTTTCGTGATCAGGACACCTGCGCAGAAGACATTGTCAGTGGCTGGATGAGCCAGCTATCGTCCCTGCTGCAACAGGAAATGTCTGTTTCCACCGTCTCCCCCATTTTTCTGAAGACGGAACTCCCGGACGTCAGCACCTGGCAGAACGACGTAGCAGAAGCTGTGGCTGCCATGGAGGCAGGAGCCATGGACAAGGTGGTGTTGACGCGCCAGTTGAGACTGCGCTTCAGGGAACAGGTAGCTCATCGCCAAATGCTTGCCGCACTGGCACAGTACTATCCGGGTTGTACGTCGCTTTCGGTCAGCTTTGGGCAAGGGGTGTTACTTGCCGCAACGCCAGAACAACTTTTCAGAATGAGCGCCGAAAGCGTGCACTGTGATGCGCTTGCAGGCACCTTTCCGGCACATGTCCAACAGCCCAATGCCGCCATGGAGATCCATGAACATGCGCCTGTCGTGAATGCGATCAGGACAGCACTGCAATCGCTGTGTACTCAGGTCAAAACCGATCGAGCGGCACAACCGCTTGCATTGCGCTCCCTGTCCCATTTGTACACCGCGGTGCATGCGACACCAAAAACCGGCGTGCGTCCCATGCAGGTGCTTGATGCACTGCATCCCACGCCCGCAGTCGGTGGCACACCCCGTCACGCTGCACTGGCCTGGATACATGAGCACGAACAGCTGACGCGTGGCTGGTATACCGGCGGTTTCGGTTGGCTGGGGGACAACCATGAGACACAGATTTCGGTCATACTGCGTTGTGCGCTGATCCGTAACAACCAGGCGCGATTGTACGCCGGCGCCGGCATCACCCGCGTATCAGATCCCGAGCAGGAGTTGCAGGAGACCCGGCTCAAGTTCGAGCCCATGCTGAACGTACTGACCCGGTAATGGATCAGGGAAGCATCAATCTTCATTGCTGCCTGGCATTGTTCGATGGACTGGTTGGTGCGGGTGTGCAGCAGATAGTGCTTTCCCCTGGATCGCGCAATACACCACTGACCCTGGCAGCCGTGCTGCATCCCCAATTGACACATCGGGTAGCGGTGGATGAGCGCAGCGCGGCATTTCTTGCGCTGGGTATGGCGATGATGAGCCAGGCACCGGTGGTGCTTCTGTGCACGTCTGGCACCGCGGCAGCGAACTGGTTACCGGCGGTGGTGGAAGCAAGCCGGCAACAGTTACCGTTGCTTCTGATCAGTGCGGACCGTCCCTGGGAATTACAGCAGTGCCAAGCTAACCAGACGATCGATCAGATGAAGCTGTTTGGCAGTCATGTGCGGGCTTTTCATCAGCTTTCTCCCGCAGAAGCCTCTCAAACCGCATTGCACCGCCTGCGAGCGCTGGGCCGGCAGCTGGTCGGGCAGTCAGCAGGCCTGGATGCGGGCCCTGTGCATGTCAACATGCCATTGCGTGAGCCACTGGTGCCTGAAGTGCTGCCGGAAGTTGTGCCCAGGGTAACGCTGAGCAAGCCGGCAGTGCCACAGTGCTCGTTGGCCGAAGAAGAGCTGCGGACGCTTGCAGACTGTCTTTCTGAAAAGAAAGGCCTGATCCTGTGTGGTCCGGGAACTGCCCATGAGGAAGTTCTAGGGCTTGGAAAGGCGCTGACCTGCCCGGTGCTTGCCGATCCGCTTTCCGGTTTGCGTTTTACGCCATCGGGAACCGCCATCAGCCACTATGATCTGTTTCTGCGTGATCAAAAGGATAGCCGGGAATTACAGGCCGAATGGATACTGCACTTTGGTGGCACGCTTGTATCCAAGTCCTTGCTCGAATATCTCAATACGCAGACTAATGCCCGACAATGGTGGGTAGATGAATCCGGGCGCTGGATGGACAGACCGGGAACTACTGTCGAGACCTTGCAGGCTTCGCCGGAGATCCTGTGCCGACAATTGCTAGGTCTTGGGTTGCAGCCGGCGCCGGACAACTGGTTGCAACGCTGGCAGACATGGGAACAGCGGGTGAAGCAGCGACTGCAAGAACTGGAACTGCCCCTGGAAGCATCAATCATGCGCCATGCGCTGCAGGCATTGCCGGAGCAGAGCCTGTGGTTCAGCGGCAATTCCATGGCGGTACGCTTTCTGGATGCCTATTCAGGTAGCAGTAACAAGGAGATCGCGGCGTATGGAAATCGTGGTGCCAGTGGCATCGATGGAAACCTGTCTACCCTGACTGGACTTGCCACCGCTTTCGAGGGGAAAGGCAAAGTGTTGGGTGTTATCGGTGATCTGGCATTCTTCCATGATCTGAATGCACTGGCCCTTGCCCGGGAACAGGATATGATCCTGTTGCTACTTAACAATCGGGGTGGGGGTATTTTTGATTTCCTGCCTCAGCATCAGTTGCCGGAATATGTCGCCTGCTGGCGAACCCCGGTTCCCCTGGATCATCAGCATATCGCCAGGGCTTTTGATGTGGCTCATGTTCAGGTACGGGACCTGGATGCCTTCGAAAGAGCGTTTTCAGAGGCGTTGAACAACCCGGTGCTCCAGTTGATAGAAGTCGTTATTGACAGTACGCGCAGTAACCCATTACATAAGGCTGTTGTAGAGCAATGTTTGGGTTGAATGATCACATATTGCCGGATACGGAGCTTTTCTTATGACCTGGAATCGTTTGCTGGAAGAACAGTTTGAAGATATTCATTACGAACACCTCGATGGGGTGGCCAAGATCACCATCAACCGGCCACAGGTGCGCAATGCCTTCCGCCCGCAGACTATCAGGGAGCTGATCGATGCGTTTCACCATGCGCATCATGCGGCTGATATTGGCGTTGTCATCCTGACTGGGGAAGGTGACAAGGCGTTTTGTTCCGGCGGTGATCAGAAAGTACGTGGCACCGAGGGTGGCTACAAGGACGAACAAGGCGTGCAGCATCTGAACGTGCTTGATCTGCAGATGCAGATACGGCGCCTGCCCAAGCCGGTCATCGCCATGGTGGCCGGCTATGCCATCGGCGGCGGTCATGTGCTGCATCTGGTTTGTGACCTGACGATCGCTGCAGACAATGCCCGTTTCGGCCAGACAGGACCCAGGGTAGGGTCGTTTGATGCCGGGCTGGGCGCAGGGCTGATGGCGCGTACCGTGGGCCTGAAAAAAGCCAGGGAGATCTGGTTGCTGTGCCGCCAGTACGATGCCAATGAAGCCCTGGAGATGGGCCTGGTGAATGCAGTTGTTCCCCTGGCAGAGCTTGAAACAGAAACCCTGAGCTGGTGCCAACAGATTCTCAAACATTCCCCCACGGCACTACGGGTGATCAAGGCCGGGTTCAATGCAGATACCGATGGGCTTGCCGGTATCCAGGAACTGGCCGGCAACGCGACGGCACTGTTCTACATGTCGGAAGAAGCACAGGAAGGACGGGATGCCTTTCTGGAAAAGCGTGATCCAGATTTCAGCAAGTTTCCCCGTCGTCCCTGAGTATGTCCAGTTTCAAGGTCTGGCTATCTGCCATCCGTCCCAAGACCCTGGGCTTGTCAGTCAGCCCGGTGTTGGTTGGCACCTGTCTGGCCTGGTCAGAAAAGGGAGAATTGCAGATCATTCCGGCGCTGGCTGCGTTGCTGGCGGCCATGTGTATTCAGATCGGTACCAATTTGCACAATGATGTGATCGACAGCCTCAAGGGGACAGATACGCCAGACAGGCTGGGACCAACACGGGTAACGGCTCTGGGCTTGTTGTCTGCTGATGCTGTGCAACGGGGGGCGCTCATTGCCTTTGGCCTTGCCTTCTTGCTGGGCATCTATCTAGTGGCGGTGGGTGGTTGGCCCATACTGGTGCTGGGCCTGGTTTCTCTGGCGGCAGCTGCTGCCTATTCCGGAGGTCCATGGCCTATATCCGCTTCACCTCTGGGTGAGCTGTTTGTTTTCCTGTTCTTCGGTCTGGGTGCAACGGGTGGGAGTTATTACTTGCAAACCGGGCAACTCGGCCTGTCTGCACTGGTTTCCGGCAGTATGCTGGGGTTGTTTGCGGCGGCGGTGCTGGTGGTAAACAATTACCGGGATCGCCAGACCGATGCGCAAGCAGGCCGAAAAACCCTGGCGGTGCTCACGTCGCCCGGTACCAGCCAAGTGGAATATGCCCTGCTGTTGTTGCTACCCTTCCTTTTTTTGCTCTTTCTGTGGTTGGAAGGCAAGGTTTCGTGGCTCCCCTTCCTGTTAGTGGTGGTTGTCATCTGGCTGATAGGGCAGATGGCTTTTCTACCCGTCGGCAAGGCGCTCAATCGACTACTTGCGGCCACGGCGCGTTTTCAGCTTGTTTTTTCCCTGGTGTTCTGTATCGCCCTGTTCATTTGATCGAACTTGCGCAATTGGCCGATTCGCGCTCAAATACCTTTAATTGTCACCAAAAACGGATTCACAGTGATATGAAAAGCTTTCTGAAAACAGTATTTGCGTCTTTTACCGGTATGATTCTGGTGTTGGTGTTGCTCGGTCTATTGATTGGCTTGATGTTGAGCGCACAGAATATCCCTCAGCCGATTGAAGAACAGACGCTTCTGACCCTGAATCTGGGCGTGCCTATCGTCGATCGTCAGCCGCAGCAGAAATTTGCGTCTGTCGTCAGCGCCGCCCTGCAGGAAAGGAAAACGGGCAGGCAATCCCTGCGTGCGGTGGTGGTGGCGCTGCGCAAGGCAGCCAAGGATGACAAGATCAGTGGCTTGTACATCAAGGGCAATGTGGTTCGTGATGGCTATGCATCCGGCTGGGCCACGCTCAAGGAAGTCCGCGAGGCCATCGAGGACTTCAAGGCTTCTGGCAAGCCGGTCATTACCTGGCAGGAAGGCCTGGATGAGGCAACCCTGTATGTGGTTTCACCGGCAGACGATTTGGTGCTCAATCCGCTGGGGTTGCTGGAGTTCAATGGTTTCGCCAGTGAGGTTCCCTATTTTCGCAATGCATTTGAAAAATACGGGATCGATGTTCAGGTATCCCGGGTGGGAAAATACAAGTCTGCAGTCGAGCCTTTCCTTCTCGATCACATGAGTGAGGAAAACCGCGAGCAGTTGAGTGTTTTGCTGGATGACATGTTCGAAGAAGTGGTTGCGGGTATAGCACTGAGTCGCAAGTTGTCTGCGGACAGTCTGTATAAGCTTGCGCAGCAGGATGCAGTGATTCAGGCGGATGAAGCACTGGAGAGGGGATTTGTCACAGCAGTGGGTTATTACGACGGCGTGCGCGACAAGCTGCGTGAACTGACCGGGACCGAAACGGGCAAGGATATCGAGAAACAAAAAACGGTTTCTGATTATTTTAACAGTTTGCCGCAGGATGACGACATCACTGACAAACTGGTGGTCATCTATGCAGAAGGGGAAATCGTATCCGGAAGTGACAAGAAGGAAGTGGGTGGTGATTACATCGCCTCCCTGCTGCGCAAGGCCAGGACGGATGATGAGGTCAAGGCCGTGGTATTGCGCGTAAACAGTCCCGGGGGCAGTGCCAGTGCGTCAGACATCATTCAGCGAGAAACCATTTTGCTGGCGAAGAAGAAACCCCTGGTTATTTCCATGGGAACGGTGGCGGCATCTGGCGGCTACTGGATTTCAACCTATGGAGACGAGATCTATGCAGAGCCCAATACCATCACCGGTTCTATCGGTGTGTTCGGGTTGTTCCTGAACGTGCAGAAGCTCATCAATGAGTTTGGTGTGAAGGTGGAGGTTGCCCGTACGGCGCCTGCTGCCGATGTGTTCAGCCTGTACCGCCCCAAGACAGAGCAGGAAATGGCCATCATTCAGAAATTCATCGATAACATCTATTCCAAATTCCTGGATAAGGTGGCAGAAGGGCGCAAGCTGGATCGGAATGCCGTGCATGAAATTGCCCAGGGGCGCGTCTGGTCGGGCAAACAGGCGTTGAAACTGGGTCTGGTAGACAAGTTGGGCGGTCTGGAGGATGCCATTGTTTCTGCGGCAGCAAAAGCCGATATGGAGAGCTACGTCATCGAGGAATACCAGAAAGAAGGCAGTCTGATGGAAGAGATACTGAAGGAAATGGGAATAGAGACGCGGGTTGAATCCAGCCCGTTGATGCAAACGGCCTGGAAGCAGGTACAGTATCTGTTGTCGCTGACAGATGCAAAAGGCTTTTATGCGCGCATGCCCTATGATTTGAGCATACATTGAGCGGAAGAGCAGCTATGGAAGTGATAGAGCCCTCTCCTGAAGAGGAAAAGAAAGCCAGTGGTCTGAAAGGTATCCACGTCTTTTGGATCGTCTTGGGTACGATTTTGATTACCGCCGCAGTAACGTTCTGGGCGGTAAGAACCTATATCTACGCTCATGATTTCAAGCCAGTGGAACTGAGCAGCAAGGAACAAAAGCAGTTGAACAGTAAACTGCAACTGCTGGGTTATACACCGGCCCCTGTGGCGCCAACTGCCGACAAGCCGGAAACGGACAGTCAGTGGCTACGTCCCGAGCGTTACGATGATGCCCATGGCAAACGGGAGCTGTTCTTCACCGAACGGGAACTCAATGGCCTGCTGGCCAACAACAAGGACCTGGCAAGAAAACTGGCGGTGGATTTGTCCGACGACATGGTGAGCGCGCGTCTGCTGGTGCACGTGGATCCGGATTTTCCCATATTGGGTGGCAAGACCCTGCGGGTATCGGCCGGGGTGGAAGCGGCTTTCCATGACAAGCGACCCGTGATCAAGCTACGGGGTGTCAGCATCATGGGTATACCGATACCCAATGCCTGGCTGGGTGGTCTGAAGAATGTGGATCTGATTGGCGAGTTCGGTGATGCCGGCGGCTTCTGGCATTCTTTTGCCGAGGGAGTGGAAGATATTCAGGTTGAGGATGGCCGACTGAAGATATCCCTGAAGGAGTAACCCCCTCGGTAGGAGGGGGTATGCAGGCAGAAGCGCTTAGTCTTTAGTCTGTTGCTTCGACTACCGGGGCATCGGGCGCGTTTCTGCCAACCGAATCAATGCCATTGTTGCGCCCTTTTTCAGTCTTGTACATCTGGCTCTTGCCAATGATCTGTCCGTTAGTGGCGTTCAGGGTAAAAAAGAACTTGCCATTGGTAGCAGTTTTCTTCTCGAAGCGTTTGGACTCCTGGCTATTCTTGCGTACGGATTCAATGCCGTTGGCACAACTCTTTTCTGCAGCATAGCCCTGGCTTTGCAAAATGGTCTCGCCATTGCCTGCCTTGAGTACGAAATAGTGCTTACCATCTTTACCAACTGAAGTTACGAACTTACCTGCCATAATGGCCTCCTTTCTGCTGTGGTCGTGAAAAAGTTCGGAAATTTCTAAATATCTGTCTCGACATCGTCAACGTCAATTTGGCCGGTGATGCGCCGCCGGATATGTGACCAGGAAATACCTACGGCCAATAATACGGACAATAGCGCCAGCGCCACGTAACCCAATACGGACGGGTTATCCAGCGAAAGCCAGCCATAGAAAATCATCGCCCAGATCAGACTGCTGAAAAGCGCTACCACCAGCAGTGAACCGAAAAACCCCAGGGAACGTGCTGTCGCACGCAAGTAGATGGCCCAGCCAATAATCAGGACGATTGCCGAGAGTATGATCATCGGGTCGAGCTTGTTGGTGCTTTCTATAAACCAGTGAACCCAGGAGTGACCGGAAGGGTTATAAGTGGCGAATACCAGGACAAACGCCACGACGACGCGAAGAAGAAAATTGGTCCAGCGAAAAGCTGTAACGGCCATGAAGATCGACTCCCTGAATAGCTGATGTCAAGGAGTATAGGAGAACTGGACATTATTTTCCATAAGGTCAGGCTCTTGGTTACAAAGACAACCATAGACCAACCCGCTGAACGAGGCTTTGCTTATATTTGTCTTAGTAATACCAGGGAACGGGATTCCTGCTCAACGCGACGCTGACCATGTAGGCGAAGCATGCATAGGCAGCAAGCAACGATAGGTAGCGTCGCTGCGGCGTTCTGCCACGCAAGGCCAGTGCGCCGAAAACGATATAGGCGATCAATGCCAGAAGCTTGGCGGATAGCCAGGCTGCAGTCCCTGGGTATTGCTGCAGATTGTAGGCGAGCCACAAACCGCTGAAGAACAATGTACTGTCAACCAGATGCGGGATGGTGCGCATCCAGCGCTTTTTCAGCAGCGTAGAACCCTTGAGCATGAGCACGGCACGCAGGGTAAAACCAATCAACGAAAGTCCTACGCAGCTGACGTGAATCAGCTTGATCAGGCTGTGGTCGATCATTTTGGCGAGGCGCCGCTGATCCCGTGTGTGGCTGCAAAATCCAGCATGCGTTGAATGGGAATCACGGCCTTTTGTCGAATGTCTTCTTCGATATGGATTTCGTTGTTGCCATTGCGCAACAGCTGTTCGAGATTCTGCAAGGCATTCATGGCCATCCACGGACAATGGGCGCAGGATACGCAAGTCGCGCCTTCACCGGCGGTGGGGGCGGAAAGCAGTTTCTTGTTCGGCGCCAGCTGCTGCATCTTCCAGAAGATGCCGTCATCGGTGGCGACGATGAACTCCTCGTTGGGCATTTCCTGTACTGCCTTGATCAGTGCGGTAGTGGAACCCACCACGTCTGCCTGCTCTATTACGCTTTCCGGTGATTCCGGATGTACCAGTACTGCAGCATCGGGATGCAGCTTGTGCAGACGTTCCAGTCCGAAGGCCTTGAATTCCTCATGCACCACGCAGGAGCCTGGCCACAGCAGCATGTCCACGCCGGTCTGTTTCTGAATGTACTTTCCGAGATGTTTGTCCGGTGCCCACAATACCTTCTCGCCCTTTTCTGCCAGATACTTGACGATGGGCAGGGCGATCCCCGAGGTCACCATCCAGTCGGCACGGGCTTTGACTTCGGCACTGGTATTGGCGTACACGACCACGGTGTGATCGGGATGGGCATCACAGAAGGCGGAAAACTCCTTCGCCGGACAACCTTCGTCCAGGGAACAGGTGGCGTTGAGATCCGGCATCAACACCCGCTTTTCCGGGTTCAGGATCTTGGCGGTTTCACCCATGAAACGCACGCCGCAGACGATCAGGGTGTCGGCATCGGAGGTCGTGCCATAACGGGCCATTTCCAGAGAGTCGGCGACACAGCCTCCGGTTTCTTCCGCCAGCTCCTGCAAGTCGGCATCCACATAATAATGGGCCACCAGCACGGCATTGTTCTTTTTCAGTAATACCTTGATGCGCTCCTTGAGCGCATCCTTTTCCCGGGCAGACAGTTCCGGCCATTGCGGGTGTCTGGGAACCTGAATGTCAGGGATGGATTGTGAGGCAGTAACCATGGGTGTCGGGTAGTCTGTTCAGGAAGCTGTTACGCTATTATGACCGAGGAAGGCTGGTCTCGCCACAACCAGGCGGCACCACGTACCCCGCTGCTGTCGCCAAAACGCGGCGGCAGCAAGCGGGTGTGAAAAGTATCGGAAAACACATACTGCCGCCAGCGAAGGCTGACGTTCCCGTAAAGGCGTTGCAGTTGTGACAGTCCGCCGCCCAGGACGATGACATGTGGGTCCAGTATGTTGATGATGCTGGCAAGTCCTCGCGCCAGGCGGTCTTCGTAGATCTGCAGGGTGGTTTCTGCTTCTGTATCACCTTGGGCTGCAAGTCCGGCTATTTCCGGTGCCGACAGCGCCATACCCGTGCGGCGTAAATGCTCGTCTGCCAGTCCGGGGCCGGAAAGAAAGGTTTCGATACAACCGTGCTTGCCACAATAGCAGGACGGGCCAGGCAGTTCTTCCGGTCGTGGCCAGGGCAGGGGATTGTGTCCCCATTCGCCGGTGATGGCATTCGGCCCCGCCAACAGTTTGCCATTGACGGTAATGCCTCCGCCGGTGCCGGTGCCGATAATCACGCCAAAAACGACCCCTGCATCACTCGCGGCGCCGTCTACCGCTTCGGAAAGGGTGAAACAGTCCGCGTCATTGGCCATGCGCACCGGGCGCTCGAGCAGTAGCTCCAGATCCTGCAATAGCGATTGACCGTTGAGGCAGGTGGAGTTGGCATTGCGCATCAGGCCGGTTACGGGCGACGGCGATCCTGGTGTGCCGATACCAAGCTTCAGCTGTTCGCCGGCACGGGATTCCAGCGCCTGGTGGAGCGCGAGAACAGCCTGCAGTGTCGCTTCATAGTCGTCTGCCGGTGTGGGCAGGCGGGTGCGCAGCAACTCCTTACCCTCGCCATCCAGCAAAAT
>CAZFXI010000093.1:0-10710 GCA_964522855.1 uncultured Sedimenticola sp.
CCATCGACGTCATCGACGGCATCGACCTGGAATCCCTGGTGGCCAAGCGCACCTCGGGCATGATGCAGCCCCACCTGGCGAAGAAGATCGAGAAGCAGACGCGCAAGAACTTCCCCGACGGCATCCCGCCTTACGGTACCGATGCCCTGCGTTTCACCTTCGCCTCCCAGGCTTCCACCGGGCGGGATATCGTTCTTTCCCTGCAGCGTATCGAAGGCTATCGAAATTTCTGCAACAAGCTGTGGAATGCTTCGCGCTATGTGTTGATGAATACCGAGGGCGAGGATACCGGCACCGATGGCGGTGCTTTGGAAATGTCCGTTGCCGATCGCTGGATTCTGTCTCGATTGCAACATACCGCAGGAGAAGTCTCTTCCGCCATCGAGGGCTATCGCTTCGACCACGCCGCTCAAGCCATCTATGAATTCACCTGGAACGAATACTGCGACTGGTATCTGGAGCTGACCAAGCCCGTGTTGAATGCCGATACCACCAGCGCCGCTCAAAAACGTGCCGCCAGACACACCCTGGTGCATGTTCTGGAAGCCCTGCTGCGCATCACCCATCCCATCATGCCCTTCATCACCGAGGAGATCTGGCAGGCAGTGAAGCCACTGGCGGGAAAGACCGGGGAGACTATCATGCTCCAGCCCTTCCCCGTGGCCGATAACGGCCTGCAGGACGAGGCAGCAGAGGAAGAGATGCGCTGGGTCATGGACTTCATCCTCGGTATTCGTCGCATCAAGGGCGAGATGAATATCGCACCCGGCAAGCCGATTCCCGTACTGCTGGCCAACGCCAGTGATCTCGATCAGTCCAGACTGGCAGCCAACCGGCACTATCTGGATTTTCTGGCGCGTGCCGAGTCTGTGGAGATTCTCGGCAGCGATGATGAAGCGCCGGAAGCAGCCACCGCCCTGGTGGGTGACATGAAACTGCTGATTCCCCTTGCCGACCTCATCGACAAGGATGCAGAATTGAAACGTCTGGAAAAAGAACTGGGCAAATTGCAATCGGAAGTTGAACGCGCCGAGAAAAAGCTCTCCAACCCGGGTTTCACCGACAAGGCACCCCAAGCCGTGGTGCAGAAGGAAAAGGAAAAACTCGAAGCCGCCCGCACGGCCATACACAACCTAGCTGAGCAGGCAGAGCGCATTCGCAATCTTTAGAAGATTAACAATTGGATAATCAATTAGTTATTTTTAATAATTAATTAAAAACATTAAGGAGAATGATATGAAAATCGCAAGAACACTGTGCATCGCATCTGTACTCGCCACTGGTAGCAGTTGGGCAGGCTTCGGCGACATGCTCAAGGATTCCGCCAGTCAATATATGCAAGGCGGTAGCGCTACTTCTGCTGCCAGCAGCCTCTCCCAGGGACAAATCGATGCAGGTTTGAAAGAAGCCCTGAGCGTTGGTGCAGAACGGGCCATCGATTATCTTGGCAAGCCCGGAGGCTTCCTGAATGATGCCAATGTACGCATCCCTCTGCCTTCCGGAATCGACAAGATCGCTTCCGGTCTGCGCATGGCGGGACAGGGTGCGCTGGTGGACGAGTTCGAAACCACCATGAACAAGGCTGCCGAGACCGCCATTCCCAAGACGCTGGATATCGTCAAGGATACGGTTACCAACATGACGCTGGATGACGCCACAAAAATCCTCAACGGTGGAGATGATGCCGCGACACGCTATCTGCGCGAAAAAGCGGGGCCGTCGTTGGAAAAAGCCATCAAACCCATCGTCTCCCAAGCTACGGATCAGGTAGGCACCACGGCCAGCTACAAACAACTTACTGCTAATGCCGGTGGTGGCATGCTCGGCGGACTGCTCGGGGGCGGCAGCGCCCTGGACCTGGACAGCTATGTCACGGAAAAAACCCTGGATGGCCTGTTTTACAAACTGGCTCAGGAAGAAAAGGCCATCCGTGAAAACCCGGTGGCCCGCAGCACCGACCTGCTGAAGCAGGTGTTCGGAAAATAAACCCGATAGCGCCCAGATAATTTAACGATATTTCAATATTATACAAATAATACTTCATGGATATTGGTTATCTGGGTGCTTTTCTCATGGGGCTGTTCGGTGCCCTGCACTGCGTAGGCATGTGCGGCAGCATCATGGGAGTGCTGACCTTCAGCCTCCCGGCGGAAATCCGCCAGCAGCCGCCCAGGCTGTTGCGCTATCTCGGCTACTACAGCTTCGGACGCATCTTCAGCTATACCCTTGTCGGTGCCTTGGCGGGCGCCTTTGGATCCGGGCTGCTGTTTCGTCTCAGTCCCCAATACGGCCATACTATTCTGCTGCTTTCGGCAACGGCACTCATGGTTGCGGTGGGCCTGTATCTGGCTGGCTGGTTTCCCGCGCTTGCCTATATCGAAAAGGCCGGTGCACCCATCTGGAAGAAACTCGAACCCCTGGGACGAAAACTGCTGCCAGTCGCCCATCCCTGGCAAGCGCTACTGTATGGCCTGATCTGGGGCTGGCTGCCCTGCGGGCTTGTGTATTCGGCGTTGCTTATTGCCCTGGGTCAAGGCGGGATGATGCAGGGTGGGTTATTTATGCTCTTGTTCGGTTTAGGTACCTTGCCAGCGGTGATGGCAACAGGTATTTTTGCCGATCAGATATTGCGATTCTCCCGCAATCCACAACTGCGGATACTCGCAGGCGTGTTATTGATACTATTTGCCCTGACTGGACTGATCATCAACTGGTAAACCCATGAACAAACCGACTCATTACGATATTCTCGGAAAATCTCCTGAATTTGAAGCGCTGTTGCGCTCCCTGGATATCGCATCGGCCACAGACGTTACCGTCATACTTACGGGGGAGAGCGGAACCGGCAAGGAATTGCTCGCCCATCATATTCACCGCAAGAGCAAACGTCACGATGCGCCATTCATCGCCATCAACTGCGCAGCCTTACCCGAAGGGCTGGCAGAATCCGAGTTCTTCGGCCACAAGAAAGGTGCTTTTACCGGCGCGGTCACAGACAACGCCGGGCGCATCAACATGGCCGAGGGGGGCACCCTGTTCCTGGATGAAATCGGTGAAATGTCCCTGGATATCCAGGCCAAACTGCTGCGCTTTCTCGAATCTGGCGAGTATCAACCCGTAGGCAGCCTGAAGCTGCGCCATGCAAATGTACGCCTGGTAGCCGCCACCAACGCAGATTTACGCAAGAAGGTGGACCACGGTAGTTTTCGGGAAGACCTGTATTATCGCCTGAACATCATTCCCTTCCATGTGCCGGCATTGCGTGAACGTACCGGCGATGTGGCACTGCTGATCCCGGAAATCACCAGGCGTCTGAGTGAAGAATACGATCTGCCCGCCCCGTCCTACAGCAAGGCTGCTATGGAATGCCTGCAACGCTATTCCTGGCCGGGAAATATCCGCGAGCTACGCAACCTGTGCGAGCGCATGCTGATTCTGTTCAGTGGCCGCGAAATCATCGACGGCAACCTGCCCCGTGAGATTCGCCACCAGCAAATCCGACGCTGGACCTTTTCCCTGCCTGATTCCGGCATCAAACTGGAAGAACTGGAACAGGAGCTGTTGCAACAGGCACTGGAGAAAACCGGCGGCAACCAGAGCAAAGCGGCACGCATTCTGGGGCTTACCCGTTATGCCTTCATGTACCGGCTGAAGAAATACCAGCTGCAATAGCATTTTGCAGCACCGACAAAAGCCTGCAATACAAGCTTTTTCGGGATTTTAAGGTAGTTACCGGCAAGCATCTTCACGGCGAGGACGCCCATGTTCTTGAAATCACCACCAGCATACAGCTTGCCGTCTGATTCGGAGAGTACCAGACTGGTGACATGACTATCCGCGTCAGGATTTCATGCCATACCCAGTGTCCCTGGACCCCCGTGCCAAGTATCGCAATACGGTTTCGTGTGACTCCCGCTATTTCGGTAAAACTGCCACCCACATTTGACACTTCTATTTTAAGGATAGAACTGTATTCTGGTATTTTTCCACAAAAACCACTCTGCCTGCTTCAGGTCAATAAAAAGATTGGCAAGCGATAAAAAAGGCCCGCAAAAATTGATTTTTACGGGCCTTTCCCTTGCTGCTGCGTTTTTTGGATAGGCTAGAACTTGTACGCCGCGTTCAAATAGAAGTAACGTCCGGGCTCGTTCATCAGGATGACCTCACTACCGCCGGCTTCCAGCAGGATCAGGTCCTTGTAGGTGTTGCTCACGGCGTAGGTTTCGTCGAATACGTTGTCCACACCCAGCACCAGATTGATGTTTTTGGTCAGGGCATGATCGACCTTGAGGTTCAGAATCGCCCAACTATCCAGCTCCTGCTCACCATTGTCGGCGTCATAGCGTGTCCAGCTATCGGAAGCAACCACCTCGGTGCGCGCCAGGCTGTCATCCATGTACTCCCAGTTCAGTGACACGATACCTTTCAGCGGCGGAATCTCGGGCAGATCCCTGTCAGTCTGTCCCGGTTGCGCCTTGTCCTTCTCACCTCGCTGATAGGCCAGCCCAAAATCCGTGTACAAAGAATCTGTGAAGCTGTATGAACCATCGATGGAGAAACCGTAGATGGTGGAATCCACATTGTCGAAGCGGCGCATCATCTTGCTGTCATTATAAACGATGAAATCACCCAGCCAGCTGTAGAACAGCTTGGGTTTGAGGAACAGGGAGCCGGAATTCAGTTCCAGTCCCAGGTCCACTTCGGTATTGGTTACCTGATCAAGATCGGGATTGCCGATAAGCACGCCGCCCATCATGGGCATGCGCAGATACAGTTCCCGGGCATCGGGTACCCGCGCTGCACGACCCAGGCCGCCAAAAATCTTCAAGCCGTCCTGAAGCGCATAGGTTCCGAAACCATAAGCACTGAACGCGGTGTAATCATTGTCGGGCTGGCCGCCTGCCGGCGTGATGGATGTGTCATCGTAACGGGCGCCGAGCTTCAGGTTGAAGTTGTCGAAGTTCTTTTCCGCCTCGACAAAGATGGCCGCATTGTCTGTATCCACATCATCGATACTGACAAAACCATCGACCGTAGAAGCCATGCCCTTGCCCTGGAAAACACCATCCCAGTTGCGCTTGCTGAAATCCAGACCAACAGTTATGGCCGTGCCATCGGTCAGGTCAAAACTGTTCTTGACCTTGGCGCCCTGCATCTCCGTTTCCAGATAATGCGTTTTCTCATTCATTGAGTCGGGGCCGGACGAAAGGCGATAACGGGTGGACATGGGATGCTCCACCTGGGAGTTGTAGTAGTGGATGCTCAATTCACGGGACCAGTCACCCAGATCACGAATGACATACTCCGCATCGAATATATCGGAATCATCGTACAGGGCATCCATCTTGCTGGATGGATACAACACGTCGTCACTGCGATTCGCGGTATAGCCCAGCTTCAGTTCCTGATTTTCGGTAACGTCGAAATACAGTTTCCCCATGAATGTGGATTTGTCGTAGGCATCGAGATTCTTGTACTTGTCCTTGTAGCGAGCTGTAGTGGTGGGATCATAGTTTTCGATCTGCTCGGCAAAGTTGTTGCCATCACCATCTTCGTACTGGTCGCTGCTCTCCTTGGAGATACTGGCCATGGCACGCACGCGATCCGTGCCGCCAGTCAGGGTTGCCGCGCCTTTCAGGTAGTTCCAACTGCCCACGTTGAGGCTGACTTCGCCATGCAATCCCTCTTCCGGTTCACGGGTGGTAATCGCCACCGCACCACTGAGCGTGCCGAAGTTTTCCACATCATAGGGGCCTTCGGTGATCTGCACGGACTCGATGTTGCTGGTAAGAATATGGGAAGTCGGCGGATCCATGCGGTTTGGACAGGCGCCGTAGATCTTGCCGCCATCGATGAGGATGTTGATGTTGTCCTTCTTCTGACCCCGCAGAATGATGTCGTTGGCGATACCACTGCGGCGAACCAGAGATACGCTCGATACCTGTTTTGCCAGCGCCTCGGCCAGGTCGGCAGACTTCACCTCCTTTCCGCTGATGTCATTCAGCTTGGTGCCTTCAACCACCATTTCCGGCATTTCTTCAGTCTCGTCTTTCTGCTCTTCCTGCTCAGCTGCCACGCCAGCAGCACACAGGCTGCTGCATACGATCAGAGGTACGATCTGTCTTTTTTTCATTCGCTGTGAATCCCAATAGATGAAGGTTAGAACTTCAGCATATAAAGCAATTCTTATGCCATTGATTAATAATCATATAAATCAAAAAGTTACACTATTTCACCGATTGGCCTGTATAAAATGCCGTGCCATATCGCACAACTGCTGGTGCGATATGGCACAACCAGCGGGACGTTGTTTCCCGAAGAAATCTGCCGGATGTTGACAATTTTCAATGCATGCCAGGGGATAAATACCTAGTATTCCACTCAGTTATTTTTCCTGAGGAGGAAAAGCATTGTGAGCAATTCCCGACTTGAGAACTTTCCTGTTTCCTTTTTTTCCATGATAATGGGCATGGCCGGCCTGAGCATTGCTTGGGAAAAAGCCCATCAGACTCTGGGCCTGAGTTCCGCCCTGTCCCATGGGCTGATACTGGCCACCTGTGCCATCTTTGTTGTGTTGTTGCTGATCTATACGACAAAGATCATTCGCTACCGTAACGCCGTGAGCGCAGAACTGCACAACCCCATCAAACTGAATTTCTTTCCCTCGGTGTCCATCAGCCTGCTGCTGATTTCCATTGCACTGCTGCCTCTGGCGCACGACGCGGCAGAGGTGTTGTGGATTGCCGGAGTGAGCCTGCATTTTCTGATTACGCTATATGTGATGCGCGTGTGGATTCACCATGAGCATTTCGAGATTCACCATATCAATCCTGCCTGGTTCATTCCCGTGGTGGGCAACGTGCTGGTGCCGATTGCCGGCACCCATCTGGGCTATACGGAGATTTCCTGGTTCTTCTTCAGCATCGGCATGGTGTTCTGGATCGTGCTTTTCACCATCATTTTCTACCGGGTGCTGTTCCATCAGCCCATGCCGGCCAAGCTGCTGCCCACTTTGTTCATTCTCATCGCACCGCCTGCCGTGGGCTTTCTTTCCTACACGGCCCTCACGGGTGAGCTGGACGCCTTCGCCAGGGTGTTGTATTTTATCGCCCTGTTCCTGACCATATTACTCATTACCCAGATTGGTTATTTCGCCAAGCTGAAATTCTTCCTTTCCTGGTGGGCCTATTCCTTCCCCTTGGCGGCCATCACCATTGCCACCCTGAGGATGTTCGAGCTTACTGGCAAGCAGGGTTTCTATTATATGGGCTGGGGTTTCCTCGCCCTGATCAGCACGGTAGTGGTCTTTCTGCTGATTAAAACCCTGGGTGCCATCGGGCGCCACAACATTTGCCTACCAGAGGGTTGAAATGAAAATTGCCGTTACCAGCCAGAACTTCAGAACCATCACCGGGCATGCGGGCAAGACCCGCCGTTTCCTGATCTATGCAGACGATGGTCAGGGAAAGGCCGTGGAGATCGATCGTCTGGATCTGCCCAAGGAAATGTCCATGCACGAATTTCGCGGCACAGAGCATCCCATACAGATAGCCGATGTGCTGATCACCACCGGCTGTGGTGAGGGCTTTATCCGGCGTCTGGCCCAAATGGGCATTCAAGTGCTTGCTACCGGCGAAACCGATCCACAGCTGGCTGCGCAGGCGGTGCTGGATGGTAAGCCCTTGCCGCCACCTGCACCTCACGAACATTGATTCGGTTATTCAGGGATCGGAGTCAGATTGACTCCGACCCCGACAGCGCCTCGGCGGTTACCACATAACGCAGTGGGCCACCGGGTATTAGCGCATCGAATGGAAAACAGGTGACCAGATGCAGAACCGACTGGTCACCGGCTTGCAGGATGCGCGTGTCGGATTCGTCGACGACTGCCAGTTGCTTGACCCGGTAGCTCAGGCGTTGACCATCGGGGCGCTGTATGGCCAACACATCGCCCTTTTGCAGTTTGCGCAACCAGCGAAAATGGGTGTCCCGATGACCGCTGATTACGGCATTGCCCTCCCCACCCGGCAAGGCGCTGCCCGGTACATGGCCCGGCCCGAAAGCCAGAGTTCTGCCACTGGCGCCGGCGAGAACAAACTGATCCACGCCCAGTTCAGGCACCTGCAATCGGGCGACGGGCCAGGTATCCGCCCAGGGCCAGGGTTTGGGTTTGGCCACGCCCTCCAGTCGCTGCTGCCAGGCATCGGCAATCAGACACTGGGCCAATACGGCCTTGGCATGAATCCAGCTTCCCTTGGCTATAGCTACCAGCGACAACAACAGCAAGGAAAACAGCAATGCTTTCTTCATACCAGCTTCCTGCGCAACAGCACACTGGCCAACAAGCCCGCCAACCCCAACAACAGATAGAGACTGGCGGGCGTAGCCGTTTGCGGTAAACGACCAAAGACAGCATCTGCCACCCATCCGCTGGGCATTTCCACGGGGATGGCCTGGGTGTCCAGTACCGCATCCACCGGGCGCAGCGGTGTCTTGTCCACGGCCACCAGGCTGGTGTATCGGCTGACCAGATGATGATTCAGCGCCACTTTCTCGATTTCCGTTTTCAAGGTATCGCTATCACCCGTCATCATCTGCCCCATGAGACTATGGATATAGCGCCGCGCCCAGAGCACATGCAGACCCGGTCGATCTTCTGTCGAAGACAGTTTCAGCCGTTGCTGCCACACCTCGCCATCGGCTTTGCCGGAAATGTTCACTCCCTTCAGCGGCTGCTCACTACGCACAGACACCATGACGGGCTCCCCGACATACAGGTCGGGCACGACGACGGGCCATTGCTCGATGCGCTGCTGCCCCCAGTCCAGGGCGATGCCGGTCAAAGCCGGCGACTCGAGTTTGAGGAACAAAGCTTTCATCTTCTCCTGGACTTCTTCCACATCACCGATATAGGTAAAACCACCCCGACCGTATTCGGCAGCTCGGGTCATGAAATAGCTGTTGGGCGCCGAGCCTATACCCACAGTGAACAAACGGCTGTCACCCAGCTTGTTCTGAATGACAGTGAACAATGCCGTCTCATTGCCTACATCACCATCGGTGAGAAAGATCACCTGACGCAAACGCCCTGGATGCGCCTTTCCGTCCAGCGCCAGCTGCATGGCCTTGATCATCTCGGTGCCACCGTCTGCACGCAAACCCTGTACCCAATTCAGTGCCTGATTGCGGTGAGTTTCGTCTGCGGGTACAGGTGCAGAAAACAGCGCCGAGGCGTCATGATTGAAACGAATGATATTGAAACTGTCCCTGTCCGACAGACGAGAAACCGCCAGTTGCAAGGCTGCACGGGCCTGGACGATGGAATCACCCTCCATGGAACCGGACACGTCCACGACTAGAATCACTTCCCGTGCCGGTGGTTCAGGTAGGGCATCCACCGGTGGCGGCACCAGCATGAGCAGTCCGTACCAGCCGTCTTCACGCGCTTCTCCGAACCAGGCAGCAGAGGTGTCCGAACCAGGCGCATATTGCCAGTTGAGCACGAAATCCTGGTTCGCAGGCATGCTGCCCTGCTCCAGCACAATACGGTATTCGCCTTCGTCTTCTTCCGTAACCGCTACCGGATGATAGGGGCTGTCGATAAAGGAAAGCGGCATACCGGCATGCAGGCGGATAGCCAGACTGACCGCATTCACCGGATGGCTGACATCCAGATACACCGGCGGCGAGATACGGCTCGTATCCGGAACCTGATCTGTATCCATGCCCCAGCCCGCACCATCGCCGATGACTCTTTCCGCATTCGTAACCGGCTGGCCAGGAATATAGCGCGGCGCCACTACCATGGGAAAGCGCAGGGAGAACAGTCCGGCATCGTAGCGCACCGTTTGCTGGTACTCGATTTCCACACGGATGCGCTCCCCCGGCGGTATGTTGGCAACCGAGGTGGTAAACACATTGGCCCGCTCCTGCTCCAGCAAGCTTGCCTGACGCCCCTCTTCCCTTGCCTGCTGGTATTCGCGTCTTGCCTCCTGCCTGGTGCTAATGTCGCCTTCAATGAAGCGCCCACCTATCCACAGACGCATATGATCTACGGCGGCATCATCCGGCAAGGGAAATATATACACGCCCTCCTGCCAGTGATCGGTGGTATTGTTGAATTCCTGATCCACCTTGATCCGGGCCACGATACCGGTGATGTCCATAGTGACCCTGGTATTCAGCAACGGTGCTGGACTCACCTGATGGTCTTTACGATCCACCATGAACAAACTGCCTTCTTTCACCGAAGTCAGAGAGACCGACTCGGCAGCGACTGCCGCTGGCCAAAGAAGAATACCCAACATCAATAACAGACTCACCCCCAGGCCACAGGCCCAGGCAAGCAACAGGGTTCGGAACATCAACCTAGTCATGGCGCTTCCCCCCAATCAATCGTGGCCATTGCGAAACAGGCCGAAGCCTGGCCATGGATGTGGATCGGGGGTGCCGCGTGTACTGCCTGTCCACCTCCATGATCTGGGCAAAGGTCTCCAGCCAGCGGGCACTGCGTTGATCCTTGATCTTCATGCTGCATTTCTCCGTAGTTGAACCAGCGTGCCTTCCGTGGCGGGGATACAGCCTTGCCTAGCCTGCGCCGGTGATGCAGGGTCTATTCAACAGCAGTGAAATGCACCGACAGAGAAGAAAAATGCCGATTCAGAGAAGAAAAATGGCAAACCGGTGGCACGGACATTCAGGTACCTAGCC
>CAZFXI010000094.1:0-1319 GCA_964522855.1 uncultured Sedimenticola sp.
GCCATACCATTGATGCGCTCGCTGGGGTGCTCGTCACGCAGACGCTGAATGCCCTTGATGAAGCTGGGCCATGGGCCGTCTACGAGCTGGTCAATCATGGGTGTTTCGTGCTTGTCGATCGCCATTTTGGTTTTCTCCTGACTATATCTGAATTGCTTGCAGTTTTTGTGGGCCGTTGAACCGTTTACGAATTCAACGCTTCCATAACTCTAATTACGTTGTCACTCCGATGTTGACAAATGCCTTTATCACCGAAGACAGCCGACTCTATCAACGACAGCTAATATATCCGAGGTCTCGCAAGGAAAATACTCCACCTTCGGGGGTAATCGGATGCACCTTGTCTATCCCCTTTGGGATATAAGCAGGTCTGTAACCGATCTGCAGCCATACATTGTATTGAGCAAAGCCCGCAGACGGGAACACCACGCACATTCAATGGTTGTTCCGAAACCGCCTCTCGTAATTAAGTATGTTAGAGTATTCCAAATTACGCGAATAGTGTGCCATGTTAGGCGCAGTAATTTCTACGGTCAAGTCGGTACGCGCAACAGTTGATCCAGATCAAATAGACCTCATTTATAATGATCCCGGACTGATTCAACAACTTCACGGCAACAACAGGTGATAAAAGATGAGCAACGATGTCTTGAAATTGAGCTATATACTGATTTCCAACCATGACCTGGAAAATTTTCAGGAACTGCTGGAATTGGTTCAGGTCTTTGCCCAGCGCGGTGAACGTTTCCTGCAGTTTGATGTAAAACCGGAATTCCCGGACACACCTGAAAACTGGGAAGATAGACTGGAAGCCGCATTCAGCGGGCGAGTATAGACAGCATGGATTTTCTGGATCCCAACAAACTGGAAGACACGGTCGCCGATTCCGCGAACATGGATGCCGTGGAGAAAGCGCAGATGGAAGGGCGGGTGGTGGATTTGCAAACCCGGCTCGACGGCGAAACCAATCCCGAAAAGAAGGCCGGCCTGCAACTGGAGCTTGCCCGCGATCTCGCGGCTCTCGAGCGGGGCGACCAAGCCTGGCCAGTCTGCAGGGAGGCGTTCGAGTTATTTCTGGCGCAGGAAGACTGGGAACAGGCGGCAGAGTGTTGCAACATCATGTATCTCAGTGAGCAGGAGGGTTCGCTGAGCGCCCTGGGCCAAGGCGTCTGGCTGGCTGTTACCTACCCCATCAACCCCGAGATCACTGTCGAACTGTTGCACCACATCATCGATGACACTCCGGATGATTCCGATGGCGCGGCGGTGGCGGCCGCCACCGCCGCCTTCGTTGTGGATGTGCGTAGCAAGGCACACCC
>CAZFXI010000094.1:1419-2706 GCA_964522855.1 uncultured Sedimenticola sp.
GCCATGACACGCTCTATGCCCGGCATGTGCTGATGCAGAACGCATCGGAAGAACAGGATGAAAACCTGTTCCTGGAACGCATGGCCCGGGAGCTGGAAGAAAAAGACATCCAGGTCAAAAAAGCACTCTGCGGGAAGACCAGTCGAATCGCCACAGATGATGGCCCGCTGATCACACGCAGCCTGATGATTGCCGATCTCAGCCCAATCGAGTCCGTAAAACTGCAGCAGGAAGGGCTGGGGGAACACCAGCATCTGGGTTGTGGGCTGTTCCTGCCAATGAAGGGAATTGCACACCCGGCAGCGGACAAAGGTGACTAGAAGAACAGAATTGTCTAGAATTCGCCCCAAGCTTTGCACGTAATTGCCCCTTTTTCGGGCATTCAGTTTATTGACCAGGAGGTACTAGCATGTCATACGAAATTAATGGTAAGACCGTTGAAACCGATGCCAACGGTTATCTTGTTGATATCAACGAATGGAATGAAGACGTTGGCAAAGCCATCGCAGAAACGGAAGGTGTCGCACTGACAGACGAGCATTGGGATGTGATCAACTATCTTCGCGATGCCTACATCAATGAGAACGGCCATCAACCCAACAACCGGGAAATGATCAAGGCCCTGAGCAAGACCTGGGGCCGCAAGATTGGATCCAAGGATTTGTTCGTACTCTTCCCCGGCGGTGGTGGCCCTTCCAAGCAGGCGGCAAAAATAGGTGGATTGCCTGAAAGCCGGCGCAAGGGCGGCTATTGATTCGCTTTTCTGTCTTACCAGTAAAAAAGGCGGCTCAGGCCGCCTTTTTCATCGGTCCATTTACCGACGATCTCACGGTGTCGCACACCAGGTGTCGGCGTCGGAGACTGTTTGCAGAATCGATTCTGACGGCACCGAGAAACCGACCCCGAAGATCAGCACGGGCGCACGCAGCATCACCTGTGTCCCCTTCCCCATACCGACTTCCATCCGAATGCTCTGGCAGGCCGACAATGATTGCCTCAGCTCGCTCGTCACCACACGATGATCGGGGATGATCACCCGGACTTTCACCGTGTCCTGAGCCTCGCTTCCCTTTGCATCACGCACTGTCAGTGTCAGCATATAATCACCCGGGGTTTCAGCGCTGAGACCGGGTGTTACGGTATCAGCAGACACAAGACTGTATTGCGCATTGACTGACCCGGGAGTCACTACCCAGGAATAATCGTATGGGGCTACTCCACCACTTGCTGCGGCCCTCAATTCCAGCACCCCGGTAACCGCATCGATTTCCCCGTCCGCCCCTGCAT
>CAZFXI010000094.1:2806-10427 GCA_964522855.1 uncultured Sedimenticola sp.
ATGCCGGTAATGGTGACTTCTTCAGACTGGCTCATTACCCTGGGCTCATAATCCACGTTTTCCACAGCGGTAAAAACGAAAGGATCTGGTGTCGTATCCGCTGTCACGCAGGTCACTACCACATCGGTTATATCTGCACCGGAAACCGTGCCGGCGCCGTTTGCCACGCTGCAACTCTGGGAAGGACCGGGTTGCGCCAGCACGGTAACCTGGTAGCTTGCACCATCAGTCAGCCTGGTTGAAAAAGCAAAACGACCATTGGCGTCGAGGCTTAAATTATCGCCTCCGTTATTCTGCAGTGTCAGGTTGCTTCCGGAACCCAACCCCGTCACCGAACCCCCGATCGCATAGCGTGTGTCATTCTCAGGCGTTAGCTTACCGGAAACGAAGTACTGTCCCAGGCTGCCGTAGTCACTGTAGCCTTGCCCCTGGCTGTTACCAACACCATCGACTTCAAGATAATAGCGGCCAGCACTAACATCAGCTGCTACGGTTGCATCTGTATTGTCCAACGGATCATTGCTGGCAATAACAGCACCATCGGCGGCCAGCAGGCGCAAGGACACATCCAGATTCGCACCCCGGTGACTGTCCCGATAAAACGACTTCCAAGCGGGCGTGACGGTCAAGGACAAGGGACCCTCGGCAACATCCATATAGAACACATCCACATCAGTACGCACTTCGATGACACCCTTGTTATCCGGATGGTCATTGAAAGGATCAGACTCGGGATGGGTAGCCAGCACATCACCATTGGCGTCGATAACCAGCGCAGTAGCAGCCGCCGGAGTATCGCCATGATCATCGGCTCGATAACCGAGCTTGCCGTCGATGATGGCAAGATCGTCCTGGGTCTGATTTGCATCGGGATATTCTCCCTTGCACCACTGGGTGACGTTCTTGTAATAGCCCACACCCATGATCGGCGCCCAGGAAACAAATCCATTGCCATGCCCCTGGTAGTAGCCAACACTGGACGTGCCATCATGGCTCAATCCGAGATTGTGCCCGAATTCATGGATCGCCGCTTCGGCAACGGAAGAAGCAGAACCTCCACCCAGGTGATTGAAATACACCAGTGCCGGCGAATAATAGGTCGCATAATTCGAAGCACCGAACACATTGACGTACGCTACCCCACCGGCACTGGCGTGGGGCATATCATCACCCGTCGCCGTTGTGCTTCTGGTAATCAGTATGTGGCCGGTGGTGCTGGTGAAGGATGCTGGCTCTTCAGTAGTAACATCGATATTGAAAGGTGCCAGATCTTCTGCAATCCGATGCCAGATCTCTCCTATTCTCGAGCGTTCGGTAGTACTGAAAGTCACCGGGTCACCGTCCAGATCAAAAGGAACAGCCTCAAATGAGGCAACGCCGCTACTGTTGTTCCAGGCGGTACCGGCAATCGTATGTCCATCGAAATCCAGATAAGCCACCCTCGTTGCACCCGGGTGGCTATGCAGTGAAAAAACATCCCCTGCAGCGATTTCTTCTGGAAGCGCTACCCCCTGGGCTACTCCTTCTGTAGACGGCGGTGACGGAAAGACGTCTGCAAAATACACGCCGCCTTCGGTATCGATATGCATATACCCTGCATCCGCTTCGCTGAAAGACAAGCCCCGCATCCGCTCCAGCATGCGTTGCCTGGCCGCAGTAGATAACGCATTCAGCTCCCCAGGTACAAAAAGGGCAGACAATTGTTCCGGCAGCAAGGATTCACCCGCAGCATGAAAGCGTAGCGGTGCATTCGGAGATGATGAAGCACTTGCCATTACCACCAGCGACAATGTGAAGAAGAGAACCCGAATGGTTTTCGTTCCGGAATTGTTATTTTTCATGGAAATTATCAACCTTTGCCGAAGCATCCCTTGCGAAAGAAAAACTGCGGCAGGAATGCCTGATTTGAGAATTCCTATCCCACAGCAAGCTTTGTGCCACCAATAATTTATTCAGCTATTTCTGATACTTAACAAATATCCATGTTTTTTGTTCTTTTGGAACTGTCACCCTCAGACGACGGTACACACCCAATAGATGACCAGAAAACCGTTGCGGACCTTGCATTCAGGGCTTTTATCTCTCCTGTCGCCAAAAAACAACAGGGCAGCTCTGAAAATGAGAACTGCCCTGAAAAAAGACCGCATTTATCGAAAAACGCTGCTTTCGAAAACTCTGTCAGTTGTTACTCTCGCGATAAAGATCGCCAGCACGCTCGATTCAACTCATTTTTTCTTCCAACTGCCCCCTTTCTTATACCAGTAACCTTGCGGTGCCTCTTCTATCCATATACGGGAAAAGGTTTTGCGGATATCCGCTTCCCATTCGGGATGGCCGTTGGCACGGGCGATCTCACGGTACAAGGCATCCCGGTCACGGTTTTCATCCGCCACCAGCTTCTTCACGCGGTTGCGATCCTTCAACGCTACCGCCTTGAGATCCCGAATCGCCACCCGACCGGATTCATCGAAACCGATGGCGCCGGAGCGATAGAAGGGAGACAAGCTGCGCTGACGCTTGCTCATGGACTGTCGCAGACGCGATATGGCCGGCGTATCGATATTGATGTCGGCAGCGGCAGCATGCGCCTCTGGAACCAGCATTTCCAGCAAACGTCCGGCCACGATGAGCGCCATATTCGACCGCTCGAGCGCGGACTGGTCGTCTTTCGATTTTTTCTGTTCTTCGGTTTGAGTTTCGGGTTTCTGCACGTCCAGCACATCACGGACGATCTCCCGCGCCGCTTCTTCTGCAGCCGCGGCAGGAAAATAGATATTGATGGTCACACAGGCCCCGAGCAACAGGCTGAGTACTGGCCAACTGAGATTCTTCAACATTGAGCTACTCCACGATCATGTCATCAAAACGGATGTCCCTGATCCGGGACAACAAGTCTTTCCAGGCTACCTCGTGATTGCGCCCGATCACATCGATACGCGGCAACCTGGCACCTTTCACAATATAATACCCGCCCTTGGGGTTGGGAACACCATCCAATTCCGCGACGGCTCCACGTAACCGAACTTTCAACGCCAGCCGATCGTATGCAAAATCCTCGAAGAAACGCAGCATGGTGGCCGACAGGTTGACACTGGCACCGTTGCCCAGTTCAGTCAGATTGTCGATGGCGCGCTGGCTGATACGATGCCGACGCCGATCCTTTGCCGGAGACTGCAAATTGGCATCAAATCCCGTTACCTGCCAGCCGACGAGTTGCAGGTTGCGGATATGACCTTCCAGGCTGCCCTGGATGCGCCCGAAGTCAAACACCTGGGTAATCTGCTCCAGATCCAGATTCTCCAGACGCACGCTGGTTTCCAGCACCGGCGCCACACCCAAGGGGTCTTGCAGCTTGAGTCCTTCCACTACTACCTTGCCGCCAAACACATCCACAAGTAACTCGCCCTCCATGTGCAACAGAGCATTCTGATACTGCAGGCGGGGTATGCTTGCCTGCAGACTGCCACTCAACGTGGGCCATCCCAGGGAGCGGCTCAAGGTACCAAGCTGGATATTCCTCAGGGCAGCGCGGGTCTGCCAGTTGAGATGGCCGTTCAACAGTCCACCCAGATGGAGGTCTTCCAGCTGCAATTGGCCATCCAGCAAAGGTAGCGACAAGGGCTGGACGGCGATGTCGCCTCCATGGGCGGAAAAGGCAGCATCCAGTTTCCCGAAGGCAATATTGAACAGATGACCGCTATTCCAAAACAGGCGCGAGTTCTTCTGCACGCCGGTACGACGCCAGTACACATTCCCCTCCGCCCCTGACAAGCCAAAGAGTCCCGTGTTCTGCTCGACCTGCACCTGCTGCAGCACCAGAGAAAAGGATTGCAGCCCGTCATCGGACAATTGCAGCCGCCCCTGCGCCTGACCAGCGACGGTCATGTCATCCAAAGCGCTGCCGATGACCAATGGTTGCATCAGCACCGCGTATGTCTGGGCCAGGTCTTCCGCACGAAAAGACAGATTCAACCGCCGAATCTCGGGTGCAGACAAATCCACGTCCAGATCCCCCTGTGCGGAAAACACCTTCCCGTAATCGAACGACAAGGACTGGATGCCCAGGTGTTCAGCCGCTGTATCCAGATGTCCCTGCAGATTCAGTTGCGCGGGCTTTCCTTTCTCGATCTCTATAAAAAAAGGATCTGCATAGAGCTGCCCCTGAAGCAGGCGCAGACCCAATTTCCCCTGCCACAAACCTGCGCGCCTGGACACATCGAAATCCAGGTGTGCGGACAGCCCTTCTCCCACCTGCAGGCCATCTTCACTGGAATAGGAAAAATCCTTCATGCGCAGCCTACCACTGGCTGATGTGAAGGTGCCGGAGTCCATCAGCAGCTCCCCCTGAATACCGGCAGTACCGCCCATAACCCACCCCGGGGGGACATAGGCTTTCAACAACGACAATGCAAAGCTGTTCAGCTTGAATCGCAGCTTCAGCCGATGTTCTTCAGATGTGAGTTCAAGCTGCAACAAGGAACGCGAAAAACGGATATCATCGAGTTTCAACTGCCAGTGAGTACCATCCGTATAGCGCCAACTCATACGGCCAGCGACGGCGCTGAGCGGGGAATCAGCAATCTCCAACCTTCCATCGGCGCATAGCAGTACACCGTTGTCATCCAACCGAACCGCTGCACAGCGCAAGCGGAGTTCTTTGAATGCCTGGTCGGCAAATTGCAGTCCCCGGACAGTGGCAGTCACATCGGTTGCCCCATTGTCTTTGGCATCCAGGTTTACTTTCAGGCCATTTAGCGTCCAGCCCTGCCCTTCCAGGCTGTCCATTTGCAAAGACAGTGCATCCACCGCAAATGCAGCAGGCAACCAGCATAGCAAGACACAGGCACCAGTCCAGTATCGCAGGCAGGTCATGGCGCTATGGGCATCTGATAGCATACCCAGACAGCCAACAAAGCCAGAGGAAAGAAAACATGCTTTACTCTATCATGCCAACGATTGAAACAAGCATCGCGTCCCCTCTCCCCACAGGGAAGCGCTACTGAGAACATGGCAGCCCTGGAAACCTTAACCGCCCCCTTGGTGATCCGCTTTGCAAGCGGTGAGGAAAAAGTGGTAGCACGCGCTTTTCCACACCCGAAGGGCGTCATCTACCTGGAACTCTTCTGGCATTTGTCCAACCCGGCTGAAGCCGCGCATCTCATCAGGGGAAGGCTCCTCGGTGACGGCCCTTGGCGTGTGGGGGATGCGACCATCCGGGTGCTGGGTTGTGCGCACACCGATCCCGACCTGCAAGAAAAATTCGCCGCCTGGAGAGACTATCTGAACCAGTACCCAGACGCTTATCCCCCCGATGCACAGATTCTGGACATCGCCAGACGCCTCGGCGGCATCATTGGCAGCAGCTCAGAGTGACGCCAGCACCTGCTCGATCTTTTGCTCCGTAACCGGGAAGGGAATGGCTTCCCATACCGCGTGGTATTCCCGAAACTTCCGGAAGTTCTCCTCATGCTCCGGAGGATAGAGGACCAGCAGTCTCACCCCGGGATAGCGTTGCAACACGGCGGCAAGGGTTTCCAGGTTCGAACTGCGATCCCGAAAATCCGTCTGGAAATTGTACTCAGCCACGATGACATCAGGCTGTTTTTTCTTCAGCCAGGTCTTCGCCTTGCGCTGGGTGGTAACCAGCTCCGCCTCAAACCCTAGCCGCTGGTACACGGGCATGAGATTGGGATAGCCCCCCAACTCGATGATTGCCAACAGGCTCTTTTTCTCAGACATTGATACAACGCTTTTCCACCAGCTCCTTGACAGGCTGTGCGGCTTGTTTCCCAAGCCTCTGGTGCAGGCTCAGCATTTCCTGTGCCAGACTGATCCAGTTCGAACAGGCCGTCTCCAGGAGCGCTTTCATAGGTGCAAGATCACCCTGTTGCAGCCACAGGGTATAGGTTTCCAGCAACTGTGGAAACAGATGTCGGCGCATGCCAGAGAGGTTGCCCACATAGAAATGCAGGGATGCCGGTGACGCTTTTTGCAGCAACATGGGCAGAGTACGCAAACAATCCGCGATGTGATCCTTCACCGCCCTGGCCATGAGTTCGGCCGGCGTCAGCGCCAAATCCATCAGCATCTCGTTCCATACGTCTCCAAGCAACTGGCTGGCCTCATACTCGCCCAATTCATGTTCCCTGGCGGCGGCCATTTCTGCAGCCGTCATTTGCATCAGTGCCGCATCCGCATCGACAGAAAAATCGTAACAGGCATAGGCGCGGCCCAGGGCATTGTCTGAACGGCTCCAGCCCCAGGATTCATACTTTTCCCACAGATACCGGCGCAACGCCTCCTGACGCAGGAACACGCCTTGTTCGCTTGCCATGGCAGGAGGCGCTGTCAGGCAACGCGCATACTCACGGCCGGACACATACAGCATCAGTCCATCACCACGCTCTTGCTGCAACAGTTCACCCAGGTAGAAATTGGCCCGGGCACCTTCCGCCAGACCGGCGCTGTAAACAAGCCCCGATTCGTTCAGCGCCTGATTGATGGCAGTGCTGTCGAATGGATCGAATGTTTCACCGTTGATTTCTATGGATTCAAATTCACGCTCAGCAAGTCGCTCCCAGAGCTTTTCCCGCTCCATGAGCCAATCCCCCAAACTTTCCACAGGTATGGGTTCCCTGAAGCTCAACCCCTGTTCCCAACGAAAAAACTCTCGCATTTTCAGCAGGTAAGTACACATAGTGTAGTCACCGCCATGACGAGCATCGGCGATATGACAGTTGTGTTGCACCTGCAGGCAGATATTTTCTACAGAATGGTTCATGTTAGGGTAATTCTTGAGTAAAATAGTCAGCTATTCTTATAGCAGAAAGTTCTGCAAGACTCAAAAGGAGACGCTTCGTGGCATTACCCTTGCGCATCAAAAGCCGCTGGAACAAGGATGGCGATCATTCACTGGACGAAATCGCCGGTGCACTGGCCTTCATCAGCTGGCGGCTGGCCCAGAGCAAAGCCATCAATCTGCACGGTGAAGACTTTGTCTATGAAAACGACCGTCAACGCATGGACGTTATCATCGAATACCTGGTTTTCCAGCTGCAGATCATCGATCGACTGGCCCGACAGGAACTGGAGCTGGGCGAAGAAGAACGCCAGCAACTGGTCATCGCCGCGGCAAAAAAGCAGGCGGATATCATTCAGGACAACAGCGAGGATCTGTTTGGTAGCGGCGACTATGTGCAACCGTTTTTCGAGCGGGTCAATCAACGGGCATCAGAGTATGCGCAATACCGTTACACGACAGACGGACCTTCCTATCCTTTCCTGCGCCATCTGGGTTACGAAATACAGCAAATCATGGGCGAATCCCAGGAAAATCGCTGGGTGATCGATCAGGTCATGGACAAGGATGGCCTCGAGGTTGACCGCAAGATTGCACCGGCGATGCGGGATCTGTTCGAGTAATTCAGGAATGCAGACACAACAAAGGCGGGGAAAACCCGCCTTTGTTACGTATAACCGGACTCAAGCTGTCAGCTTTTTACCCACTTATCCAGGTTGTCGAGGGTTTTCTCGCCGCCATCGGCATAACCGGCTTCATAAGCTTCATTCAGCCGCTGTTCTTCACGCTCGGGGTGATGCAGAAAACCTGCCTGCCAACCCA
>CAZFXI010000095.1:0-10096 GCA_964522855.1 uncultured Sedimenticola sp.
GATGCAGTAAACTAGCGCGCCTCAATCGGGTGCTTAGCTCAGCTGGGAGAGCATCGCCCTTACAAGGCGAGGGTCGGGGGTTCGATCCCCTCAGCACCCACCAAGCAACGAGGAGTGGTAGTTCAGTTGGTTAGAATACCGGCCTGTCACGCCGGGGGTCGCGGGTTCGAGTCCCGTCCACTCCGCCATTTTTGACGCGAACGGGGTATCATTGCTGGTACCCCGTTTTTGTTTTCAGGGTGTCATCCTTTTCAGTTTTAATATCGGAATATTGAACAATCATGCTGTTGGCAATTAGAGAAAGAGCCCAAGGCTGGTTTGCCTGGCTTATCGTAGGATTCATTACCATACCCTTTGCCTTATGGGGCATACAGAGTTACCTCGGTGTGAGCAGTGACCCGGTGGCTGTCAGTGTCGATGGCAGTGAGATCACCCAAAGACAGCTTGAACAGGAAGTACGCCAGTTCAGGGATCGTTTGCGGAACCAGCTGGGAAAAGCGTATCGTCCTGAATTGTTTGATGACAAGATGCTGCGCAAACAGGTTATGGAACAAGTGATCAATGACAGGGTATTGTCAGAAACAGCCGATGACTGGAATCTTCGGATCAGCGATGAGTTCGTACGTCAATACATTCAGTCCATTCCCTATTTCCAGAGCAATGGGCAATTCAACGTCCAGGCCTACAATACCGCCGTTCGCAACCAGGGGATGAGCCAGCGTGGTTTTGAAGACAGTGTGCGCCAGGATCTGGTCATGCAGCAGTTGCGTAGCGGCATCGCCGGTTCTGCCATCGCCACCGATTTCGAGCTGAACGAAAGCATTCGTCTGCGTGATCAGGAACGTGAGTTGTCTTACCTGCTGATCTCGGGCGAAAAACTCGCCGGTGCTTTTCAGCCTAGCGACGAAGATTTGAAAAACTATTACGAATCCCATGCTCAAACCTATATGGTGCCCGAGCGGGTGAAAGTGGAATATATCCTGCTTTCCCCTGATGTAGTGGGTGCGGCAGTGGATGTCAGCGATGAGAAACTACGTGCCTATTATGATCAGCACAAGGATGAGTTTCAGGCGCCTGAAGAAAGGCGGGTGCGGCATATCCTGATTCAGGTTGCTGAAGGTGCAGATGAGGCCAGCGTAGCTACGGCAAAAGCAAAAATAGACGATATTGCCAAACGCCTGGCTAACGGAGAGAGTTTTGAATCCCTGGCCAGGGAGTTTTCTGATGACCCCGGCTCTAAAGAGCAGGGCGGTGATGTCGGCTGGATCAGCCCCGGCCTGATGGCGAAGGCCTTCGAAGAAGAAGCCTATAAGCTGGAGGTGGGTAAAGTCAGTAAGCCTGTGCGTACGCCATTCGGATTTCATCTGCTTGAGGTAACCGACATCAAATCCGGTGGCGAAGGGGGTTTTGATGCATTGCATGACAGGATCGAAACCGCCTATCGTCGCAATCAGGCTGAACAAATGCTGTTCGACAAAGCTGAGAAGCTTGCAGACTTGAGCTACGAAACACCAGACAGCCTTGCACCTGCGGCAGATGCGCTGCAACTGGAACCACAGCAATCCGATTGGTTTGACAGAAAAGGCGGTAAGGGCGTTCTGGCTTCTCCAAAGGTCGTTGCCGCTGCTTTCAGCGAGGATGTGCTGCAGGAAAACAACAACAGTGAGCTTATTGAACTGGAGGATGATCAGGTGCTGGTGTTGCGGGTAATTGAACACGAAGCTGAACATCCTCAGTCATTCGATGACGTCAAAGAGGCCATCATTACTGCCCTGAAGCGTGAAAAAGCGTCTGAGTTGGCCAAGGCCAGGGGGGAGGAAGCGCTGCAGATGCTGCAAGCCGGAAACGCCACGTTGGAAAATCTGGCAGAAGAGCAGGGATGGAAGCTTGAGCAGTCGGTTGGCATCAAACGTAATTCCACAACATTGCCGCCAGCCATCAGAGACAAGGCTTTTGGCTTGAAGCGACCGGAAGATGACACGCCTTCTGTAGGAGGTGTCGCACTGGGTAATGGCGATTATGCGTTGCTGGCAGTCAGCAAGGTTATTGACGGTGATCCATCAAAACTGGATGAAGCCGCACGTAAAGCCGCACAGGAACAGCTGGCAAAAATGAAGGGGGACGCTCAGTTCAATCTCATGGGCAGATATCTGCGTGAACACGCGGACATAGAAATTGCGACCGAAAATTGATCGTTGTCTATACCATAAACCAGAAAACGGGTGTCAAGACACCCGTTTTTTTATGTCTGCCATCATGAATATGACGGGTTGGGCATAAATACTACTTCATGCCAGTAGTGACAATGCTGCAATATAGGCCAGAACGGCAAGCACAAAGGCGCTGATTTCAGCGAACGGGCGCAGCTTCTTCCAGTCACGAGGTTTCTTGTTGATCAAGGCGGATGTGCCCAGACTGGGTATCAGATCCCGTACCTGGTCACGCATCAGATAAGTCATGTGGTTCATCTCATTTTCTCCTTTGTTCTCTACATGTTCTAACTCTAGCACAAAAATAGAACAAATAAAGAACAAATGTCGTTTTGGAAGAAAAAGCGCGTTTTCGATGTCATGTCGGGTCAGATTTCGTGAGCATTGGTAGTGCAGTATTTATCGGGAATCTTGACGGGTCCTGTGGCATAATTCGCGGCTGCCTAGTATCGTTAATTGATTCGAATGAAATCCAATTCCGTGGATCATGCTGTGGAAATTCTCTGCCTGAAAGGTTGCCAGGCGTTATGGGCAGATATTGATTTGATGGAACGTGGAAAAGTATTACCAGAGTTGCAGTCACTGGATGCACAGCAACAGAAGCAGGTGCTGATGGAAATCAAGAGCATCATGGCCGTTTATCAGGGTAGCTGTAGTCTGGACTAGTCATATGAGAATCGCTTTGAAAATCGATGTATCCACGCTCAGCGGTGCCACCGTGGGTGTGCCCAGGTTGCTCAAGCTGTTTGCCGAATACGAAGTTACTGCCAGTTTTTTCTTTGCTGTGGAATACAATGCTCAGGGAAAAGGCTTGGTTGAGAAAGCGGTCTCGCTGTTGGGCAAACGCCATAAGGCGGAAATGAACTTGCAGGAATCCATGTTGGCGGTCGCGGATGCCGGTCATGAAATCGGTTTGATGGGATTCGATGCCAGTGTCTGGAGGGAACAGGCAGCTTTTGCGGATGCAGACTGGACCAGCCATCAACTGGCATTGGGTATGGAGATGTTTGAACAGTTGCTAGGGCACGCACCCAATCGTTTTGCCGCGCCAGGCTGGCAGGTCAATGCCCATTTGCTGGCCATGGAAGAACGTCTGGAATTTCGCTACGCCAGCGACGTGCGGGGAAAGTATCCTTTCCTTCCTTCGTTGCATAACGTGGTTTCCCAATGTCCACAGATCCCTACCACTTTGCCGACCTTGTCCGAGTTGTTGCTACGCTCTGACGTTGGAACAGAAAAGGCACATGAATATCTCTATGCGGAGAGCCGTCATGTGTTGCCTTACGGGCATGTATATTCGGCCAATGCGGACAATGAAGGCGTACAGCATCTGGATTTCATGGAGAAAATGCTGGTGATGTGGAAAGGGCAGGAAGGAAGCCTGCGTACTCTGGGGGAGATTCGTCGAGAGCTGGAGCCGGAGAAATTGCCTGTCCATCAAATTGGCTGGGGGGAAGTTCCTGGTTGCTCAGAGCATCTTGCCATGCAGAGCGTGAAAGTCGAAACATGAAGCAGGATTTGCGTCGGCATAACCGTGATTTGCGGGAATGGGTGTACGCGGCAGACTCGCCGGTGCATGGAACGGGGTTATTTGCGGGCAAGCCCATTGCCGCCGGGGAATACATCGGCACTTATCATGGCCCCAAAGCATCCCGCAACGGCATGTATGTGCTATGGGTGTGTGAGGTTGATGGGGAAAGCGAAGAATGGGTCGGTTGCAGTGGCCGCAACCTGTTGCGTTATCTGAATCACGCCCTGGAGTGCAATGCAGAGTTCGATGGTCTGGATTTGTATGCCATCGCCGATATTGCCCGAGATGCAGAAATCACCTTTTATTATGGTGATGAATTTCATGAGCAGGTCTGAATCTCGAGATCGACTCTACGCTCAGCGTCAGGACAAGATCGACAGCTTTGCCTTCGACGAACGCGTGGCGGCGGTATTTGCAGACATGATTTCCCGGTCTGTGCCGGGTTATGCCAGCATCATCGGCATGATCGGCATCCTGGCCAGGAAACACGCGCTTCCCGACAGTAATCTCTACGATCTGGGATGCTCCCTGGGGGCGGCTACCGTATCCATGGGCCGGGAAATCCTGGGTAGGGACTGCCGTTTGATTGCTATAGACAATGCGCAGGCGATGTTGCAGAAGGCTGGCGAGCAGTTTTCCCGATACGACCTCCCGCCCATTGAAACCATCTGCAGTGATATGCGCGTTGTTGAAATCTGCAATGCTTCTGTGGTGGTGCTGAATTTCACACTGCAATTTCTTCCGGTTGAGGAACGTCTGCCCTTGCTACAGAAGATTCGAGCCGGCATGCTGGAAGAAGGTGTCCTGATCCTGTCGGAAAAAATAGCCGGAGCAGACGCCCGGGAGGACGAGTTGCTCATCGAACTGCACCATGCCTTCAAGCGCGCCAACGGCTATTCCGACCTGGAAGTCGGTCAGAAGCGCGCCGCTTTGGAAAAAGTCCTGGTGCCGGAAACCATTGCCACGCACACGAAGCGTCTGTATGAAGCAGGCTTCAGTCATGTTGACTTGTGGTTTCAGTGCTTCAACTTCGTCTCCTTCATTGCCCGACCGTGATTGCGATTTCACAAGTTCAGGAACAGCTGACAGCAGCAGGGATGTCAGCCTGGTCCGACCAACTTCCTGGACAGATCGCCAAGGCATTGACGGCAGACCGGCATGGAGACCTGGGTCGCTGGCAGAACCTGTTGCAGCAACTGCCTCTGGTTAGAACCAGGGATATTGATCTTCAAGCGGATACCCTGCGCATCGGTCGCGAAAACGACATTGATGCAGACACCCATCAGGATATTTTTCAGACCCTGCGCGCCTTGCAACCCTGGCGCAAGGGGCCCTATGAAATCTTCGGTATTCACATCGATACGGAATGGCGTTCGGACTGGAAATGGCAGCGCTTGAGAGAGTGCATCCAGCCGCTGGCAGGGCGCAAGGTGCTGGATGTGGGTTGTGGCAATGGCTATCATGCGTGGCGTATGGCGGGGGAGGGAGCGGAACTGGTGATCGGCATCGATCCCAACCTGCTGTTCTTGACCCAGTTCAACGCTATCCGTCATTTCATGGCCAGTCCGCCCAACGTGCATTTCCTGCCGTTAGGGATAGAAGCCGTGCCCGAAAAACTGGCGGCATTCGATACCGTCTTTTCCATGGGTATCCTCTACCATCGTCGCTCCCCCTTGGATCATCTCTTCGATCTCAAGGCTTGCCTGCGCCCCGGTGGCGAACTGCTGCTGGAAACCCTGGTCATCGAAGGCGATGAAAATGCGGTGCTGGTACCAAATGGACGTTATGCGAAGATGCGCAATGTCTGGTTTATTCCGTCACCTGCCGCGCTGATGAACTGGCTGCAACGCTGCGGCTACAAAGATGTCCGGGTGATTGATATCACGCCAACCAGCATGGAGGAACAGCGCCGGACTGACTGGATGGCATTTGAATCCCTGGCAGCTTTTCTTGACCCTGGTGATTCCAAAAAGACGATAGAAGGGTACCCTGCCCCCATCAGAACAGTGATTTCAGCCATTGCCTGACAGCTCATCTGCTGCGGGTTTAGCGCTAAAGTTTTTGCAGACCTGCAAACAGATCACGCTTTGCTGCTATCGCTTCCATCATGTGATTGCGAAACGCCAGGACACGTCCTGTACGTTTCAGGTCTGGGTGCAGCAAGATCCATAGCCCCAAATCCCATGCCGGTTCCGGAGCGCAATAACGTTGCAGAAGTGAATCCCGATCGCCCATAAAACAGGGAAGTATCGAGATGCCCATGTTCTCCACCCTGAAACGGAGGACTGGATAAACCCAGGTGATTCCGTTGTTGTTGCACCGGGGGGGGGATTGCCGGGCCGCTGCATGAGCAGCAAGATATTCTTTATGCTGGTATCGAACCGACAGCGGTGGAAACTTCGCGCCGAACGCTTGATGTAGCAGGGCACTATGCCCGCCCTGATGTTTTTACTTTGAAAGTCGATGGCAAGCAACAGTCGCCCATTGTATTCGATCAATAGCCATCCCCGGTTTTCTCTGTGAGGATTTATGGTGTGAAATCGGTGCCCGTTACCTTATCTATATGCAGCAACATGGCATTACCCTTGCCATCATCATCCGTGATGAGATAGAGCGGTCCTCCATGGATGGCGGCCATACCTTCCAGTTTGCCATCGGTGCCGCAGGAAAGGGTGCTGTGGCCGGGGAGCAGATCGATCACCAGGTGCTTGCGTAGAACCGGGATGCTGTCCTGGCTGCTACCTTGATCAGGCAGGGTGACCGCATAGATACGTTTGGTCCTTGCCTTGAAGAAAGGGCGGTTGTCCCGTTCCAGTACCAGATAACGGTCGTTGCCCAGTGCGTCGATGGATGAAAGCCCCACACCCTTGTTGGCATCCAGTGGGTAGTGGAAAAAATGCCATTGCCGGTCGCGCACTTGATAGCGCCCGATCTTGAGCATCCCTTTGGGATCATCCTTCCAGCGACGCTGGAAGACCACGGCCACCTTTTCATCGGCACCGGCGCCATCGACGGTTATGCCCTCGAAGCCTGCTTTTGTTTGATAGCGTGACAAATGGGCAGGAAGCGGGATTTCTTCCAGCACTTGCCCGCTGTCATCGACACGGACGATCAAGTTGGGCAGTCGGCGCCCCGGCTTGCCTTCGGAAGCCAGCCAGAACCCCCCTTGCTCACGCCGGGCGATGCCCTCCAGGTCATAATCCGGTATCTGTCCGTTCCTTCTCACAGGGATGATTCGGGTGATGGCAGCGGAGCGCGAAGCGACGCGCAGCACATAGATTTCCTGGTCTGACAGATTGTGATCATGCACCCCGTAGAGCGTGTCTGCATCGTCCTTGTCTGCTGCAAGCCCCGAGATGGCTCCCCATGAAACATCCGCCTCGATGGGGGTGCAGTAAATGCTGGATTCCTGTCGTATGCCCAGGTTGTTGCACCCTCCAAGCAGAGCGGCCAGCAGGCCGATGAAAATTAGGCGGGAAGACATGACAGCAGGGCTCTGGCCGGGTTGGAAAGCGTGCGCTCCGTGTGGGTGACCAGTCCCAGGGGGCGGCTGAGCTTCAACTTCACTGGCAGTGTCACCAGAGAAGAATTTGCCAGCATGGTTTGTGGCAACAGGCTCCATCCGAGATTTATTTCAGATAACATCTTAAGTGTTTCCATGTAGTTGGTAGACATACCTAAAGAAATTTTTAGTTTTTCTTTGGCAAAAGCACGATCCAGTATGCCTCGGGTGTAAGTGGTCGGTCCAGGCAATACAGCCGGGTATTGAGTCAGGGCGGCCAGGGATACGGATGCTTGTTGTGCCAGTACATGCTCCGGTGCGGCAACGAAGCACAAATGGTCGTTCCACAACTGGCGGATCCGTAGCCTGGGGAATGGTTCATTGGGCAGCGTGACAATGGCCATTTCGAGGTCGCCTTTCTCCACTGCCGCGCAGGCGGCTTCCGAATCCATGAAACGAATATCCAGATCGACCTCGGGAAAACCCTCGCGAAAATCCCGCAGCACCGGGGGCAGGCGATGCAGGCCGATATGGTGGCTGGTGCCCAGCAGCAATGGACCGGAAACCTCGGTTTGCAGGTTGCTGGCCAGATGCTTCATGTCTTGTACCTGCAGCAGCATCTCCCGCGCTTTGGGTAACAACACGTCACCCGCATGTGTCAAACGTACTTGCCGGCCGATACGGTCAAACAAACGGATATCAAGCTCTTCCTCCAGCGCGGCCAAACGTTTGCTCACCGCAGGCTGAGTAAGATACAGCTGTTGAGCGGCGGCGGAAAAAGAGCCGCTGTCTGCAATGGCAACAAATGCGCGTAAACTTCCCAGCTCCATGGCTATCTATTCTCTATTGGAATGGCAACAATGAAAAATATGAATTTGCGTTATCAATTATAGCCGTTTACTCTGCAAACCTGAACAATAGAACGGAAAACACTACCATGACAGTCAGAACACTCTACGACAAATTGTGGGATGCCCATGTGGTGAGGACAGACGACCACGGCACCAGCCTTCTTTATATAGACAGGCAACTGGTGCATGAGGTGACCTCGCCACAGGCGTTTGAGGGTCTGCGTCTTGCGGGGCGCAAGCCCTGGCGGGTTGCCGCGAACCTGGCGACGCCGGATCACAACGTGCCTACCACAGATCGTTCTGCGGGCATTGCCGATCCCATCTCCCGGTTGCAGGTGGAAACGCTGGATCAGAACTGCGAGGAGTTCGGTATCCTGGAGTTTCACATGAATGATCCTCGCCAGGGGATCGTGCATGTGGTGGGGCCGGAGCAGGGAGCCACCCTGCCAGGTATGACCGTGGTCTGTGGTGATTCCCACACCGCCACACACGGCGCTTTCGGCGCTTTGGCATTTGGTATCGGCACCTCCGAAGTAGAGCATGTGCTGGCCACCCAGTGTTTGATCCAGAAAAAGAGCAAGGCCATGCTCATCGATGTGCAGGGCAAGGTAGGCAAGGGCGTCACCGCCAAGGACATCGTGCTGGCGATCATCGGCGAGATCGGCACCGCCGGTGGTACCGGCTATGCGATCGAATTTGCTGGTGAGGCCATTTGCGATCTTTCCATCGAAGGTCGCATGACCGTGTGCAACATGGCCATCGAGGCAGGTGCCCGGGCCGGCTTCGTGGCGGTGGATGACAAGACCATCGACTATGTCAAAGGCCGCCCCTTTGCCCCCTCAGAAGCGCTATGGGAAAAGGCTGTCGCCAACTGGAAGGAGTTGTATTCGGATGAAGGAGCGATCTTCGATAAGGTGGTAACGCTGGATGCGAGCGCCATCCAGCCTCAGGTGACCTGGGGTACATCACCTGAAATGGTGGTGGATGTGAATGCCCGTGTACCCGATCCTGCACAGGAAACGGATGAAGTGAAGGCTGGCGGCATGCGCCGTGCCCTGGAATACATGGGGCTGGAAGCCGGCACACCGATATCCGACATTCAGGTGGACAAGGTCTTCATCGGCTCTTGTACCAACTCGCGCATCGAGGATTTGCGTGCCGCGGCAGAAGTCGCCAGGGGACGCAAAGTGGCAGGTAACGTCAAACTGGCGATGGTGGTGCCCGGTTCCGGCCTGGTGAAGAAACAGGCGGAAGAAGAAGGTCTGGACAAGATATTTATCGAAGCAGGTTTCGAGTGGCGTGAACCGGGCTGCTCCATGTGCCTGGCCATGAACGCCGATCGTCTGGAGCCGGGGGAGCGTTGCGCTTCCACTTCCAACCGCAATTTCGAAGGGCGACAGGGTATAGGTGGCCGCACTCATCTGGTCAGTCCCGCCATGGCAGCAGCAGCGGCCGTTAGCGGCCATTTTATCGATGTACGAGAGATTTAGATCATGGATAAATTCAAGACATTCAAAGGCAAGGTCTGTCCCCTCGATCGCGCCAATGTGGACACGGACGCTATCATTCCCAAGCAGTTTCTCAAATCCATCAAACGCACGGGATTTGGTCCCAACCTGTTCGATGAATGGCGCTATCTGGATCATGGCGAGCCGGGGATGGACAACAGCAAGCGCCTCCTGAATCCAGACTTCGTCCTCAACGATCCGCGCTATGCCGGTGCCAGCATTCTGCTCACGCGCAAGAACTTCGGTTGTGGCTCCTCCCGGGAGCATGCTCCCTGGGCCTTGCTCGATTACGGTTTCCGGGTCATCATTGCGCCCAGCTTCGCGGATATCTTTTTCAACAACTGCTTCAAGAACGGCATCCTGCCCATTGTGCAGGATGAGGCCGTGGTGGATGAACTTTTTCAGAAGTCCAACGGCGAACAAGCGCTGCAGATCACCGTGGACCTGGAGAACCAGAAGCTGGCGCTGGAGGATGGTGCAGAGATTCCCTTCGA
>CAZFXI010000096.1:0-9638 GCA_964522855.1 uncultured Sedimenticola sp.
TGCGAGGAAACCATGGGCCGCACATCCGAGGGAATGGGGCTGAGATCAATAACGGTAATCTGCCGTTTTTCTTCCCCGAGTCCGATGAAGTCACGCAACAGATCTTCAAGATGTTCCGATTTCGTTCGCTTGGATGGGCGCAGCAGGAAGTCATAGCGCTTGTCGTTGTACATGGACTGGAAGCGCACCAGGAAGTTGTCGAAGGCACCGTACAGGGTGCCCTTGGTCTTGCCGAAATCCAGTTGCTGCTCGTTGGCTTGCTTGAAATGCAGGTAGAGTTCCTTGAGCGAAAAATAAACGGGTGAGTCTACCGAAAGCTGCTCCAGTCCAAGATGCGCGTTGGCTTTCTTGCGCAAGGCATAGAGCACATCCCGCAGATACGCGATCTGCAGCGTAGCGGTGGGATCGGTCTTGTCGATGAGGAAATCCACCAGCTCGGCGTAGGTCAGCAGCCAGTAGGGGATTTCCAGTTCCCGGGCATCGACGTGATGAACCATGTCAGCAGGAAAGGCGCTGTGCATCTTCCCCTGGTCATCTTTCCAGCCATATTCGCCGTGCAGATCCAGCATCACGACATGTGCCTTGGGCATGGTTTTTACGGTTTTTTGCAGCAGGCTGGTTACCGTCCAGGATTTACCGGCACCGGATTGCCCCAAGATGGCCAGATGCCGGGTGAAGAGGGGGTTTGGGTCGAGGTATACCTCGATTTCGTTGCGACTGCTGAGCTTCCCCAGGGCCAGATTTTCACTGCGGAAGCGGTCGAAGAGCACTTCCAGTTGTTTGGCAGTTACCAGATGCACTTCGGCACCGGTCACGGGAAACTGTTTTACGCCGCGGATGAAGGTGCCCTGTTGATCAATCTCTCCCAGCGGCAAAATCCTTACATAGCGTTTTCTCGATGGCTTTGCAATGCCCCCGGTCATGGAACCCCGATTGCTGTCGGTAGTAAATTCCAGGGGTGGATCTTCCCACATCCGCAATACCTGACCGAGGATGTTGATGTGACGATGTTTGATCAGAAGTTGGGAACCTAGTTGTCCTACAGACAAGGTTTCATTGCCAATTTTTACAACCGGCTCAAAACCTTCGGCTTCAGTGAGCAAAGTGGCGACAAGTTGTCCGCCGGAAACTTCAGTAATATTGCCGACCAGCGTAGTATCCGATGTCTGCATATGAACTCCCTGGGTAAAACACAATTGAAGTAAGCCGCCAATGCCAAACACCCTGAAAAAACCGGGGATGCCGCGGCTGGATTTCCGATATAGTTTAACGGATAGATTGGAAGAATACCTGTTTTCGCCCGGGTTCTGTGAATGAACGCATGAATTGCTCGAGGTACCCTGAATGTTGGAAATGTTGCCATGTCACGTATAACAGTAATTGGAGCCGGTTTTGGCGCCCTGACAGCGGTGCAGAAGTTGCGCAAGCTCGATGCCAACCTGCATATCGATCTTGTCGCACCCAAGCCCGAGTTCGTTTACCTGCCGGGATTGATCTGGATTCCTACAGGACTGAGACAAGGCTCTGATCTGACGCTTTCTCTGGAGAGTTTCTTCAAACGGTTGCAGGTGCATTTTCATGCGGGTCGGGTCACCGGTATCAAACAGGAAGGCCGGGTGGTGGTGACCGACAATGGGGAGATCGAAAATGACGGGTTGATCATTGCCAGTGGTGGTCGCTTCATCAAGAAACTGCCCGGTATCGAACATGCCATCACGCCTTGCGAGGGCATTCCCGCGGCGGAGAAGATTCGTGATCGTCTCGCTGCCATGAAAGATGGCGGTACCATCGCTTTTGGTTTCAGCAGCAATCCCAAGGAACCGTCAGCCATGCGTGGTGGCCCCATGTTTGAGTTTCTTTTCGGCATTGATCGCTGGCTGCGCAAGCAGGGGCGGCGGGATAAATTCGAGTTGGTGTTTTTTACGCCTGCAGAAAAGCCGGGACAGCGACTGGGAGAGAAGGCGGTAAAGGGCATTCTTTCGACGATGGCGAAGCGCGAAGTAAAAACCTATCTCGGCCACAAGATCAAGAAGTTTGAAGCAGGCAAAGTGGTGACAGAAGGCGCTGAATTCGATGCTGACCTGATCATTTTCATGCCGGGCATGACGGGCAACCAGTGGTTTGCCGAAAGTGGATTGCCGCTTTCCGAGGGCGGGATGCTCAGGGCAAACAAATTTTGCCAGGTAGAAGGGCAGCAGAAAATATATGTCGCCGGTGATTCGGGCAGTTACCCGGGGCCGGAGTGGATGCCAAAGCAGGCGCATATGGCGGATCTGCAGGCAGAAGCCGCTGCGGCCAACCTGCTGAAAGAGATGAAAGGTGAGCAGCCATCCGAGACTTTCAAGGCCGAACTGGTGTGTATCATCGATAGTTACGACACCGGTATGATGGTGTATCGTACGGCATCACGAAATCTGGTAACGCCCGCCTTTTCCGGTTTGCACTGGGCCAAGCGGCTCTTTGAATGGCATTATTTGCGGGAATACAGAAAATAACCCCACCTTAATTTATGATGGCGGCTGAAGCCTACAGTAAGCAAATGAAAGTCAAAAGAAAAATGTTCAACAATACCATTTTACCCAAATGCGGACAGGCTTCAGCCTATCACGGCTCTGGCTGGTTCTGGCACGCCTGTGCTTGCTCTTCACTCAAGTTTGTAGCTACGGCTACAACTTTTGCTCCAGAGCGGTGCCCAGACGCACCAGTCCGACGCCAGGAACCGCGATCCACCATGAATAAGGCGGGGTAACATGATTTTTGATGGCATTTCCGAAGACGTGCGGAAGAAGGCGCGTCATCCCCACGAATTCTTTCTCATCAACCTGATAACCAATCACATATTGCTGTTTGTGGGTTTGCTGGGCATGGCCAAACAGGAAGCCTGGTTGTTGCTTATCGTGCCCGTGGTGTCTATCAGTATCCTGTCGTATCTGGTGTGGCGGGCCATGGTATCCAGAAAGCGTGACCACTGGTTTGTTTTCTGTCACTGGCAGCTGTGTGCACGCCGGAGCCGCTTCTTTATCGGTATCATCGCCCTCATGGGAGTTGGCATAGTGGTAATTCTTGCTTCTGTCGGGGGGAATATCGCTGACCTTCGCCCCGGCCACTATGCCATTGGTGGCATGGTCATGCTGCCCACGCTGTTTTCCGTGCTGGTACTGATCCTGATGGAATCTGATGCCGTGCACAAGGCCAATCTGGGTGATGTGCCCGAATGGCTGGTGAAGAAGTTTCCCCCTCCTGAAGACTTGAAAAATCATGGGTGATCATATTTTCCTTAAGGTGATGGGCGTGACAATCATCGCCCTGATTGCCGCGCTGTGGCTTCCCGGTGGCCAGCCGCCGGAGGAATACAAGAATCTTCCCTGGCAAATAGAAGTCACTGGCGACGGCTACAGCAAGGTGTTTGGCATCACGCTGGGGCAGAGCACATTGGGTGAAGCAGAGCAGCAGTTTCAGGAGCCGTCCGAGATCAGCCTGTTTGCAACAGATGATGGGGAACGTGTCGTCGAGGCGTATTTCAATACTGTTACGCTGAACGGCTTCAAAGCCAAGATGGTGGCAACGCTGGGATTCAATGATGAGCAGTTGCAGGAGCTGTATGATCAGGGAGAACGGATTGCCACCCTGGCCATGGGCAAGCGTAAAATCACCTTGTCGGACACCAACCTGGAAAGAGCCAGAAATACCCCCGTCGTGGCCCTGACCTATTTGCCGAGAATCAATCTGGACGATGCGACGGTCATCAAACGTTTCGGTGAACCTGCCAGGAAAGTTGCGGAAGCGGACGGAAAGGTCGTGCATTGGTTGTATCCCGACAAGGGACTGGATGTGGTGATGTATGCGGAAGCGAAGGAAGTGCTGCAATATGTGGCACCGAAGGATTTTGATCGGTTGCGCCATCCGTTGGAAGAAGCTGGCCAGCAGCAATCCTCGCCGTAATCGCGGATGGCTTCGATGTCCAGCTCCAGCCAGGCGCAACAGGTTCTTGAACAGGTATTTGGCTATGCCGGTTTTCGCCTCTCCCAGCAGGAGATCGTTGACAGCCTGATCCGTGGGAAGGACGCCCTGGTGCTGATGCCCACCGGCGGCGGCAAATCACTTTGCTATCAGATTCCCGCGCTGCTCCGTTCCGGCGTAGGCATCGTCGTTTCCCCCTTGATCGCCCTGATGCAGGATCAGGTGTTGGCGCTGCAGCAACAGGGGGTTGCTGCTGCTGCCCTGAACTCTGCACTGACGCCGGAAGCAGCGCAAGCCATCAAACGGCAATTGCTGAACGGCGAGCTGCAGCTGCTCTATGTGGCGCCGGAACGCTTGATGACCGACAGTTTTCAGGCCTTGTTGCAACAAGTGTCAATTGCTTTGTTTGCCATTGACGAGGCGCACTGTGTTTCCCAGTGGGGGCACGATTTTCGACCAGAGTACATACAGCTTTCTGCCCTGCATGAAAACTTTCCCAGAGTCCCCCGTATTGCACTCACGGCAACTGCAGATGAACCGACGCGCAAGGAAATCATCCAGCGACTGGGTCTTGAACGCGCCGGGCACTTTATCAGCGGTTTCGACAGGCCCAACATCCGTTATCGCGTTGCGGCTGACAACAGTAATATCCGACAACAGTTACTGCGCTTTATCCAGCTGGATTTTCCTGATCAGGCGGGCATCGTCTATTGTCTTTCACGACGCAAGGTGGAGGAGACTGCAGACTGGTTGCAGCAACAGGGTATCAAGGCGCTTCCCTATCACGCCGGATTGCCACAGCAGGTACGCAGCGAAAACCAGAACCGTTTTCTACGTGAGGATGCTGTGGTCATCGTTGCCACCATCGCCTTTGGTATGGGTATCGACAAGCCGGATGTGCGTTTTGTCGTACACCTGAATCTTCCCAAGAGTCTGGAAGCCTACTACCAGGAGACCGGCCGCGCAGGACGAGACGGAGAACCGGCGGAGGCGCTGTTATTCTACAATCTTCAGGATGTCATCACCCTGAGACAGTTTGTGGAGCAGTCCGATGCCGATGAAGCTCACAAGCGTATTGAAAGCCAGAAGCTGGAACGCATGCTGGGTTACTGCGAACTCACCAGTTGTCGCCGGCAGGCACTGCTGGCCTATTTTGGCGATGCAATGGCCCAGCCCTGTGGAAACTGTGATACCTGTCTGGATCCCCCCAAGACCTGGGATGGTACCGAAGCAGCCCGAAAAGCGTTGTCTTGCGTACACCATACCGGCCAGCGTTTTGGTGTGAATTATCTGATCGATGTGCTGCTGGGAAAGGAAAATTCACGCCTCCGGCGTTTTGGTCATGATCAGATCAGCACTTTTGGCATCGGTACAGAGCTGAACCAGAAACAATGGCGGAGTCTGTTCAGGCAGCTTATCGCCCAGGGCTACCTGGCGCTGGATCAGGAAGGGCATGGGGGCTTGCGGCTGAGCGAATCCTGTCGCCCGTTGTTGCGTGGGGAACAGACGCTGCTGCTGCGCGAAGAAAGCAGGCAACAAAAGAAGGCCGCGCCAACGCGCAAGCGTAGCTACAGTGGTGCAGATACGGTGTTGTGGGAGGCGTTGCGTGAAAAACGCCTGCAGTTGGCACAGGAGCAGGGGGTACCGCCATATGTGATTTTTCATGATGCCACACTCATGGCAATGATGGAGTATCTACCACAGAATCTGGACCAGATGCGCCGCATCTCTGGTGTGGGGGCGCATAAACTGGAAGCCTATGGTCGAGCCTTTCTGGAAGTGCTTGCCGGGCATGAAGCCATGCCGGCAACAGATACCGTGTCTGAAAGCATCCAGCTGTTTCAATCCGGGCTAGGGGTGGAGGCTATTGCTGAACGCCGCGATCTGCAGTCATCCACTATCTACACCCATCTTGCGAAAGGGATTGAACAGGGGCAACTGGAACTGCAGGATATCATTTCGCTGGAATCGGAGCGTATACAGCTTGTTCAGGATCTCATGCTGGAGCAGGGAGACGATATTCGCCTCGGTCCGGTCCATGCGGCACTGGAAGAAAGCCTGGATTACGGGGTGCTGGCCTGCATCCGCGCACAGTTGCAAGCTACCATCGCAACCTAGACATGATGCTTTGATACGAAAGAAAACCAATCATGCCAAATGCTTAGAGACATGGAAAGCGCTGACAAAGGGCGTTCCTTCTTCAGGAGGCGTTGAAGTGAACGGAAACATCCGCTTGCGCATACTTTTCGAGATGGTTGGCAGCCTGTTCCACCTGTGTGTAGTCACCCATGACAATAACCATAAATGAACCAGCATGGATCATGCAGTTGTAACAATGCAGATTTGCCTCCTGAACACCCAGCAGAATTAGATCGCTGTCGAGTGAGCTAAGTCCCTTTTCGGCCACTTTTCCTTCCTGAATGTATTTACCCACCAGTGATATCAACTGCTGATCCACATCGACAGCTTTCAGTCCGTTTATCGCCGACACGGCATCAGCATAGTTCGTAAATACAGCAATGCAACTACTGGTTTTGTTCATGTCTCTTCTTCGACGAAACAGTGAAAGAAATATGTGCTCAAAGAGATTATACGGAACAGGGGAGGGTAGTCGCTGTCACCTGTGTGACACAGACATATTGTATCCAAGCGTTCAACACGGGATCAGCGGTTCCCAAAAGAAATGCGTGAAAAAAATGTTGCAGTGCTATTTCCTTTGGGTGGGCAGAGGGCAATGTGTCAATTTCTCCACCAGCCAACCGTTGGCAATGGAAAATACAGCGATATAGAAAGTCAGCGTGAGCATATAAGTCACACCAAAATAATGGGTCATCAAGGGTGGCCAAGGTAGTTTGATGGAACGCGCATACAGGAAAGCTGCGACTGTTTGCAGTGAAAAGCCCTGCAATAACGCCGTTCGTGATCAGAGGAAAGTGCAGCGGGCTGGGCTACAAAGGATGCGTATCCCCTCGCTGCGGCATGATGACTTCTGTGTTTTTCAGCAGCTTGGAGAAAGCCTGCATGCTTTCTTCTTCTCCATGTACCAGGTAGGTCGTTTGTGGTTCACCGGTTTTCCGTTGCCAGGCCAGCAATTCAGCCTGGTCTGCATGAGCAGAAAAGCCGCCAATGGTATAAATTGCCGCGTTTACGGGAAACTCTTCTCCGAAGATGCGTACCTTGTCTGCACCATCAATAATCCGGCGTGCCAATGTTCCATGAGCTGCGTAACCCACAAACACGATGCTGTTACGTTTGTCCCAGAGATTGTGCTTCAAATGGTGGCGTACGCGCCCTCCCGTGCACATGCCGGATCCGGCCATGATGATCGCGCCGCCATCGACCTGGTTGATGGCGATGGATTCCGCAGTTTGCCGGGTAAAGTGCAAGCCGGGCAGGCTGAAGGGGTCGTTTCCATCCCGGGATATTTTCAATGTTTCGGTGTCATAGCACTCCGGATGCCGCCTGAATATTTCTGTGGCTGAAATGGCCATTGGAGAATCCAGAAAGACGTTGAGGTAGTGCTTGATCTGGCCGCTTTCTGTGCCTGCACGCAGGTAATAGAGGATTTCCTGGGCGCGTTCAAGCGCAAAAGTGGGGATGATGACATTGCCGCCTCGCCCGATGGTGCTGTTGACCGCATCGTACAGTTCATCAATCGATGGCAGCAATTGTTTGTGCCGGCGATCGCCATAGGTGGTTTCCATGACCACGGTATCGACTTTCGGAGGTGTTGAGGGATTGCGTAAAATGGGCCGCCCACTATTACCCAGATCGCCGGAAAACAGCAAGTGATGCCGGTGCTCTTCCTCCTGGAGTTGCAGATGGATACTGGCGGAACCGAGAATATGTCCGGCATCGATGAAGGTGGCACGAATGCCCGGTGCAATCTCCAGAGGATTATCGTAAACAGCATGCCGCCCAAAATAGTCCAGGCTGTTCAACGCATCCAGGGTGGTATAGAGCGGTTCAATGTCGGTGTGCCGCCTGCCAGCACGTCGCTGGGCCTTGCGTTGCTGATAACGCGCCTCTTCCTCCTGCAGCCCGGCGGCGTCGAGCATTACCAGGCGTGCCAGTTCCGAAGAAGCAGAGGTGGTAATGATTTCTCCCCGGAATCCCCGTTTGACCAGCAGAGGTATGCGACCACAATGATCAAGGTGCGCGTGCGTAAGCAGCAGGTAGTCGATGGATTCCGGTTCAAAGCCGAACGGTTCCGCGTTCTCCTCAGCGAGTTCACGTCCACCCTGGTACATCCCGCAGTCTATCAGCAGGCGTTTACCCGCACATTCCACCAGATGACAGGAGCCTGTCACGCCCTGATCGGCCCCATGAAAAGAGATATGCATTGCTGTTTTTCCTCTGGTAGCTGTGTTTTCCGATTCTGGTATCGGATAGGAAGCCGATGAGGCTGGTGTTTATTCAGTATAGACCCAAATCGGCACAAAGACGGCAGTTACAGCCTTATTGCGAGCACATCGGCTGGGGCAGTATGCAATACGTTGGTGACCGTTGATCCAGCGATTCCCGGAAATTCACGCTGCCCGTGAGTACCCAATACAATCAGATCCATGTTTTTCCGGGCAGCGTACTCGGAAATTTCACGCCCTGCTGAATGAGTGCTGACCACCACCTCAATATGTGTACTCACGATCACTTCTGCCGCCTCTGCTGATCCTTCCTTGCAAAGCTTATCCCGCAACTCAATCAACTTGTTATGCGCCAGCTCGGTGTAGAATTTTTCGGGATCTGCATTCTCTGGGGCAATGGAATAGTTGGGAATATCCTCGGGAAAATGCTCCAGAACATGCAACAAGGTCAACTTCGAACCGATCAGCATGGCCAATTCACTGGCGCGCCGGGCTGCCTTTTCTGCAACGGGCGAAAAATCCGTCGCGACCAGAATGTTTAGATAATCAATCACGTTAACCTCCATGAAATATGTAATCTGGATACGCTTCTTATGCTAAGGATATAGCATTTCATCTGTGTCATTTGTCACTGAGGTGACAACCATGTTTCAATTCTTGAAAAATAGTGGATTCCCGATTCAGTCTGGATTCTAGATACGAGTCCATGATTTGATCGCGGCCTCCTTGACGCGTGCCAAAACCCGATACTGCCAAGAACCAGGAAGTCCGCCCTGACCCCCAACTGGAAAAGCGCACGCGCCGCACCTTCACTGTGGATTACGAGTTATCCATCTTACAACAGGCTGCGGCTTGTAAACATGGTGAGTTGGGCACCTTGTTGCGTCGTGAAAAGCTGTATTCCAATCAACTGGCTCAGTGGCGACGGGAATTTGAAAGCCAAGGCGTAAAGGGTTGAAGCTGCGGGAATCAAGGCGGATTCTGCAGCCGGAGTTTGTGGTGGAAAAAGTCCTTGCCGAAATGCGTGCTATTGTCTCTGGCCCGGCCCGGCAAAACCTGCTTTACAGCAGTTTTTCAGAGCATGCCGGGTCAACAATGGGAAACCGCTTTGATCTGGGAAAATTCCACAACGTGATTCTCCAGAATGGTGCACTGCCGTTGTCACTGCTGGAACAGCAGGTAAAAAAATACCTTGCCAGAGAAAGAGAAATGGGGAGAAAGCCGGGGTGAGGGGATTTGATAAGGGTGATTTCCCTCTCCCTTGGGGAGAGAGGAGTCAAGTGATGATGGGTTGACCAGCTCAGGGCTTCCTTA
>CAZFXI010000097.1:0-9499 GCA_964522855.1 uncultured Sedimenticola sp.
TTTGGCCACTCGGGAACCCCTCCAAAAAAGAGGACGCATTTTCCGGAAATTCGGGACAATTGTCAATAGCATATCAGGAATATTTTTTGCACCCCTGGTCAGATGGAATAATGGAGGTATCCGTACCTATGGCCAAGTCACTACGGCCACAGTACACTAGCATCCTTAATAATAGTTACCTGTTGCTCCCGCAATCTCCTATGAGTAAATCCGCCAAATCACTGCCTGTTCTCCTCCTGCTCGCGCTTACACTTGCCGGCTGCACCACGTTGTCCGGCAAAATCGAACCGCCGAAAACCGAAAAAAAACAAGCCATTACAAAAGAACTTCCGTTCAAATCGACGGCGGTACCACCCAAAACGCTGAACAAAGATTTGCTCTACAACTACCTGGCCGGGGAGATCAGCGTACAGCGTGGCGCCTGGGAAGAGGCATACGAGCACCTGCTGAAGGCCGCAACCGAGGCCAAAGATGCAGCAGCTGCAAGCAAGGCCGCTCGCCTGGCCTGGCGACAGGACGATTTGCCACGCGCAACCCATGCCACCAATTTATGGGTGGAATACAACCCCAACGACCTTTCTGCACGTCAACTGGCCATGCTGGCAGCGCTGCGAAATGGCGACATGGCGCAGGCGCTGGGACAGGCGCAAGCTATCCTCAGTATTGCCTCGGCAAAAGGTAAAGATGGATTCCTGTTGCTGAGCACCGCCCTGGCAACCACCAAAGAAAAAAGCAAACTCGCGCTGATTCAGCAACTTGTCGACCAGCAACCGACAAATCCCCGTGCGCAATATGCGTTGGCGCTGGTTTCCACCCAGGAAAAGCAATTTACCACCGCACTGCTGGCATTGGAAAAATGCCTGAAGCTCGACCCGGGTTGGGACAAGCCCTACTTGCTGCGGGTACAGATACACGCCATGCAGGGCGACGAAGCCGGAGCGGAGCAAGTTCTGCGAGAAGCGGCGGACAAGCACCCCAGTCCAGCCCTGCTGGAAGCCTATGGCCGGGTATTGATGCAGCAAAAGCAGTATGCGCAGGCGCTGGACTACTTCCAGAGAGCCCTGGCCATCAAGCCAAAAAACCACGAATTACTGTATGTGGTTGGCGTCCTGGCACTGCAGACAGAAAACTGGGATCTCGCCAAGACAACCTGGGAGCAGTTACGCGACAATCCAGGCTACCACAAGACACAGGAAGCCTGGTATTTTCTGGGTCAACTCGAGGAATTGCAAGGCAACCTCAGGCAAGCCACCAAAAACTACAGTCAGGTCAAGAACGGACGTTTGCACAATGACGCACAGATACGCACGGCCATACTCACCGGCAAACTGGGCAACCTGAGCGAAGCACACGAACTGTTCAACGCCTTGCGACTGACAGATCCGGATCAGGCCGTTCAAATCTACATCACCGAAGCCCAGCTTCTCAAGGATTTGCACAAGCCTGAATCGGCGCTGAAAATCTACGATGAGGCGATCAACGCCTATCCCCAGGACGCGGATCTGTTGTACGCCCGCGGTTTGCTGGCGGCGGATATGGGGAAAATCGATCTGGCCGAAAAGGACCTCAAGGCAGCGCTGGCCATCAAGCCTGACGATGCCGACGCACTCAATGCACTGGGCTACACCCTGGCAGATCAGACCAGCCGTTACTCCGAAGCCTACGCCTATATTAAAAAAGCATTGGAACTGAATCCGGATAGTCCCGCAATACTCGACAGCATGGGCTGGGTGCTGTACCGCATGAAAGAATACGAACAATCGCTGAACTATCTGCAACGGGCCGCTGAAAAACTCGATGACCCGGAGATTCTGGCGCATCTGGGGGAGCTGCTCTGGGTCACCGGCGACAAGGAGAAAGCCAGGGAACTCCTCGACAAGGCCATCGCCAGTCATCCTGACAATCACAAGCTCAGGGAAGTGATCAAGCGCCTGCAATGAACGCTTCCGAAGTGTTCTGGCTGGCACCGGCCAAACTGAACTTGATGCTCCGGGTGGTCGGCCGTCGCCCCGATGGTTATCATCTGTTGCAGACCGTATTCCAGTTTCTGGCCCAGGCCGACCGGATCCGCTATCAAATTCGTTCAGACGGGGAAATACACTGCAGACCCCGGATTCCCGGCGTCAGCGACGACGACAACCTGGCTATCCTCGCAGCACGCCTGCTGCAGCGCCATGGCGGTACGCATCTCGGCGCAGACATCGAGATTGACAAGCAGCTCCCCATGGGCGGCGGCTTGGGCGGCGGCAGTTCGAACGCAGCCACCACCCTGCTGGTGCTGAACAGGCTATGGAAACTGAACCTTGACGAGCGCAAGCTGGCGGAACTCGGATTGCAGCTCGGGGCAGACGTACCCGTCTTTGTCCTGGGCAGAGCAGCATGGGCGGAAGGCGTTGGCGAAGATCTCCGCTTCATCGAACCAGCGGAATCCTGGTATCTGGTGTTGGCCCCTGCCTGCCATGTCTCAACTGCTGAAATTTTTTGCGATTCGCAATTGACACGGGACGCCAAGGCAATCACAATACGCGACTTCTCTGCGGGACAGAATGCGAATACCTGCCAGTCACTGGTAGCCCGTCGCTATCCTGAAGTGGGAAAGGCGCTTTCCTGGCTGAATCAGTTCGGCCAAGGCAGACTGACCGGAACCGGGGCTTGCGTCTTTTCGGCATTTCCATCGCGAGAAAAAGCCGAAAAGGTTCTGCATGAGCTTCCTGCAGACATGAAGGGCTTTGTGAGTCCGGGGTTGAATCGATCACCCCTGCACACACAGCTCGAAAAATTTACTGGGGCGTGGCCAAGTGGTTAAGGCACCGGACTTTGACTCCGGCATCGCAGGTTCGAATCCTGCCGCCCCAGCCATTTTTAAAACAGCCCGCCCGGCAGGGCGGCAGACCTGCAAGCGAGGTCCAACAAGATGGCTGGCAGTGGCATGATGGTTTTTGGCGGTAACGCGCATCCAGAACTGACCATCGAAATCGCAAACTATCTGGATCTCGCCCTGGGCAAATGTGTTGTCGGTCAATTCAGCGATGGCGAAGTCCAGGTTGAGATCGAAGACAATGTTCGCGGTCGAGACGTGTTCGTGGTACAGCCTACCTCTGCGCCGACCAACGATCACCTCATGGAACTGCTGGTAATGATCGATGCGCTGCGCTGGGCCTCCGCAAACCGCATCACTGCCGTTATTCCTTATTTTGGCTATTCCCGGCAGGATCGACGACCGAGATCCGCCAGGGTCCCCATTACCGCCAGGCTGGCTGCGAAAATGATTGGCACTGCGGGCACCGACCGGGTATTGACCATGGATCTGCATGCCGACCAGATCCAGGGATTTTTCGATATACCGGTGGACAATATTTACTCCTCTCCCATCCTGCTTGGAGACATCTGGCGGCAGAAGTATCCGGAACTCATGGTGGTATCTCCGGATGTGGGAGGCGTGGTGCGCGCCAGAGCGCTGGCAAAGAGACTGGACGACGCGGACCTGGCGATTATCGATAAACGCCGACCCAAAGCCAACGAATCGCAGGTAATGAACATTATCGGCGACGTGGAAGGCAGATCCTGCGTGCTCATTGACGACCTGGTGGATACTGCCGGCACCCTGTGCAAGGCAGCCAGCGCCCTCAAGGAACATGGGGCCGCACGAGTAGCTGCCTATTGTACTCATGCCGTGCTATCCGGGCCTGCAGTAGACAATATTAATCATTCGAACCTGGATGAACTGGTGGTGACCAATACCATCCCGTTGCAACCAGCAGCCCAGGCATCGAGTAAGATTCGCCAGCTTTCCATCGCAGGAATCCTGGCTGAATCAATGCGCCGTATCAACAACGAGGAGTCAGTCAGCTCGCTGTTTATGGACTGAAAGAATTCGTGTGCCTCTGGCACACAACCCTGCCCTGGCATGTCTGGTCGCGGACAAGCCGGGGCTTGTTTTTTACCTGATCCTACGGTTTCAGGTTTTACTCTCAGGAGAGAATCATGTCAGATACATTTACTATTCAAGCTGTTGTCCGCAACGACGGGGGGAAGGGTGCGAGCCGCCGCCTGCGTCGTGAAGGCCTGGTACCGGGCATCATCTATGGTGGCGGGAAAGATCCCGAAATGGTCGCCGCCACACATAACAAGCTGTTGCAGCATCTGGAGCATGAAGCTTTTTATTCATCCATTGTGGATGTGGAAGTTGACGGCAAGAAGCAGCGGGTCGTTCTCAAGGACTTGCAGCGTCATCCAGCCAAACCCTTTGTCATACATTTCGATCTGCAGCGCGTGGCGGCCACAGACCGCATCAAGATGAATGTGCCTTTGCACTTCATCGGTGAAGAAAGCTCCCCTGGCATCAAGGGCGGCGGTACCGTTTCCCATGCGCTCGTCGATGTGGAAATCATCTGTGAAGCCCAGAATCTTCCGGAATACATCGAAGTGGACGTTTCCGCAATGGACGTCGGCGATATGCTGCATCTTACGGACCTCAAACTACCCGAAGGCGTTGAGATCGTGGCCTTTACCCATGGCGACGAAAATGAGCATGACGAGTTGGTAGCCTCCCTGCAGGCCAAAGCCAAGGAGGTTGAGGAGGAAGTCGAGGCGGCACCTGCCGAAGCAGAATCAGATGAAGAAACCTCCTCCGAAGAGGAATAAGCTTCTTTGGTTTGTTCGCGCAAACGGCGGCCTGAGGGTCGCCGTTTTTGTTTTGGAGTAACAAATGGAACAAGGCATTCGCTGTATCATAGGTTTGGGCAATCCCGGTGAAAAATATCAGGGTACGCGGCATAACGCCGGGTTCTGGCTTGTGGATGCGCTTGCTCGCCGCCATGGCCTGCAGCTGCGTACGGAGAGCAAGTTTTTCGGGCAGGTGGCAAAACTGTCCCTACCTGCCGCAGACTGTTGGTTGCTCGAACCTTCCACCTTCATGAATCGTAGTGGTCAGGCAGCCAGTGCCCTGGCCCGCTTTTACCGACTGACTCCCGAACAGATCCTGGTTGCCCATGACGAGCTGGATTTACCTGCAGGCGCCGTACGCCTGAAGAAAGATGGTGGGCATGGGGGACACAACGGACTGCGCGACATCATTTCCGCCCTGGGTAGCAAAGAATTCTATCGCCTGCGCATCGGCATAGATCATCCGGGGCATCGCGATCAGGTGACAGACTATGTGTTATCCCGGCCTTGCCGTGACGATCGGCTAAAAATAGAAGCAGCTATTGATCTGGCGATCGACCAGGTTGAAGAGCTGTTGGCCGGCAATTATCAGCAGTTGATGAACAAGCTGCACAGCAGTTCAAAATAAAATCCAAATCTCCCACTGCGCCAGGCGCGGGGGAAATTCGGACCAAGAAGCCACCTGACCGATGATCAAGAAGGCCAGGCGACTTGCATGCAGGGCTGCTCAACAGCCCGCCTCGTTAGCGCTTATTTGTACTCCCCAAACACATATTTCGGCTTGAACCAGTACACCAGTGTGGGCAACAGCATCAAGGCGGTAAACACATCGATAATCAGTGCCTCGCCGATAAACATCGCCAGCCCCCAGGTATTCGCCAGGTCTGTTGAGACCAAGGGAATAAAGCTGCCCAGCAACACAACAACAGACACGATGACCGCAGATCCGGTGGTATTCAGGGTGTTGCGAAGTGACTGGGACCAGTTACCCGCAGTTTCAGCCATTTCCTCGCGCAGGCGCGATAGCATGTAAATGCCGTAGTCTACGCCCAGCCCCATGGCAATACTCAGGGTCACCAGCAGATGGAAGGCCAGATTGCCGGACCATTCCTGAACCGATGTGAAGTATCCGCCCAATCCATACTGGGCAAACAGCGTAATCAGCAAAGTAAAAATCAGAATCCCGCCAACCAGCACCGACCGGAAGATCAGCGCTGCTACTACGAACACCACCAGGGCGGTAAACAGCGGGCCAGTCAGCCAATTATCCATGGCCACTTCCCGCGTCGCCTCCGTTGCACCCAGGAAGCCACCTACTGCAGGGCGTACATAGCCTGGCCCTTCCTGTGACAACTCGTTCGTGTCACAGGCAAGAAAGACATCCGGATCGTCCACAGGACCGCAGCGCAGGCCAAAGTTGACTTTGCTGAACCCCTTGCCATTCTTGTGTTCTTCAATGTACTGCTGAATATCCATCGTTACCTGATGGGTTTCACGGGGGTCCATGGTGTTGATGAAGCCCAGGATAACCCCTTCATTCCAATCGGCGGACACGAAAGAATCCATGTCGCCATCCGAGGTCATCATTTCCAGCAGGCCGTTATAGAGCTGGACGATGCCATCGGGATCACGATCATCATCCGGATCGATGCCGGTCAGGTAGGCCTTGGAGGGGATCGCCAGGTCTTTGACATTTGGCTTCGTACCGGGCTCTGCAGTAAGCAGCATGTTAACCAGACGCACATATTGAGCATAGGAGCCGGTATAGCCTATGAACGGGTGCTTGCGCATCCAGGCTTCCATGGTTTCGATATCAGCCAGCACATCAGCTTCATTGAATATGCCCTGCGCCCCACAGGCCTCCGCATCCCAGCAGCCTTTGGCTTTTTTCTCCTTGTCACAGATGGCGTTGCGCTCGTTTACATCCTCTATGTCGTAGATCTCTTCGGGAAACAGCTGATCCTCGGAGCAATCAGGGAGGGCAGGCTCCTTACCCCGAATGGGAATACTTACCGAGATAACCCCGGGCATGATTTCATTCAGCTTCACCAGATCCTTCCAGATATCTGAGCTACCCTTGAAAGCGGCACGAGCATAGTTGATGCCCTTCTCGACCCCCGGCATGATATCGCCTTCTTCAGCCAGCTTGACCGCTGCTTCGGGATCACCTTTCCAGTTCATGAGATTGGTGTAGTAAACAGAAACGCCCATTACCAGCACAATAAAGGCAATCGGCACCCATTTTCCCGGTCCCATGACTACCTTGGTGAGAAATCCCCCCACCTGGGTTTCCCATTTGTGTCCCCCTGCCTGACAACTCGCCGCAGATGGCGGGAACTTGGTGAGCAATAAAGGAATGAGTGTGGTCGTGGTCAGCAACAGGGTCAGCATGCCGAACATACCGAACCAGGCATAGGCTTTGTAGAAAGAGATGTCCACAGTCGCCAGCGTCGCGAATCCCACCATGTCTGTGATAATCGACAATGTTGCAGGCACAATGGTGTGAGATATAGCTTTATGCCCGGCGGCTTCACAATCACCCGATTGCCCATAGTCCAGCAGGAACCGCCGCGTCACCTGTACCGAGTGACCGATACCGATGGCCAGCAACAGCATGGGGGTCAACACCATCATGGTAGTCAATTTAAAGGCGGTAAAGCCCATGAGCCCCAGGGTGAATGCAATGGTCATGCCCACGCCCAGTAACGGGAAGAGCGCCCCTCGCCAATCACGGAATTCCAGCCACAGCACCACGATGACGATGGCGATGGAAATGGCGAACAGCCACCACTTGTGCACCAGATCCGCCAGCATCCAGGCCAGGAAATACGGTTCACCTGCCACCAGCAGTTCAACCCGCTCATCCTGGGAAACCTCCTCCATCAGGCTGCGCACCGACTCCACCCAGGGAAGATATATCGCCTTCACATCATCGGTGTAGTCCGCGATGATATAGGCGGCCTTGGCAACGCAGCTTTCCTTGCCATAGTCTTCGTAGGCACAACGATTACCGTCCTTGTCGAACATGGCCACCAGCATCGGCGCCATGACCGGGTTAGTCTTGATGCCTTCTTTCAGAAAAGCCAGCTGTTGTTTGGCTTTTTCGGGGTCGTCGGTACTGATGCCCGACGTCGGGATCAGGCGTTTGAACACCAGACCATTTTCGTCCGATGTCATGTACTTGATCTTCTGGGCCGCAAAATCAATGAAGTTCGTTTCCCGGGAAGTCGGCAGCTCCACCAGTTTCCGGTGCAGATCCTGCAGCTTGTTCACGAACCATGGTTGATAGATATCCCCCTCTTTCACCCTGAGGGAAAACACCATCAGATTCCCCATGCCGAAGTTATGCTCGGCATAGAGGTTGGTCGCTACATATCGATTGGTTGGCGGCAGCAGCGTATCCGGATCGTTTCTGATATTCAGATTGGGTATCTGTAACGCACCCAGTATCGTGCCAATGACAAGAAAGATGATGATCTGCCAGCGGAATTTCAATACAAAATCCGCGTATCTGTCTGCCAACCCTTTCTTCTGGATCTGCTCGCCCATAAGGAACTCCTCGATATGCTGCTTGTTGGTTATTATCGAATAGGATTTTCAAAGCCTGAAAATAAGCCTCGAACTACTCCGGGACCGAGCATCCGGTTCCCGGAATAAACGACAGGCAAGGGTTCTCTGCCCTGCCTGTAAAAAGTTGTCGCTTCGAAAAGGCAGGCGCAAACCGCTGCGCCTGCCTTATTCTGGCTATCGGGAATAATTATTCCCAGATGTATTTCACACCAATCTGCGCGCTGGACGATTCCTTGAACTGACCGAAGGTGGTGTCTTCATCACCCCAGTAGAAGTTCAGTTCCGCAGAGCCAATCCATTCATCCGAAAAGGAATACTCCACGTCGAAGCGGTTCCAGTAGCCACCACCGTCTTCAGCCATGGTGATATTGTTCCAGCGACCCAGTTGACCTTCGCCAAAGGGCTTGGAGAAGAACAGGGAATAGAATTCCTTGTTTTCCCAGCCCTTGTTCAGGCCATTGGTCATATTGACAGTTGAAAAATCTGCCGTGTAGCGGGAGCAATCATAAGTCTTGCCGGTTTGGGTTGTACACTGACGAGAGTCATCAATGAAATCCAGGTTGTTCTGCTGGATGAACTGACCGCTGATGAGCATGTTGGTCAGAACGGTAACATCCACACCCAGAACATAGCTGAATTTGTCGGCATCTTCCATGACCAGCGCATTGGTCATGTCTCCGATTCCCATTAGACGTTTGTCGACTACAGGTTGACGCTCATCCTTGTCATACAGCAGCTCAGCGCGGAATACCATGGGCAGACTACCCAGTTGAGTGGCATAGTCCATGGAGCCGCCAATGCTGTGTACGCGGGAACGGGTCTCGGTCATGCGCATGTTTACACCGTTCTGATTGGCATTGGGCATACCGGTGGTCGGATCGAAAGCGCCATAAAACTGCCCGGCACCATTCACCAACAGAATGGTCGGCGTGGCACTGGGGTCGGTCATGGCATTGTTACCCACATCATTGGCGGAAATAATGTCGCCTGGGTTGGGCATTATGATGGGATTACCATTGGGGTCGGTGCCCACTTGCATGCCACGGGCGCGCAACACTTCCAGCTTTTCGCCGGTAACCGCATCATGCCAGCTCATATTGACTTCAGGATTGGCACTGTAGTGGTAAAAGTAGTTGATACCGTAGTTCAGGCCATTATCCAGTGAACCACGGTAGCGCAAGCCGGCATTTGCCTCATAATCATCGGGATCATCAACCTTGTACTGAGAACCTGCACCGGTGAATACCGGCCCTTGAGCAGTGAA
>CAZFXI010000098.1:0-9030 GCA_964522855.1 uncultured Sedimenticola sp.
CTAGTAGTCAGGCCCGTATCCACCACGTCGGCAAGCCCCGGCAAAGACAATGGGCGGCGCCTAGACAGTGTGGACAGGGATACAAAGGGCAGCACCTGATCCTGAACGAATTTGGTAACATGCATGTATTTGTCCCGCACATGACCTCTGGGTAACTTGAAGTGCCTTATTGCCCAACCTGCTTCCCGGGTTTTCTCAGCGGCGATGCGCGATTTCTTGTAGGGATGGTACAAGGTGTAGATAATCTCATCAGAGGGGACACCCAGATCCAACAGCATGTCCATATAGGCTTCCTGCTCTTCTGGGTCTCTCAACAGGACACGACCGGCATGACTGGGGTCGGAGCGATGCAGAAACAGGTCAAGCCCCGGAGTCACTTTATCCATCTCGATATCCCCCATTTCAACCCTGGAGAATATCTTTCTGTACAACTCTGTATCTTCACTGCTATGGGGCAAGACAGGAACAAGCTTAAATCGCGCATTCCCCTTGCGGGTTTTCAGGGATTCGATAACTTCCGCGGCCTGGCGAACCTGGTGGATCTGTTCCGCGCTGTATTCGTACTCGTCTGATAACCGGTAGAGGCTCTGTTGCTGGCCGAACAGCCGCAGCAGAAGTTCAGGCAACTGGGAAATACGCAACGGTTTTTCTTCTTTCAGCACGACAGGCCGATCAGTGGCGGGTGGCCTTTTCTGCACATATTGTTGGGTTGGATCAGGAAATTGATTCGCCCGTTGTTCCCGGTATGCCCTGGCTGCCTTTTCTGGCAGCAACACGCCATTTTCCTGCAGTGTTTTCCGGTTTCGATACCAACGCTGCTGGGCAGCATTGGGGTTCTCACCGGATGCGTAGCCCAGGAGCATCTGTTGCCCCTTGTCTGACAGACAACAGGCCCGGCGCTTCATCAGGGCGTGTATGACGATATCCGTCAGATGCACATAGGTGCTCAATGTCATGTCCGGGCTTTTGTGCCCCATCAGGATGCTGAGCGCATACAGGGCATGGCGGATGGGAACGGACTGGTCTGTCATCTCGAGCAACCGGCCACGAAAGGCCACACAGGCCTGGTGCTCGAACAGGTGATGCACCAGTGCCTGATATCGATGAAGTTCCAGATCGGGGTGATCGGCAATCATCAAGCGCAGGAACACCCAGTTGGCAAAGCTGTGGCGCAGGTGATGGAACACCAGGGTTTCGTCCGCCGTTTGCCTGCGCAGGGTGGCAACGACCGGATCGATGAGGAGGTCGGATTTCAGCGGTTCCCGAGGCCGCCCTGGCAGGCAGAACAACAAGTCCAGGCTGAAGTCTTCCCCGGCAACGCGCAGGCGTTTCTCCCGCCATGAATTGAATCGTTTCAACCAGACTTCCGGCAGCAAGTCATGCAGGGGCAGCAGACGCTGGCTGCTGGAGGTCTTGGTACTGTTGTAGCGATTGCTGCGCACCAGCAGGTAGGGACGTGCCATGCCCTGGATATCACATACACGAATGCAGGTGGCTTCCGACCTGCGCAGTCCGGCATAGAATCCCAATGCCGCCGCCAGGGCGCACATCTCCCTGACATCATCGGTGTCGGCATCTATTTGCTCAACAGCCCTTTCAAAATCCGCCACGCTGATGAGATTGGCATTGATACGGTAGACCTGTTCCACGCCTTCGAGATCCAGCACGTCAAATCGTGGCAGGTTGGGAATCAACTGCAGGTACTCGGCAAAGCGGGCCACGGTCTCGGGGGTTCGCTTGTCTGTGGCATTGTCGATGGCGGCTTGCAGGTAATTCAACCAGCCGGCCGCATCCAGGTTTTCGGCTTCTACATCGGAGAACGCCGGCAGCACCCCGTTTTTCAAGGCCCGGAGGTAACGCTGTATGCTGTTTCCTTTCAGGCGCTTGCCGTACTTGCTGCCATATCGCGCCAGGTAATATACCCAGGAACCCATCAGCCAGCTGATGTAGGTGGTTTTTGCCGGGGGCCTGGCCAGCAGGCCTTCGATCTTTTCTACCGCTTCTTTGCGGGTGCGCCCCGCAAATGCCTTTGCGATATCACCCAGGTAGGCAAGCTGGGCTTTCTGGGTTGCGATACCACCGCTGCACGCCCCTATGGAAACCGCCTGCTTCACATCGAGCAACTGTCTTTTATTGTCTTTCCAATACTTTACACGGCAGCCCCGGGTAAAACGCAGCATGGGCTGTGGCGGCAGCATGGCCGTCCGGTATCGCTCCCGCACGACCGTCAACAGGAAAGGCGGCAGTTCCAGGCTTTGCCAGGTTTCAACCCAGAGCCTGAGCTGTCGCATGGAAGGTGGGCGCTGTTTTCCCGGATAGCCGATGGCATCGAGAAACCTGCGTATCAGCCGGAAGGGCGGGACCAGGTTCTTCCCCTGCCTGCCGGGAAAGTCATCCTCCGGGAAATAATGCCAGTAGCGGTAGAGCAGTAATTCCGTTTGCGGCGATGCCAGAAAACGAAACGTCTCGTAATCATCCTCATCCAGGCTGTCACGGCGCTTGTTCTTGCGCATGACCCGAAGCACCACGCTCAATCCCGTTTCTTCTCCAATCACCCAGTCTGACTTTCGGGTCTGCAACAAGGCGGCAAGTTTCTTCTCGCCCGCCAGCGCGCTATCGACCATGGCCGAGAACAGGACCATGCCGGCAAAGGCGTCTTTCGAAAGCTGATCCAGATGCTCGAAGGCCTGTTGATAGGCGTCGATCATGGCGCGACAGGCCGTCAGCGACACCATGTGCTGTTGCAAAACGACCGGGGCATCCCGCGACAGGTGGTAGGTTATGGTATTGGTGGTTTTGTTCTCCCACCCGAGGTGTTTTTCGCCGTATTCCAGTATGCGAGACAGCATATCCCGTTGCCGTTCCTGGTTGAGCAGGGTTTCCTTCCGCTGGATATCGGCTTCCACCCGGGTGCGCATGGCCCGCGTAAACTTCGGCCGCTTTCCTTCCAGGAGTTCAGGGCAGTGCTGATGGAGTAACGCCAACACGGCAGAAAGTGCCTGCAACTCCCGTTCCTTTTCCAGGCACAACTGGGATTGCCAGGCCAGGACGAGGGATTCCAGCAGCTGGTTCTCCTGGGCAGTCAAACGCACTCCCGGCTTTGGCGTGATGCAAACCCCAGGTCCTCAAGCAGGGTTGTCAGGTAAGGCTCGATGGCCCTGGCGTACTGGTTTGGCGCCAGGGACGATGTTTTCCCCCAGGGTTCATGACCGTGGTGCCAGTGCCCCATCTGGATATCGATCAACGAAGGGGAACAGCCATGACTCAACAGCCAGGAGCGCAGGTAGTGTCGATTGCTGTCCAGTGGCAACTGGTAGCCCTCGGGCAGCAGTTGGCGTACCAACCTCGGCCGGATGGGCGTGAAGCCTTTATCATCCAGCATCACAAAAGGCGTGAAGCCGCGTTCATCCGTTTCCATGATCCAGCGCTTGCCGCTGATATTCGGGGGACGACCTTTCCAGCGCAACCAGGCCTTGCGAAATGCGGCGTAGACCTCGGGGTTGTAACCGGCCATGCGCAGGGTCACGGCTTCGAGATGATCCAGGTAGTATCGAACCTGACGCACACAATCTGGCGTCAACCAGACAAAGCGGGAACAGTAACCATCCTCTGCGTCCTTGTCCGAAATATGCAGCAGCCCCGTTTCCTGGTCCAACAGGCGAGGATCGGGCAAAGGCGATGAGACGGCGCGGTATCCACTGGCCCAGGTCAGGTAAACCAGGGTGTAGAGCATGTATTGATTGTGGTATTCGATGGTCCGGAGAAAGACGGGGAGGCGTTTGCTGGCCTGACCCATGGCCTGATCGATACCGGCAATCATCTGCTGAACCACCTGTTTCCTGGGAACCTTGTGCGCACCGATCCCTGTCTCGCACAGGCGTTCTTCAATCAGTCCCTCCATGGGTAATTCAAATTGTTGCCTTCCCTCGGAGACGCCTTTGTTCATCCAGGCGGGCATGGGGACATTCAATGCTTTCCATTCCCGTTCGATTTCATCGAATATCCCGGACCAGAAATCCTGGTAGGCTGACTCGACCGCGTCTGGCAGGGTACGGGTGTAGTAGATCTGGGTTTCGGAATCGAGCTCATATTTGCTTCTCAGGTAGGCAAGATGCACCCCATCCAATCCCTGCCTCGCACGCCCCCGCAAGCCCATGAAACGGCTGATGCGCAGCAGGGTCAGGCGCGTTCGATAGCGTCGATTGATCTGGGAAATCCATTTTGTCAGCGCGTCTGACGTCTCCTTGGGTCGCGCAAGCGCCGTCAGCCGTTCTCCCTTTTTCCTTTCATCTATTGTCCTTTTGGGAAGGTATGCCTTGAACAGGCGGTCCAATACCGCTGGAAAAAGGACCTTGAAATGGGTGCTAGGAGCATGCTCATGACCGACACAACCTACCGTCCCCTTCCCCAGTTTGATGCCGATATTGACAGGCAACCACCAGGCGCATCTGCCGTCTTCATCGATCTCGAAACAGACCTGTTTTCCTTTCATTTCTGCTTCGCGATACCGGATTTTCAATGCCTCTTCAACATCGACGCCACGAATAAAGCACATGAGCAAAACAAGCGCCAGATCGGAGTCCATTTCTGCCAGTGAGGGCAGATCCTTCAACATCAGCAGCACTTCCCAGGGCGTCAACACAGACCACAGAAACGACAGCGGTTGCGCGGTCCTGGCGATTTCAGCGGCTATCTGCTTTTTCTGAAAGCGTTTGCGTACAGGATCCGTCGCTACCTCGACGCCAATTTTCTTTTCCACCCGTTCCTGTATGTTCAACAGGTCCGTGGCGCAATCTCTCCCCCATAGCCCCTGACTTTTCAGCTCTCTGGCTTTTTTCCCCGTGTACGGAAACACCAGGTGTTCCACTTTTTCTGCATGAACATCCTCGAGTTCGGCTTCCACCAAGCCGCGGTGATCGGTTTCGAGCAGGGATGTTGGGCGGCGTTCTGCCTTTCTCGGGTTGCCTCGTATGCCAAAGCAGTTGATGGCCCGGCGGCTGTACCCGCCCATCTTTTCATGCCCTTCCCGGCGCTCGATCTCTCCCAGCAGATACCGGCGGAGGAGCTCGAGATATTCTTCATCAACGGCAATATTTTGTTCCAGGAGGGTTTCGAGATGCTGCACGATCGCCATATCGCTGAGTTCAAGTATGTCTTTTTCGCCCCACGATCCCTCCGATTCGCCAAACACAACCCGAATTCCCAACGACAGGCGATACCGCATGTTGTCACTGTCTTCATCCCGTCGCGCCCACATGAGTTTCATGACACGAGCCATCATTGCCATGGCCGTTTGCTGATCAGAAAAATCCCGCACAAACAACAGCAGCCCATACCAGGGATGGTGTGTAAGTACCCCGGTGACCCGGTCGTGTTTCACCTCCGGAAGGGACAAACTGACCATTTCTTCTTCTGAAAGGTTGGTCAGTTTGTCCAGAAGTTGATGGATCAATTTTTGCCAACAGGATTGATCCTGCCAGCCGACTCCTTGAATCTTTTCCAGGCAGGGAAGCAATAGCCGCATGTTTTCCAGGGCCAGTTCCAGGTTCTGCAGGCTTTCCGGGGCATCCATGGCCCAGAGCATGGAAAACAGCTTTTCTCGTTCTTGTTGAGAGTCGAAGTGGCAGACTGCAGCCAGTTGATCCCAGGACTGGAAATCGTTTATCTGGCGGTATGGGGGGGCACTATCGAACAGTTGACACACGGGAAGTCGCTTTGAATTCAGTGCCTCGTCAACCAAGGTAACACGTCACCCTGGCAACTGGGGACAAATGTTGCCGTACTTACACGCCCTTGCTCAATCCCTTCTCCCCCTTTTATGTTATGGCAGTGCACCATCAATCCGTGCCGTACGGTCCTGCACCTTCATTGAGTATTTCAATATATCGGGAATAACGGTATAACCGGTTACGCTTCTGGCCCGTCAACTCTTTCACGATATCCAGCGCTTGCAACTTCTTCAATGCTCCTGAAACTGCGGGAAAAGATAACCCCGTCTCCTTCTGCGCAGTTTTGATATTCAGCAACGGACGACTACACAACACGGAAAATACCTGCATCACACTCCCCGAACCTCTTCCCAATTGAGCAATGGCCCGCTCATCTACCCGAAAACACTCGACCAGTCGCCTGGCCGTATCGACCGCATTGTTGGCCGTCTGTTCAACCCCTTCAAGAAAGAAATCCAGCCAGGCTTCCCAGTTTCCCTGATGTCTCACCTCGTCCAACAGCCGGTAGTATTGCTGCCGGTGCTGCTTGAAAAATAGGCTCAGATACAACAAGGGGCGGCGCAAAAGGCCCTCATGATGCAGAACAAAGGAAATCAGCATTCTTCCCAGCCGACCGTTGCCATCGAGGAAAGGATGAATCGTTTCGAACTGGACATGCGCCAAGGCAGCCTTGACGAGCGTAGGATATGGCTGATGCTCATCATGCAGAAACTTTTCCAACTTGCTCATGCACTCTTCTACCAAATGGGGTGGCGGTGGCACGAACAAGGCATTACCAGGCCGGGTACCGCCTATCCAATTCTGGCTGCGCCGAAACTCCCCCGGCGTTTTATGGCTTCCCCGTCCTCTCACCAGCAAAATCTCATGCATTTCACGCAGCAGACGATTACTCAGAGGGAAATTGGAAGCGAGGCGTTCCATTCCATACTCGAGTGCAGCAACATAATTGGAGACTTCGGTAACATCATCGAATGGCACACCAGGAATGGAATCCATCTCGAACATCAGCAGGTCAGAAAGTGACGATTGCGTCCCTTCGATCTGTGACGATAGCACCGCCTCGCGTCGAACATACGAATAAAGAAAGATATTGGGATCAGGCAGCAACAAGGTGATGCTATCCAATCGCCCGAGCGCCAGCGTTGCTCGTTCCAGTAACCGGCGGCGCGCAACCGTGAACTCTATTGCAGGTTCCGGAGGCAAAGGGTCAGGCAAGAATGCAGAAACCCTTTCTCCCTTTACTGCTGTGTTTTCATACCGACCGGTAGCGCCTCTTAGCATATATTGTCACTCTCAAACATTGGTACGCTTAATAAGATTCTACACTATTAAACAAAATACGGTTATCACTTAATAAGAGCAACTCAGTATTAAACCAAGAGGGTTCATTCCGCAAAAATCGATCGGCATCATTCTTTGCTCACCGAAAGAATCACGTCGGGCTTGACCCCCATCAGATTGGCCAACCCACTCGGCGAGGTGACTTTAGGAAAAAAAGTCTGGAATATGCTGGCATTTTCGGGAAACTCCTCGCTTTTTGAAAGCCTTCCTCGCTTGGACTGACGAATCTGAGGATTTGTTTCCAGCACCACCTTGCCAATTTGCCTTGGAGCCCGTGTCCCCAGGCAGTTTACCAATGGCACACCTGCGATGCTGTACTGAGCGATCATTTTCAGTTGCTCTGCAGTACCGCCGGCGAAAGCCAGAACGGGAATCTTTGTTTTTGTATCTTCAGAAAAATATTTCGACAGCAACTGAAAGGTACGGAAGCCACCGACAACTCGATAACTATTTTTCGATTTCTTGCATATTATTGGTACGGTTATTGCCTGAATCATTGCACCCTGGACTGACAAATCGTCAGGATCCCTCAGGAGATGGTCCACATCCGACAATGGCGCCAAATCCCTGACCTGAGGATGGAGCCCCACAATCAAACGAAAGCTGATGCACTCCAACTCCAACTTGCGCCAAATATTGAGAATACTTGTCATTTACAGATATAGCGCCGGATAAATGGTGGCCTATTTATTCCCGTATCAGGATAATTCTATTTTTACGATTGTAGCCCAAAATCCGCGGAAATGAGAGCTAAAATGACCTCATATGTCTACACAGGCCGCACAAAAATGAGCATTAGTTATTGTTTTAATTTATATTAACTGTATTATTCGGAAATCAAGAAATCGGTTGAACTTGTAATAACCATTTTCGGGAGGCAGGGGCCGGAGGTTCGAATCCTCTCACTCCGACCAATACTTTCAATGACTTACCCATTGCCTCCACGAATCACGGTCAATGTAACGTGACTGAATCGTGACTCTTGAGCCTCTTTTGCCTCATTTTTTCTTTCCAGCAGCACCACTGCGAATTGCACATTCACCGGCATGATGAAATGGCGTGTTGCCTCCAAGATGATACCCGGTGCCACATACGGTGGTTTCAAGTCTTGAAGGGCTGCAACTCAGTACCATGGCAGATTTACCTGGTGGTAGGCGTTCTGTCTATTGCTCTCTGATCATTCGATACCCAGCATTTTCCCGAAATCCCGGTACTGGGTTTCGCTGATCTCCTGATTGCGCTGCCTCTGGCCGGTACGCACAGCCTCGCCACCTTCCACGCCCATACCTTCGACCAGCCGGTTCATGAGATTGAACAGACTGCACACTGCAACAGCGTCATGTATGGCACGATCATCCCAGCCGGCATCACGAATGGCCTGCGCCTGAGCATCGGTGACCCTTGCCGGTGACAGCGTGAGCGTGCGCACATAATGAAAGATAGGCTTGAGGGATTCCTTTACCGGCGCGGTATCGATGTCGCAAAGCAACTGCTCGAATACATCTGCATCGATGCCGGCAGCTTCGGCGATAATTTGATGTGCGCCGTAACAGAAATCGCAGGCGTTGAGGCCAGAGACATAGGCCGCAATCAGTTCGCGTTCCGCCACACTCAGAGGCGAGGGTCCGCGCAACAGCAGATCGTGATACTCCAGCAGGGGGCGGACCGTTTCCGGAAAGCTCTTGAACACATCGGCCAGATGGGGATTCAAACCAAGAGTGGGAATACGCATAGCTGCTTTCCTGTTAACAACAGAGCCTTATTGTGCCAGTTTGCCACCAGCAAAGGTCAATACTGCCCCTCTTTTCTGCGAATGAGGATGTATTTTCTCAATGAGAGCTGCGCATTTTCATTGTCGAAATGCATCGACTATTGGAGGGAGTGGTTCACCACGGATGTGATGTGTGGATGATCAAGTCATTGCAGATAGGACACGGAAATCCATATGGATATCCATTAG
>CAZFXI010000099.1:0-8930 GCA_964522855.1 uncultured Sedimenticola sp.
TGGGCAGGTGCGTCAGGCGCACGGCAGACTCGGTCTTGTTGACGTGCTGACCACCGGCGCCGGAAGCCCGGTAAACATCCACACGAATATCCGCCGGGTTCAGGTCGATCTCCACGCTGTCGTCGATTTCCGGCGATACGAAAACCGCTGCAAAGGAGGTATGCCGCCGCCCGCCGGAATCATAGGGCGACTTGCGCACCAGGCGGTGCACACCCGTTTCCGTGCGCAACCAACCGAAAGCATAGGGGCCTTCGAAGCGGATGGAAGCCGACTTGATACCGGCCACCTCACCCGGCGACACCTCCATGAGCTCGGTCTTGAAACCGTGTGCCTCGCCCCAGCGCAGATACATGCGCAGCAGCATTTCCGCCCAGTCCTGGGCTTCGGTGCCACCGGAACCGGCCTGGATCTCCAGAAATGCATTGCTGGCATCCATGTCGCCGGAGAACATGCGCCGGAACTCCAGTTCTTCCACACGCTTTTCATAAGCATCCGTGTCTGCAGCAATGCTGGCAACGGAATCCTCGTCACCTTCTTCCACAGACATTTCCAGTAGCTCGGCAGCATCGGCCAGACCACTGGAAATCTCATCCATATTCTCTACGACAGCCTCCAGATCGGCGCGCTCACGGCCCAACGCCTGGGCGCGACCCGGATCGTTCCAGACCTCCGGGTCTTCCAGTTCAGCCAGAACTTCCGTCAGACGCTCTTTCTTTTCAGGGTAGTCAAAGATACCCCCTGAGGGATTCCAGGCGTCCCTTCAGATCGGCAATTTTATTGGTAATCGGGTTAATATCCTGCATCAGGATTCCTCGAATTCAGGAAACCCGATAGTTTACTCAGTTTGGCCCCTTACCGAAAGGCTGATTGATGCAGTATCCCGGCCTGCCCTTGGTAAATCCATAGGGTCAAGTCATACCATCCAACGAGATAAGGCCCACATAAGCTTCGATCCGCTATAATTGCTCATTCTGCGCCTACTACTGCGTTATTCCCATCCGTATGAAAAATCCGACTCATCTGCGTCCCCTGGGAGCCGATCTGGGCTTTATCGGCCTTGCCACCCTGCTGCTGCTCTTGATGCAGGCCATCCTGCGCACCATCCTGTGGATGAGGAATCCCGATCTTGCCCTGGGGACGCCAACACCGGATCTGCTGTGGTCTTTTGTGGTCGGTCTGCGGTTCGATCTGATCATCAGCAGCTATATCATGCTGCCACTGGTGCTGGCACTGCTACTTCCCAACGGGCTGGGTTCCCGCCGACTGGCCTTGTGGTGGCTGATCGTTACCGGCAGTATCGTGATTTTTCTCGGCATATCCGAGCCGGAGTTTTACCACGAGTTCCACACTCGCCTGAATAGCCTGGCCATCCAGTATCTGAAGGAAGACCCGGCCACGGTCAGCAGCATGGTCTGGCATGGCTTTCCGGTAGTGCGCTATCTGTTGTTGTGGGCGGTACTTGCCGCGTTTTACATCTGGGCACTGTTCAGGCTGGATCGGCTGACACACAAGTACGACCGGCGCTATCCCCGCTGGTGGCTGCGCGTGCCCGTATTCCTGGGCTGTGCTTTCCTGGTAGCTTTTGCGGCACGAGGTACCCTGCGCCATGGTGCCCCCTTGCGCTGGGGTGATGCGTTTCACAGCCAATCCCTGTTCGCCAATCATCTGGCGCTGAATGGCACCTGGACATTGGCCAAGGCCGCCATGGGCAACAAGAAGAAGGACGCAGGAAAAACCTGGCTCAAGATCATGCCCGCAGACGAGGCACTTGGACGCACACGCAAGCTTTTGCTCACCGACCGGGACACCTTGTTACTGCCTGAGCAATACCCGGTGCTGCGCACTCACAGGCCACAGATGAAACTGACCCGGCGGCCAAAAAACCTGGTGTTCATCATCATGGAAAGCTTTTCCGGCCAGTTTACCGGCGCACTTGGCAATGATCACGGCATTACGCCACGCTTCGACGCACTGGCGAAAGAAGGTCTGCTTTTCGATCATTTCTTCTCCAACGGCACCCATACTCATCAGGGCATGTTTGCCAGTGTCGCCTGCTTTCCGAACATTCCTGGTTTTGAATACCTGATGCAGGAACCCGAAGGTCAGCATCAGTTTTCCGGCCTTCCCGTATTGCTCAAGTCCCGCGGTTTTCAGGATGTGTATGTCTATAATGGCGCCTTCAACTGGGACAACCAGAAGGGCTTTTTCCGCAACCAGGGGATGACGCGGTTCATCGGGCGGGATCAGATCGAAAATCCCGTGTTTACCGATCCCACTTGGGGGGTGTCGGATCAGGACATGTTCGATCAAGCCTTACGCGAGCTGAATCGACTGGACAAGGACAAACCCTTCTTCGCGGTATTGCAGACCCTGTCCAACCACACACCCTATGCCCTGCCCGACCCTCTGCCGGTAGCCCCGGTGACCGGCTTCAACAGTCTGAACGAACATCTTACGGCACAGCGATATGCCGACTGGGCGTTGGGCAGGTTCTTCGATGAAGCCAAGAAACAGGACTGGTACCAGGACACGCTGTTCATGCTGGTCGGAGATCACGGTTTTGGCGTGAAACAGCAGTTGGGGGAAATTGACCTGCTGCGTTTCCATGTCCCCATGCTGCTGCTGGCACCCGGCATACAGGAAGCCTATGGCAGCCGCATCACGCGGGCGGCAACCCAGATGGACCTTGTACCCACGACGGTCAGCCTGGTACTGGGCGAGTCATTCGACCACCAATGCTGGGGGCGGGATTTGCTGTCGTTACCGGATGCTGATCCCGGCTTTGGCATCATCAAACCCTCGGGTAGCGACCATACCGTCGCTTATTTTCGTGGGAAACACATCGTCATCAAACCACCCCATGAAAAAGCCGTGGCAGGCAGTTTCCAGCTCTACCCGCAGCCCTCGCTTACGCTGCAGAGTGAGATGCCAGAAAAAGAGGAAATGCTCGCCAATCTCAAGGCTTATGTAAGCACCGCCATGCGCGCCCTGCTGGAAAACCGCACCGGCCTGCCCGCAGGGGGAAATGGGGAAAAGCAATGAAAGATACTTTGCACAGCTCCTGTCGATAGCAGATCGAGGCAACAAAAAAGGATGCGCTGAAACTCGTGAATGTCCTCCGGCTTTGCGGGAGGATAGTTACGATCCCTGTTGGTGCTGAACGGCTCCTACATCACTTCGGCAAGGTAAGCACCCAGGTCCATATCGGCGCCGAGGATGTGTCCCGTCAACCAGTGTTCCAGGAACACGATGTCTTCACTCGATACCGTTTTCCCTTCCTCCCGACGCTGCTTCTGCAATGCAGTGATGCTTTCGATCAGATCATCATGCTCCTCGCGGTGCTCCTGAAGACCCTCATAGCCATACTTGATCATCAATCGCTCTTCGTGCTTGAAATGCCAGATTGTCCCGCTGATCAGCTCTTCAAACAGCGCCTCGACATACGCTGGCGCCTCGCCTTCCTCTACTGCATGTCCAAGAAGATTGAACAGATCGACAAGCCTGCGATGATCTTCATCTATTTCCTGGATCTGCACGCTCAAGGTATTGTCCCACACTAGATCTTTCATGGTGTGTCTCCTGAAGGGTTCTGTAAGTTCTGATTGTGCGACAAAAACAATAGCCTTGCCATTGATCTGGCTCAGCTACCGGGCACTCATTCTTGGGTGTAACGGCCAATCCAGGCAGAGAGCAGCATGCTCAGTATCACACTGGCGGCAAAGGCATACAACCCGAACTCCACCTGGGCCTGAGCCAGGGCACCCAGTTTTACGGTCACCACCAGCAGGGCCACAACGAACACATCCAGCATGGACCACTTGCTGTAGGTGGCCAGCCATTTGAGATGACGGCGGTGGCGATTGCTGTTGCTGTCTTCCAGATTCCAGACCAGAAACAGCAGCAGCAACTTGATTATCGGAAACACCACACTGAATCCGCCCAGCAGAATCGCCAGGCTCCTTTCCTGCCCCTGCCAAAGTTGGCTGATGGCCGACAACAAACTGACGGTGTTCCCAAAAAAATAAAACTTTTCCACACTCACAATCGGCAGTTTCAAACCCAATGCCAGCAAGGCGACAGCGAGCAGCAGCAATAGATTGACCAGTACACCAGTCAATGGGTGTCGGACAGCATAGCTGTTGCGAAACCCTATTGCAGCCATTCAGGCCGCTCCCACACAAACGGATTTTTCCCGGATTCTGGCTGGCACATACAATAGTCTGCAATGGCCACCAGTTCATCGCCGCGATACACCAGTGGCATGCGGGAGCGCAGCCAGGGCGGAATGCTCATATCCTGGCACAGGCGTTTGAAACTACGGGTACTGTTGCTCTGCCCGGGGCGGCATTTGAGACCTTCCGTGCGAAATATGATGTTCACACCATCTGCCAACCATGGGGCCCTGTCGCTCACTTTCAGATGTCCCAGGCCTTGCGGTAGTTCCAATGGCTTGCTGCCGTCCCATGGCAGGCACAACCCATCAGCAGGTGCTGATGGCAATGGAGGCATCAGATACAAACGATCTCGATAACGCCGTATCTCCCCACTGTTCCAGCTCAACAGGGGGCTACCGGCCTGCTGCGCCTTCACGACCTCCGTGGGAATACGTTCCACGATCCTGTGTCCGGGTACTGGCAGGCCCTGATTGCGGATCCAGTACCGCAGCAGGTTTTTCTGCCGTTGTGGAGACAGCACTTCCAGTCCTGATATCAGCAGCTGCCAGGGTTTTCCGACATCCCGCACCAGGGACAGGTCGGCCGTCCCCACTTCCCGCATCAAGCGTGCTGCTTCAGCACAATGACGCGCCGAACGGCCAGTGGTATTGATAAGTCCCGGCCATTGATCTTTCAGCAACGGGATGACTTTGTGGCGAAGATAGTTTCTGCGGATATTCAGACGCTCGTTACTGGGATCATCCTGCCATTGCAACTGCTCCTGTTGCGCCCAGTCCCTTAACTCCCCACGACTGTATGCCAGCAACGGTCGTGCCAGCCATCCTGGCGACCATTCCCGTATCAGGGGCATGGATGCCAGGCCTGAAACTCCAGCACCACGCAACAGCTGCAACAAAAATGTTTCCACCTGATCATCACCATGATGAGCGGTGAGCAGCATGTCTCGCGGATGCATGCGTGCAGCAATCGATGCATAACGCGCATCCCTGGCCTGCGCCTCCAGGCTTTCACCGGATGCCGGTCTGAGATTCAACTGTAGATTGGTAAGGGGGATATCGAGCCTGGCACAGGTTTCACGACAGAACTGCTCCCATTCCAGCGCCTTGGCCTGCAATCCGTGATTGATGTGTATGGCTTGGAGCGGTGCAGACAGCTGTGAACGAATTTGTGCAAGTGCATGCAACAGGACGACGGAATCCATCCCGCCACTGAATGCAACCCAGTAATGTTCGGGCGTGGGCAGTGACTGCAACGTACTTAACAGCTGTTGAGGAGAAAATGCCATGATCAGCAACTCCGACCTGCAGGATGTTTGCCCTGCGTTCAGTACCCCTGTCTAATCCGGCTAATACAGGATCTTGCTCTTATTCGCTGAACACACCATAGGACATGAGGCGCTGGTAGCGATTGTCGAGTAACTCTTCCTGAGATTTTCCATGTAACTGATCCAGTGACTGGATCAGTGATTGCTTCAGATTGGCAGCCACGAGATCCGGATCACGATGCGCGCCTCCCAAGGGTTCGGCAACAATGCCATCAATAAGCTCCAACTCCTTGAGCTTGTCTGAGGTAATGGCCATGGCTTCGGCTGCCTGGGGAGCCTTGTCTGCGCTTTTCCACAGGATGGACGCACAACCTTCCGGTGAAATCACCGAATAGGTCGCGTACTGCAACATCATGAGTTTATCGGCCACCCCGATGGCCAGCGCTCCTCCGGAACCCCCTTCACCGATCACGGTAGCGATAATGGGCGTACGCAAGCCTGCCATTTCCCGCAGATTGCGGGCGATGGCTTCACTTTGCCCCCGTTCTTCTGCGTCGATACCGGGATAGGCGCCCGGGGTATCGATAAACGTCAGTATGGGGAGTTTGAAACGCTCGGCGGTCTCCATCATGCGCAGTGCCTTGCGATACCCTTCTGGCCTGGGCATGCCGAAATTGCGTTTGAGCTTCTCTTTGGTATCCCTTCCCTTCTGGTGGCCGATGATCATCACTGGCCGTCCGTCGATACGCCCGATACCGGAGACTATGGACTGGTCATCGGCAAAGGATCTATCGCCGTGCAATCCTTCGAAATCATCCACGATCCGTTCGATATAATCCAGGGTATAGGGACGCAGGGGGTGGCGCGCCAGCTGGGAAATCTGCCAGGGATTCAGTGCGGAAAACAGGGACTCGGTGAGCTTGCGACTCTTTTCTTCCAGACGCTCGATTTCTTCCTGAATATTGATCTCGGCATCGTCGCCCAACAGGCGCAGTTCACCGATTTTGGCTTCAAGTTCAGCAATAGGTTGTTCGAATTCGAGAAAATTGAGATCCATTGAGGCAGCTCACAGGTTACAGATGCCGTCTATCATACCCCAATTGCTGCCGCTGCATTCGGTGAATTGGCACCAAAATGCAGCACCACGCCGTTTCCTCCCAACAGTTGACGCAGGCGGCATAATAACTCGTCACCCGGCGTCACTCTCCATGCATTCCCCAACCGGATCAGCGCCGTGGCATCCTGACGTTGATAGCGTATACAGACTGGCACCTCCCCTCCTTTGGCATCCTGCAACACGTTCAACAACTGATTGCGTATATCCACTGCCGTCCATTTCCGGCTGCGGATCATTTTCTCATCCAGCACCAGATCGAGGGCAACCAGACGTTGCTCGCGGTAGGATTCGAAACTGCAGACTTCTTCAGCACGCAAGCCCAGCCCGCCCCGGTATTCATCATGTACCAGCTTGCCCTGAACCACCAGCACCTTGTCCACCACCAACAGCTCCTTGCAGCATTCGAAAGCCTCGTTGAACAGCGTCAGCTCGATACGCCCCGTCTTGTCATCCAGCAACACACTGGCCATCATGCCCCGCTGGGTCGCCCGCTTGTTCACGGCCATCACCAGTCCGGAAACGGTTACGTCCTTGCCCCTGCCATAGCCCCTCTGATTCTCATCCAGGGACAGATTGCCAATGCGGGTCACCAGCCCCTTCAGCTCCGATTCATAGAAATCGATGGGATGTCCGGTCAGAAACAGACCCAGGGTTTCTTTTTCCCCTCGCAGGCGTTGTTCATCGCTCCAGTCGTCCACATCCTCGGGAACAATGTCCATGCTCTGTGGCGCCTGGGGTTCGGTCAGACCAAAAAGATCATTCTGCCCTGCCGCCTGGAGTGCATGATGCTGTTCAGCCATCTTCAGCGCCAGAGGGAGTTGCACCATCAGCGTCGCACGGTTACAGGCCATTTCATCCAGGGCGCCCGCCCGTATCAGCGATTCCAGCACCCGCCGGTTGCATTTACGCAGGTCGATACGCCGACAGAATTCGAACAGATCCTGAAATTCTCCCTCCTCGGTGCGCGCTTCGATGATCCCTTCGATAGCAGCCTCTCCCACACCCTTTATTGCTCCAAGACCATAGATAACCTCATCATCATTCCCTACAGCAAACTGGTATTCGGAGCGATTGACCTGGGGCGGCAGTACCTCCAGTTTCATGTCACGGCATTCCTCGATGAGGTGCACCACCTTGTCGGTATTGTCCATGTCTGCAGACAGCACCGCCGCCATGAACGCTGCCGGGTAATGGGTTTTCAGCCACAGGGTCTGGTAGGAAACCAGCGCGTAGGCAGCGGAGTGCGACTTGTTGAAACCATAGCCGGCAAAATGGGCCATGAGATCGAAGATCTGCGTCGCCAGGGCTTCATCCACGCCCCGCTCCACGGCACCCTTACGGAAGATCTCGCCCTGCTTTTCCATCTCCTCCGGCTTCTTCTTGCCCATGGCCCGGCGCAACAGATCCGCACCGCCCAGGGAATAGCCCGCCAATACCTGGGCAATCTGCATGACCTGTTCCTGATACAGGATGACGCCATAAGTGGGTTTGAGGATGGTTTCCAGGCTGGGATGCAGGTATTTGGCTTCCTGATGACCGTGCTTGCAGGCGATAAAATCATCCACCATGCCCGTACCCAGTGGACCGGGGCGATACAGGGCGACCAGGGCGGTAATCTCATCAAAGCAGTCCGGCTGCAGCTTGCGGATCAACTCCTTCATGCCGTTGGACTCCAACTGGAACACCGCCGTGGTGGCAGCGGACTTGAGCAAGGAGAAGGATTCGGGATCATCCATGGGGATGGTGTTCATATCCACGGGTTCCAGCCCCTGCTGTTTGCGTTGCCGGTTGATGGTCTTGAGCGCCCAGTCGATGATGGTGAGGGTACGCAGTCCCAGAAAGTCGAACTTCACCAGCCCCACGGCTTCCACGTCGTTCTTGTCGAACTGCGTGACCAGGTTGCTGCCATCCGCCTCGCAATACAGCGCAGTAAAATCCGTGAGCTTGCCTGGCGCGATGACCACACCACCGGCGTGTTTTCCGGCATTGCGAGTCAACCCCTCCAGCTGCAAGGCCATGTCGATGAGCTGGGTAACTTCCTCGTCATCCCGATAGGCCTGTTTCAGCTCTTCGCTTTCTTCCAACGCCTTCATCAGGGTGATGCCCAGATCGAAAGGCACCATCTTGGCCACTCGGTCGGTGAAACCATAAGGGTGTCCCAACACCCGCCCCACATCCCGCACTACGGCCTTCGCCGCCATGGAGCCGTAGGTAATGATCTGTGACACCGCATCCCGGCCGTACTGCTCCGCCACGTAGTCGATGACCTCATCACGCCGATCCATGCAGAAATCGATATCGAAGTCCGGCATGGATACACGCTCGGGATTGAGAAAACGCTCGAACAGCAGTTCATGTTCCAGGGGATCCAGAT
>CAZFXI010000100.1:0-8843 GCA_964522855.1 uncultured Sedimenticola sp.
TCCAGCATGTCGCCCACCTTCGTGCAGAGTGAGCAAGGCGTGGCTGTCCTCGGAACGCCCGGTGGATCGCGCATCATTACCATGGTGCTGTTGGGCCTGCTGCAGGCGGTGGAAGGGAAGACTGTCGAACAATGGGTCAGCCAGCCGAGGTATCACCATCAGTATCTGCCGGATGAGATTCAGCTCGAACCCGGTGCATTCAGTCGGGAGCTGCGGCATGAAATGAAAAAACGGGGGCACCAGCTGGCGGAAAAAACGCGCCCCTGGGGAAACATGCAGGCCGTGTACTGGAACAAGAAGGACAACCAGGTGGAGGCGGCCAGCGATCCGAGAGGAAACGGCTTGGCCATAAAATCCTCGAAATAAGAGCATTTCGGGTTACAATGCGCGAATATGGCAAAATTTTTCCGGAGTTAATACAAACATGGCACGAGTTACTGTAGAAGATTGTCTGGATCATGTGGACAATCGTTTCAACCTGGTGCTGCTGGCGTCCAAGCGCGCCCGGCAGCTGGAGAATGGCGTGGAGCCGTTGGTTCCCTGGGACAATGACAAACCGACGGTAGTGGCCTTGCGCGAAATCGCCGCGGGTCTCATCACCAACAAGACCATCGATGAGCAGGTTGAAACCACCGAAGAATCCATCGATGACGAGTTGGCAGCAGCATTGGCGCAGGAAGTACAGGCAGCCGTCAACGGCGGTTCTATCTAGCAGCACTTCTTTCGGTGGCCACCTCACAGCCAGCTGAGACCGAAACACAATGGCCATCGATTTCGCTTGCCCGCAATAGCAGCGGGCAGGCACCCCGTTACCAGATCAGCGATCTTTGTACCTACCTTGAATCTTATCTGCCCCCGGAGCAGGTAAGGGAAGTGTATCGTGCGTATCTGTTTGGCGCCCAGGCCCATGCTGGCCAGAAGCGCCTTTCAGGCGAGCCCTATATCTGTCATCCCGTAGCCGTAGCGCGTATTCTTGGTGAGATGCGCATGGACTATCAGTGCCTGATGGCGGCTATTCTCCACGACGTGATCGAAGACACGCCCACCGCCAAGGATCAGCTGGCCGAAGAGTTCAGCAAGGAAATCGCCGAGCTGGTGGACGGTGTGAGCAAGCTGGCCAAGATCGGCTCCCTGAGCCGCGCCGAAGCCCAGGCCGAGAGCTTCCGCAAGATGATGCTGGCCATGACTCGGGATATCCGGGTGATCCTCATCAAGCTTGCTGACCGTCTGCACAACATGCGAACCCTGGGCGTGATGCGCCCGGAGAAGGCTCGCCGCATCTCCCGCGAAACCACGGAGATCTACGCGCCCATCGCCCAGCGTCTGGGCATCAACAGTCTGCGGGTGGAACTGGAAGACCTGGGCATGGCTGCCTACTATCCCTGGCGTTACCGGGTGCTTACTGATCGGCTGAAGAAACTGCGTGGAAATCGCAAGGAAGTCATCAACGGTATCGAAGGGGCGATTCGCAACCGGCTGGATCAGGAGGATTTCAAGGGCGAAGTCAGTGGCCGCGAGAAGCACATTTACAGCATCTACCGGAAGATGCGCGACAAGCATCTGTCCCTGAATGAAGTGGCGGATGTGTTTGCTTTTCGTATTCTGGTGAAGAACGTGGATACCTGCTACCGGGTGCTGGGGGCCATGCACAGCCTGTTCAAACCGGTGCCGGGGCGGTTCAAGGATTATATCGCTATTCCCAAGGCCAACGGCTATCAGTCCCTGCATACGGTACTGGTGGGTCCCCGCGGGCAGCATATCGAGGTGCAGATCCGCACCCGTGAGATGCACAAGGTGGCTGAAGAGGGCATCGCCGCACACTGGCATTACAAGACCGGCGATGAGAAGTTTCCGCCTGCGGCAGCGGCGGAGTGGGTGCGCAGCCTGCTGGAAGTACAGAAGGGTTCAGGTACATCTACAGAGTTTCTCGAACATGTGAAGATCGATCTGTTTCCCGATGAAGTCTATGTATTCACGCCCAAAGGCCAGATCAAGGTATTGCCGAAAGGGGCATCCGTTGTGGATTTTGCCTATGCCATTCACTCGGATGTGGGTAACCAGTGTGTTGCCGCACGGGTGGATCGCCATCTGGTGCCTTTGCGTACACGGCTGCGCAATGGCCAAACCATTCAGATACTGAGCAACAAGGACGCTCGCCCCAATCCAGCCTGGCTGGATTTTGTGGTGACGGGCAAGGCGCGCGCCGGCATTCGATCCTTCCTCAAGCGGCTGGAGACAGATGAAGCCGCGGAACTGGGGCAGCGCATGCTGGAACGGGAGCTGGAAAAATTCGACGCCAGCCTTGCAGGCCTGCAGGAAAGCAAGATCCAGTCGCTGCTGGAGCAACTGAAGGTAAACAGCCTGCGGGAACTGATGATCGATATCGGGTTGGGCAACCGCATGGTAAAGCTGGTGGCGGGCACATTGTTGTCCGTGGATTCCCTGGACAAGGATGGCGAACCCGGTGCCGATCTGACTATCCGCGGTACCGAAGGGATGGTGCTGAAGTTCGGGAAATGCTGCCATCCCATTCCTGGTGATCCAATCATGGCCGTGTTCAATCCGGGCAAAGGCCTGGTGGTTCATCATCAGTCCTGCCCCAATGTACTGGATGAGCGTAAATCCGATGCCAACTGGGTCGATGTGCGCTGGGAGGATGACGTTCAGGGAGAATTTGTCGCTGCCTTGCAGGTGGACGTAAACAACAAACGCGGCATATTGGCCACCATCGCTTCAGCCATCGCAGAAATGGGATCCAATATCGATGATATCCGTACCGAGGATCACGATGGTCAGACTTCCAGCCTGCATCTGCTTATTTCGGTATCAAACCGGCAGCATCTGGCGAAAGTAATGCGTCATTTGCGTGCCATTCCCGAGGTCCTGCGCATCAGCCGGGACCTGGGACACTAAACCTCCTTATTCCGAGCCTTCATGACATCTCCTTTCTACAAATCATTCAGTGAACCCGTGTGGATGGATGTCCATGCCCGGGGCGCTACCACTGCGCCAGAGCGCGTCTATGACTGGTTGAAAGACCCCGCGTCCCTGACGCGGCGGGTCACTGGTGCCTGTGATGGCACATTCAGGGTAAGAGTAAGATATCAGGGCTGGGGAAAAGCCATGAACAGCGAAAATCGCCTCTTGAAACTCAGATTGCGTGAGACCTGCCTGATACGGGAAGTCGAATTGCTGTGTGATGACGAACCCCAGGTTTTTGCCCGTACGCTGATGCCGATAAGGAGTCTCAGGGGCGCAGCAAGGCGGTTGTCGCACTTGCATAACAAACCTTTGGGTGAGGTGCTGTTTGCAGACCCCCATACCCGCCGCACAAAATTGCAGATTGCCCGTTTTCTGCCGCAGCACAAATCCTTTCATGCAGCGGTTGTGAATCTGGATGATACGCCGGATGAGCTTTGGGGAAGGCGCACCCTGTTTTTGTATGCAGGCAAGCAGATTCTGGTGAACGAGATCTTTCTGCCGACACTGGTGGATCGGGTTCCGGGCCCTCACGTGATCAGCTGAGGGGCAAGTTGCCGGCCACAAACTGCTGCAATTCTGCAGCATCATTGATATTGGCAAAACACTCTGCCTGGTCAGAATAGTCTGCCAAAGCCAGTCGGTGCGCCTTGCACCAGTTGCGCAGCTTGCGTTCACCTCGGCGCAGATAATTCTGTAAATCGTCGCGTAATTCAACGGGAATCAATGCAAAAGCCGGCTGCAGTTTTTCCCCGTCATGAACCACGGCCAGCTCGCCCTGCTGTTCCTGTAACGCAATCGCCAGGCGCTTTCCAAGATCCGTGGGCAAGCCCGGTACATCACAGGGCATGCACAGCAGATATCGACTGTCGATATGGTCCAGAGCCGCCAGAATCCCGGCCAGGGGACCCTGAAATCCTTCCAGTTCATCGCTGATCACCGGGTAACCAAAAGTCCGGTAATCCTCCAGATTCCGATTGGCGTTGATGACGAGGTTACCTGTCTGGGGGGCAATAGCGGCGATCACATGCCCGATCATGGGTTGGCCTTCCAGCAACACCAGGCCTTTGTCCTGGCCGCCCATGCGTGAGCCCCGACCGCCGGCGAGTATAACGGCAGTTATCTGTTCTGGATCAATCATCATGGTTGGTGGCTGAGAAGAATTGCTATATTGTATCCTGTAATGGCAGGATTCGGAGATGGCATGCAGCCTGTTTTGTACTATATCCATGATCCCATGTGCAGCTGGTGCTGGGCATTCGAAAAAGCGCGGCATGCATTGTTCTCCTCGATCCCCAAGACGGTGGGGGTACGCCGTCTCCTGGGTGGGCTGGCTGTGGATACCGATGAACCCATGGCTCCCGAGATGGCGGATTATGTCCGGTCCAATTGGCAGGCGATCGAAGCCCGGTTTCCGGATCTTCATTTCAACTTTTCATTCTGGGCTCGGTGTCAGCCAAGGCGAGCGACATGGCCTGCCTGCCGTGCGGTCATTGCCGCCAGGGAGCAGGGCAATGCCTACGACGAGCTCATGACCGGCGCCATTCAACAGGCCTACTACCGGCAGGCAAGAAACCCTTCCGAGGATTCGACCCTGATCGAGCTTGCGGACGAGCTGGGTTTGGACAGCCAGCGCTTTGCCGGTCGTCTGAACTCATCGGCTACCCATACCCAACTGCAGGCTGAAATACAGCGCATGCGAGAACTGCATGTCAGCAGTTTCCCGAGTCTGGTCTTGCAGATCGGGAACGGAGCCTATCCTGTACCCGTTGACTACCATTCGGCAGAACCGATGGAAACAAGAATCCTGCAGCTCCTGGAGCGGGAAGCGCACCTTGAATAACGCGCAGCAAGGCGGCTCTCTGTTGATCAAGCAATTGATGCAACCCGCATTGTTCGATCATCCCGTGGAAAATATGCAACTGGTGGAAACGCATATCTCCTGGGTTATATTGACTGGCAGCTATGCGTACAAGATCAAGAAGCCGGTGGATCTGGGTTTCCTGGATTTTTCCACCCTGGAGAAACGGCATTTCTATTGCGAGGAAGAACTGCGTTTGAATCGCCGCCTCGCTGCTGACTACTATCTCGCTGTCGTTCCAGTGACGGGAACAGTTGAGCAACCTTGCTGGGGCGGCACGGCTGAGGTGATCGAATATGCGGTAAAGATGCGGCAATTTCCCCAGGATGCGCAGCTCGACCGTCTCCTCGCCAGCGGACAGGTTCAGCCCGAGTACCTGGATGCTTTCGCGGAACTGATCGCCAACTTCCATGCCGGCATTCTGGTGGCAGACAGTTCAAGTAATTATGGTAGCGCTGAACATGTCTATAAGCCCGTGAGTGAGAATTTTTCACTGCTGGAAAAACGGATCACGGCCCCTGAATTGCGGTCGTTGCTGGACAGCCTTCGGCAATGGAGCCGAAATGCTTTTACCCATATGAAAGCCTTGTTCCGGCAACGCAAGGAGCATGGGTTTGTTCGTGAATGCCATGGTGATATGCATCTGCGAAATATGGCCTGGATCGATGGCCGGCCGCTGGTATTCGACTGTATAGAATTCAACCCTGAGCTACGCTGGATCGATGTTATCAGTGAGATCGCCTTCCTGGTGATGGATTTGATGCAACGCGGGAAACCCGAACTTGCCTGGCGCTTTTTGAACGCCTATCTTGCGCACACCGGTGACTATGCCGGCTTGCGCCTTCTGCCTTTCTATCTGACCTATAGAGCCATGGTGCGAGCAAAGATTGCTGCCATCCGGCAAAATCAAGCTGGCATCAGCGCGGCCGAAAGTGAAGAGGCAGCACAAGCGCTTGAAGATTATCTGCACCTCGCCAGGCAATGCAGTCAGCGCCGGAAGCCGGTGTTGCTGATTACGCGGGGGCTGTCAGCGTCGGGTAAATCCACGCTCAGCAGTCGGTTGCTGGAAGATCTGGGTGCCATTCGCGTACGCTCAGACGTGGAGCGTAAACGTTTGTTTGGCGTGAGCATGGATGCCACTGACCGCTATTCCTTTGGTGAGGGGATTTACAGCAGTGATGCGAGTAGAAAAACCTATGAAAAACTGCTGCAGCTTGCCGGGATAATCCTGGATGCCGGGTTTCCGGTGATTGTCGATGCAGCTTTTCTCAAGGCGGAACAACGCAAACCGTTCCAGATGCTGGCGCAGACCCGGGGGCTGCCCTATGTCATTCTGGAGTTGAATGCGTCCCCTACTACCCTGCGCGAGCGCATACGACGCAGGAAGAACGATGTTTCCGATGCCGATCTGGACGTTCTGGAACGGCAATTGCAGTCCTGGGAGAAACTGGGTGCTGAAGAACAATCTTGCGCCATCGCCATTGATACGGAGAAGGCGTTGCAGGTCGAAGCGTTGTTGCGGCAGATCCAGCTGGCCAGCAGCGCAGCATGAATATCTGCAGTGGGGATGCGTTCAGCCCCGGGTTTCCTGGCGATAATTTCTGGGGGAACTGCCTGTCCAGTTTTTGAATGCACGGGAGAAAGAACTCAATTCAGAAAAGCCCAGCATGAAGGAAATTTCATTGAGTGAAAGCTTGCTGTCACGAATGTAGTTGTCTGCCAGCGCAATACGCACCTCGGTCAACAACTTTTTGAACGTTGTACCGCTTTCCTGCAGTCGGCGTTGCAGCGTTCTTTCAGTCAGGAAAAGTTTTTTGGCAATCAGTGCATCCGAGATATTGCCTGAGGCAAGTTCCCGGGTAACAGCGACTTTTACGCGTTCGACGATGTTTTCCTTATCCAGTTTTGCGACATATTCCAGCATGAATTGGTCATGTAGTGATGCCAGTTGCGTATTCGAACAGGAGCGGGGAGCACAGGCGTCTTCGCGTGTGATAGTGAAGCGGTTAGCTGGAGCGTTAAAGATCACCGGACACTGGAACAGCGCGTAGTAAGGTGAAGTGTCTTCCGGTGGGTTAAAAATAAAAGAAATGCTTTTAGGGTGGAAGCCTGGCCCTGCATTGCTCCGAATCATGGCTATCAACGTCGCCATCGCGCCATCGATGCGGTATTTCTGGGAAGCTTCTTCCTGTACAAACCGCGTATCCAGAGATACCTCATCATCGCCTTCAATGATTTCCAGTTGTACAACATCGCTGACAATTTTGATGAATCTGCTGTAACGCCTGAATGCGGCCAGCAATGTTTCGCTGGTCAGCCAGGCATAGCCCAGAGCGCCCATCTGTGAGGGATGCCAGAACTGGGCCGCCTGTAGCCCAAAGTTTGGATCATCGATCAACCCTGACACGCGCTGGTAGAAAGCGTTGACCTGCTCCATGCGGAAACGTGCATTGGGGTCGGCGAGAAGTTTTGGGTCAATATTAAACTCCCCCATCAACGCGTCAGCGTCCAGACCATAGGACTGGGCGACTTGAACCATCAGGTCCAGCATGGGTGAATAAAGACTCAGAGGCATTCAATATAACGATATTTATCATGAAGTTATCGAAAGATCGCACAACGGCCATGCTGAGTCAAGTTTTTGGCGCGTTTTGTAAATGAGGCGTTGTTCGGGTGTTGCTAGACTCTTTGCATGGAATTCAGACTGCAGATCGAAGATGGCCACCGTGCATGAGGGCGAAGCAAAGAGGCGAGGGTATTCCCATGCAGGTGATGAGGAATCCACAGGCAACCTGGATGAGCTGGCGTCAGAAATGGAATGCTTGTTGCGTGAAGAGGTTGCATTCTGGGACAGCTATATCCAGTATTGCCGGGATCGAAGCAGTCCCCCGGTACCCCAGGTAGCATTTGAGGCGTTGGCGCACGCGGAAGCGAAGCTGAGGCGTTTCATGACAATCAGCAAAGGGGGGCGTAGAATATCCACGCCCATGCATTGAAATAAACCGTCAAGCCACTTGCCGGCTTATTTCAGTGCCGACATGAAGGATTCGACGTCATCGTTGAGCTCATCAAGGGTCTGGGTGATGTTTTCGGTGCCGATGCCGAGTTTGCTCAGGGCAGGACAATGCCCACAGACTGCCTCGTCCATCATGGTTTCCGGTGAATCAGCATCGGATATTTTCGCCAGCAACTTTCCGGCGATCAATATGTCGGTGAGGTTGACCGGATCAAAATGGTTTGCTTCCACGCTATCCTGCTCGTCCACAGCCTTGGCGATGCTTTCCGGAAACCCCCAGTTGTCTATCAGTGCAGAGCCGATTCCCGGAACCCAGGCATGTGCAGTTTCTTCATCGGCAAATTCGGGGAACTGCTCCGCTTTGGTAATGATGTAAAAGCTGCCGACATTGTGCAACAAGCCTGTCAACATGGCATCATCCCTGATATCCAGTCGACCGGACCTGGTAGCCAGAGTGTATGCATAAGCCGCAGTCTTTACGGACATGGTACGCAAACAATCCAGTTTTGCCCTCAGGGGCGAGCCTTTGGGAACAACGAAAAGCTCCTTGGTGGCGATGGACACCGTCGCATTTCGTACGGCGGTCACGCCCAGGCGGGATACGGCAACATTGACGTCGATCACTTCCACTCCGGCCCGGTTCATCAGCGCCGAATTGGCCAGCAGCAAGATACGCACACACAGTTCCGGAGCCGTAGTAACCATGCGTGCCAGTTGATCCATGGAAAGATTCGAGTCATTCAGGGCGCTGAGTATGCGCGCATAGACGTCCGGAAACGGGGGTAGAGCGATATCCCGGCGGCCGAGTTGGTGTGCGAAGTCTTTCAGGAAATCGAGTGCTAAATCGCTTGTGGCAGACGTATTTTGTTGCATGGGATCGGGCTCCAGGTGAAAGTGAATCTTCTGTTTACCTGTTTCGGCTGTTTGTCCGATATCTTTAGCACTAACTTCTTGTCGAAATGCTTCCCTAAGACGCAAATCGATGGG
>CAZFXI010000101.1:0-7211 GCA_964522855.1 uncultured Sedimenticola sp.
TTGTTGCCGTGGATGGCCGCAGCGCTGAGGCCGTCCTTTTCCAGCTGTTGCGCAAGACGGTTGGCGCCGTGTTTGGTGCGGGTAAACACCAGCACCTGTTTCCAGTCACGGGAACCGATCATGTGGCTCAGAAGTTCGCGCTTGCGGCGCTTGTCCACGGGATGCACCACCTGTTCGATACGCTCCGCCGTGGTGTTGCGCTGGGCAACCTCGATGAGCTCGGGCTGGTTGAGCAGACGATGAGCCAGCTCCTTGATCTCCCGGGAAAAGGTCGCCGAGAACAGCAGGTTCTGACGCTTGCCATTTTCAGGCAATAACGCCAGCACCTTGCGGATATCATGGATAAAGCCCATATCCAGCATGCGGTCGGCTTCATCCAGCACCAGAAATTCCACCTTGGACAAGTCCACGGTCTTCTGGCTGACATGATCGAGCAGACGTCCCGGGGTGGCCACCAGCACATCGACGCCACGGCGCAGCTTGTCGATCTGTGGATTGATCTTCACGCCGCCAAACACCACGGCAGAGCGCAGGTGCAGATGGCGGCCATAGGTTTCCACGCTGGCGCCCACCTGGGCGGCCAGTTCACGGGTAGGCGTGAGCACCAGCGCCCGCACGGGGCGTTGCCCCTTGGGAAGCGGTGTTTCACTGAGACGCTGCAGCAGTGGCAGGGTAAAACCAGCGGTTTTGCCCGTGCCTGTCTGGGCACCGCCCATAACGTCTTTTCCCTGCAAGATCACAGGAATGGCTTTTTTCTGGATGGGGGTAGGTTCTGTATAGCCCTGATCGCTGACCGCGCGCAGGAGTTCGGCTCGCAAGCCGAGGGTATCAAATGACATTGGAAATAATGCTCCAGTCTTGCCCTCCCTGACACTTCTGTGACGGGAGCCGGTTCGGGCTGGATAAGGGTTCTTTCAAAGCGGATTATTGCTCAAGAATTTCCTGACGATTCGAGAGAATCGCGTTGGACGCCAACCGGAAAGGCATCCGAGAAGGCGGCAGTATATCAGAAGCTGCTGATATATACTGCTATTTCTTTGTTTCAATAGGATACCCCCATGCCCATCCACACCATCTGGGTCGACGCCGATGCCTGCCCGATCGTCATCAAGGACATACTCTACCGGGCTTCCAGTCGCCTGGAGATACCGCTGGTGCTGGTGGCCAACCAGCCGTTGCAGGTACCACCTTCACGCCACATCCGCACGGTACAGGTTTCCGCAGGTTTTGATGTCGCGGACAATTACATCGTACAGCAGGCGCAACCCGGTGACCTGGTGATCACGGCAGACATTCCCCTCGCCGATGAGGTCATCACCAAGGGCTGTACCGCCCTGAACCCCCGGGGAGACCTGTATACGAAGGAAAATATCCGTCAACGCCTGAATATGCGCGATTTCATGGACACCCTGCGCAGCAGCGGCGTGAACACCGGCGGCCCGCCTCCTCTCAACCACGGCGATCGCCAGGCCTTCGCCAATCAGCTGGATCGGCTGTTGGCCAGAAACCGCAGGGAATAAATCCCGGCTCTGCATCATCACTCCTGTAATAACCACAGGAGAAGATCCATGAGAACACCGTACTTCGCCAAAACCGGGCTGCTGATGGCTGCCACCCTGCTGTTTTCCAGCAACATCACCCTGGCATCGAAGGATGCCGGTCACTCTAAAGACTACCGTACCTTCCACGCCAATGGAAAAGTCGCCTACAGTGAAATCCAGGACTCCTACAGCGCTGATCTGAGCATGTATCTGGCCGGCAACCAGTTCATGGTGATGGAGGAACTGATCAAGGACTTCCAGAAGCGCCACCCGGATATCAAGACCGTGTTCGTAGAGACCATTCCCCCGGGACAGATTCTCAAAGGCCAGTTGCTCAAGCAGGGCAGCATCGAAGGCCAGAAAATCGCCATGAACCCGGATCTGTACGCCAGCGTTAACCTGGGCCATCTGAAAAAACTCAAGGGCAAAGGGCGTATGGACAAGTATATGATCTACACCCACAACAAGCTGGAGTTGATGGTCGCCAAAGGCAACCCCAAAGGCATCAAGGGACCAAAGGACCTGGCGAGGGATGATCTGGTGCAGTCCCATCCCAACCCGCTTACAGAAGGTATTTTCAAGTTCTACGGCTCCGAGATGCTCAGCGATCTCGGTTTGTATGAAAAAGTCACCGGCAATGCCAAATGCAAGGGTTGCTGGGCCGTACCGGGCAAGACCTGGTTCACCCAGCGTCACCACCGGGAAACACCGCAACGCATCGAGGACGGCACGGCGGACGTGGGTATCGTCTGGACGACTGAAATCACCCATGCCAAAGCTACTGGACGTAATGTAGACGGGGTGAGCATCCCGGCTCCCTACAACAAGCAAGATAAAGTCGGCTATGCCATTGGTGCACTGAAAGACGGTCGCAATCCGAAGAATGCGCAAACTTTCCTCGCGTATCTGGCCTCCAAACCGGCCCAGGACATCTACGCCAGCTACGGTTTCGTGAACGCATCCGCAAATGAATTGGCGATAAAGGATATACCTTGAGGGCAGCCGGGAATGGACGCTGCTACTTCAGATAGACAATCTCCATGCTATGGCTGGCATCAGGATTATCTGGAGACGGCCCCTGGGTCAGCAGCGCCACCCCTGCATCACAGCCCTGGGCATGTAACCACTGCCGGGAATACGGTGTCCAGTCCCGGTATTCCTGATCGACCTGCACCGGGTTGACTCCCCATGAAAACTGCAGGGCCTGGCAGGTAAAATGCTCTGTGCTGAAGGCCGTAATCCATGTTTGCAGGCGGTAGCGCGCAATATTGCGGGCGGTGCACCCTGATCGCGTGGGCACGACGACAGCAGCAGGTTTCAAGGCATACACCGCCTGCTGTACACAGTGGGCAATAAGATCGACAGGCTCCACGCTGCCTTCCTCGACGTCGCTTCGTCTGACAATTACCGCGGGTTTTTCCGGTTCGGTATCTACGGCGATCTTTACCAGCATGTTGACCGCTTGCACGGGATAGCGCCCAATGGCGGATTCCGCCGAGAGCATCACCGCATCCGTACCATCCAGAATGGCGTTCGCAACGTCTGTGGCTTCTGCCCGCGTAGGACGCCGATGAACAATCATGGATTCCAGCATCTGCGTAGCGGTAATCACCGGCTTGCCGAGGCGATTGGCTCGCTTCATCAGCTGCTTCTGCACCACGGCTATGCCTGATATGGGGATCTCCACCCCAAGGTCTCCCCTGGCTATCATCAGGCCATCAGACACCTCGAGTATTTCCTCCAGATGGTCCAGCGCCTCCCTGCGCTCGATCTTGGCGACAACAAACGCCCGTTTTCCCGTAGCCACCATGGCCTCACGCAGAGCGACAACATCCTCTGCCCTGGAGATGAAAGACTGGCTGACGGCATCCACATCGTGCGCCAGAGCGAATTCCAGGCATTCCCTGTCATGATCGGTAAAAGCACCGAACCCCAGATCGATTCCCGGCAGGTTCAAGCCCTTGCGTGATGACAATTCCCCGCCGGCGTGAACACGGCAGTGCACTTCCCTTTCATTCGTCTCCAACACTTCCAGAGAAATCATGCCATCGTTCAGGAACAGCCTGTCACCTGCATGAACGATCCCGGGCAGCGCTTCAAGATTCACGGACACGCGCCGCCCGTTGCCAATGATGTCATCCGTGGTCAGGGTGATGTGATCGCCTCTTTTCAGTTCCACGGGCGCCGCCATTTCCCCGATACGGATTTTCGGCCCGGGCAGATCCGCCATGATCGCCAGGGGCTGTCCTACCTTGCTCGCGGCCGCACGCAATTTTTCTATCACCCTGGCATGGTTATCGAAACTGCCATGAGAAAAATTCAGCCGCGCCACGTTCATCCCAGCAAGCAGCAAAGCCTCCATAATAGCGGGGCTGTCCGACGCCGGACCAATGGTCGCAACGATCTTGGTCTTGTTCCCGTGTAGATTCATGATTCGAGATAATCCTGCTGAAGCCTGTCGCGAACGAAATTGATATGCAGCCGCAAATGATACAGCTGGTAGGAAAAGGACAAGGGCACCTTGATCTCCCGGACCTCCTTTTCCAGATCATCCAATTTTTTCAGCAAGCTTGATCTGCTTTTATGTTCCTGCCGGGCGGATTCCTTGTCGATGTCTTCCAGCTGTTCATACCAACGGTAGATGCGGGAACGCATGCGCCATTGATAAAGCGGCGGCACCACCTTGAACAAGGGCAACAACAGGCCCAGCAATGGCAGGATCATGATCTTCATGCGATCCAGGAGGGAGGCCGCCCAGAATGGCAGATAGCGCTGCAGAAATGGCGGGCCGTTCCGATAGAATCGCGCTGCCTGTTCGTTCAATGGAAAACTCATGTACCTGGATGTGGGAAACTCCCCTTCGGCGCTGAACCAGCCAGCCGGGCGGTGCACCTTGTCGATTACCTGCATCAACAGGCTCACCAGTCCTGGATGCAAATCTTCATGCACTACCAGATCACTGGTGGTCGCCAGCAACCGTATCTCCTGCGACGGGATGTTGGAAGCCAGATCTTCCGCCCCTTCCGGCAGGGTCAATACACTCAGGAAATCGTGGCGACGGGCATAGGCATCCGCGCGTTCGAAACTGGCCAGTTGAATGGCAGGATCATGCAGCAGGCTGCTCACCAACTGGCTCTCGGGAGAAGCGACAAAAAAAGCCGCATCTATCTGCCCCGAGCGCAAAGCGTCGGCCGCTTGTGAGGTATTCTCCTTGAGTAGCTGCAGTTCGGAATTTTCGAGCGCATTTTCTTCCAGCAACAGCTTCACCAGCGCCTGGGTACCCGAGCCATCCGGCCCAATGGCCACTTTGAGACCTCGCAGATCCGGCATGCGATGCAGCTCGAAGCCGCTTCTTTTATAGAACAGCCACAATGGTTCATAATAGAGGCTGCCCAGGCCTTCGAGTCCCGGAGTCGGTCGGTTTCCCCGCACACCTCCCTGAATGAAAGCCAGGTCCACCTTGCCTTTGCTCAGTAAATCCAGGTTTTCCACCGAGCCCCGGGTAGTGATGATCTCCAGCTCGATACCTTCGGCCTCAAGCAACTGTTGGTAGCGCCGGGCAAAGGCATGGTAGGCGCCGCCGTCCTCCCCACTGGCGATAACAAGATGATCCGGTGGGGCCGGTTTGATGTACTGGAACGCCCACACGAAGCCCACCAGCACCAGCAATACCAGCGGACCATATACCGGCAGTTGTTCCTTCCAGTTGTTTTTATGTCTCGTCATCTCTATTCTTCCGAGGGGCAAGCAAAAAGACGGAAAAATGCAGCCGCCTTGTCCAGGCTTTCCTGATACTCCTCTTCCAGAGTCGAATCCGCCACGATGCCACCACCCGCATGATAGCGCACCTCGCCATTGTCGATCTGCAAGGTCCGAATGGCGATATTGCTGTCCATGTTGCCATCGAAACCTATCCTGACAATACTGCCACAATAGATCTGCCGGGGATACGCTTCCAGTTCCTGAATGATTTCCATGGCCCGGTGTTTGGGGGCGCCGGTGATAGAGCCTCCGGGAAAACAGGCCGCCAGCAGGCTCAAGGCATCTTCTCCTTCTGCCAGCTTGCCCGTTACCGTGCTCACCAGGTGATGCACCGTGGGATAGGATTCCACCTTGAACAACTCCGGCACTTCGATGCTGCCCGGCTCGCATACCCGTCCCAGATCGTTGCGCATCAAGTCTACGATCATGAGATTCTCTGCCCGATCCTTGTCACTGTTTTCAAGTGCTTCCGCCAGAGACTTGTCCTGTTGTGGATCATCGGAACGGGGGCGTGTTCCCTTGATGGGTCGAGTCGTCACGCATCCATCCTGCAACGCCAGAAACTGCTCCGGTGATGAACTGAGTATGTCCCCGAAGGGAAACGGCAGATACGCACCATAGGGGGATGGATTGGCCGTACGCATGGCCAGATACAGAGGCCAGCTATCATCGCTGAAAGGCGCGCTGAAGCGCTGGGCGTAATTGACCTGATAGCAGTCCCCTTCGCGCAGATAATGCTGAATGCGTTCGAAGGCGCTGGCATATTGCTGTCGGCTGGTTTCATGCATTGGCTCGCCGGGAATCCCGCCACCTGCCGGCACATCCACCGGCTCTCCGATGCACAGCAACAGCGCAGCAAGGCCTTCCTCCCGGGCGCCTGGTTTTCCGACCAGCCAGCAATCGTGCTCCTGCTCATCTACGATCACGGCCCAATCGAAGATACCCACCACCACTTCGGGAATACCGCCGGATTGAACTGGCAGCCCTTCCAGCCGACGACCAAAATCATAGGAGAAATAGCCGACAGCCCCGCCGGAGAAAGGCAGCTTGCCTTCGCTGGACTGTTGCGGCCCCAAGGCTTCACGGATCACATTCAGCACCCCAGCCCGGGTGTGCTCCACTCTGCCATCCCGGTACTGCACGGTAGTCAATCCGTTCTCGCTGATGATACGGATGCGCGGGTCAGCCACCAGAATATGATAGCGCCCGCCATAGTCCAGATGCTCGCCACTGCCACTGTCCAGCCAGAATGCCCAAGGCAGATGACGCAGGCGCTGGTAGAGCCATGAAACGTCCGAGCAATCGCGGAGTCGAAGGATTTGCATCGCTGCCATTTTACAGCAGATGCGACCGTGCTGCGCGATCGTGCAGCACTCGAAACTATTGCAGTTCGTTTACCAACGAGGCCGCTATTTCCGCTGCTACGGGTGACACTTCCACCGTAAATTCGGCATGGTCGACGCCCATACTGATGGGTGCGCCCTGCTTTGCAGCTTCGACCATTTCATCGGTCAATTCGAAGCGCATGAAATGCACACTGGAGGTCTTTTCTTCCGTGGTACGTTCCAGGTCTTCGTTAGCGATAGGATAAACCTTTGCCAGATCACCCACACGCACCCACACCTTGTCCTCGATGCCGATGAGGCGGGCAAGCATCTGCTTGCGCTCTTCCACGTCCGGATATTCCAGCATGAAAGTAACCTTCCAGTTGCTGCCATCGGGAATCAGGGGATTGTAGGTATCCAGCTCCTCCTGGATACCCTCGGCATCGAAGATCTTCTCGATGCGCAGCATTTCCTGGATCTGGTATTGCATGGTGAGCCGGTCCTCGAAATACAGGGCGGCGTGTTCGTTCAGGCGCACCAGGCGGTTCTTCTTGTGCGCCATGACCTTCTGGCGGAATTCGGG
>CAZFXI010000101.1:7311-8495 GCA_964522855.1 uncultured Sedimenticola sp.
CGGCTGTTTGAAATCCGTATTCAGTTTGCCTTCCTTGTGGCGCAGCATGAGGTATTCGAAGGGGTCGTAGATGTGATCCCGCACCTTCAGTACACCTTCATCATCCGGAAACATCAGCGGCAGTTCTTGCTTGAACATGAGCACGCAAGACGGAATAGGCGCCACGATATCCCAGCCGGCATCGATCATCTTCACCAGGGCGGGAACATTCACTTCCTTGGCTTCGGCAACGGCTTCGAGATCACCCAGCTCCAGCTTGGGCATGCCACAGCAACGCTCCTTTTCGGCAATGGTCACGGGGATACCGTTGTGCTCGAGAACGGCCACCAGATCCTCACCGATATCCGGCTGATTGTTGTTGCCGTAGCAGGTGGCAAACAAGGCGACTTTGCCTGTCGTGCGGCCAGCAGCTTCACCTGCCGCATCGGGCTTGGGGCTGATGCGCTTGCGCAGGGGCTTGCTGGTGTATTTTGGGATCACCGCATCGTGATCCACACCCAGGGTCTTTTCCAGCAGTTTGCGGAAGCCCTGGTTACTGTTCATGGCATTGACCACACCGGCAACGATGGGAATTCCTGCCAGCCTGGGCACGGTATCCGTGGCGGACAGGATCTTGTCGCGGATCCGGGCGCCATGATTCTTGAAATGCACCGCCTTGGCCTGAAGCATCAGGTGGGGGAAATCCAGGTTCCACTCGTGGGGCGGCACATAGGGGCATTTGGTCAGGAAGCACAGATCACACAGGTAACAGTGATCCACGACTTTCCAGTAATCTTTCTTGTCCACACCATCGACTTCCATGGTGTCGGATTCGTCCACCAAGTCAAACAGGGTGGGAAAGGCATGACAGAGGCTGACGCAGCGGCGGCACCCGTGACAGATATCGAACACACGTTCCATTTCCGTCAGCAGTTTTTCTTCGTTATAGAACTCCGGGTTTTTCCAGTCCAGGGGATGCCGGGTAGGCGCCTCCAGGCTGCCTTCACGTTTTTCGCTCATTATTCTGTCTCCTCCTCAAAACCGGGCCGGAAAACCGGCCCGGGTTACTGCTACTTCAATCAGCTGTCCAACGCATCCAGGGCTTTCTGGAAACGGTTGGCGTGAGAACGCTCGGCCTTGGCCAGGGTCTCGAACCAGTCCGCAATCTCGTCGAAGCCTTCATCGCGGGCATCCTTGGCCATGCC
>CAZFXI010000102.1:0-8322 GCA_964522855.1 uncultured Sedimenticola sp.
CGAAGTCAGCAATCAACTGGAGCCACAGGGCTTTTCTATTCTTCCGATGGAATGCTGTCCTGCTTTAACCTTTACCCCCAAACCACTTTCAGTGAGGAGATTCCCATGAAACACTTTTTGCACCTGACACTATTGGCAAGCGTCCTGGCCATTCCCTGTATGAGCCAGGCCTACGATCGGGTTGCCTACCCTGACGGCTATCGAAGCTGGACGCACATCAAATCCATGGTGCTGCATCCCGGTCACCCGCTGGAGAATCCATTCAAGGGTATTCACCATGTCTATGGCAATGACAAGGCCGTGAAGGGCACACAAACCGGGAAATTCAAGGACGGCAGTGTACTGGTATTTGATCTGCTGGAGTACCAGACACAGGACAAAGCCTCGACAGAGGGTGACCGCGTACTGCTAGGCGTGATGTTCAAAAACAGCAAGCGCTATCAAAAAACCGGTGGCTGGGGTTTCGAGGGCTTCAAGGGCAACAGCCATACCGAGCGACTGGTCAATGACGGTGGACAATCCTGTTTCGCCTGTCACACTTCACAGAAAGATCACGACTACGTATTTTCACACTGGCGCAAATAGGAAAGAAAGGAACGCTGGTACATTCAACGCAATGCCATCGGTAATCAGCCACAAGCACATTGCCCTACGACTCAGTGGGGCAATGTGTGATTTAGCACAGATGTAGATTGGCTTACAGTGTCAGTGTTCTTCAGACAGAATAAAAACCGTCAAGTATGAACCCACATAACCAATCACAGCTAGATTGTTGATATTCAGAACCCACAATCTCGTTAATAATGTAAGCCACATCTTTCAGGTGCATGATTTATATATGAAATACAATAAGTTACAGACTCTTACTCCCACTCTATTATCAATAATCCATTTTTAGCTTTTATTTTCAATGGCTTATTTCCCAATTAATTGATAATACCATGCAAAACACCATGTTCAGAAATTGTTGCTAATCGTCCCTGATGTGGCCGCAAAATACTATCGCGTTGATATAGTCGCGCATAACCGCCTTGCCAGTATCGACATCACCGGCGAGCAGGCATTCGACCCCTTCTTGCAGCAGAGCCTTGCGAAACGCTGGTTCCCGTTGGGCGCGTGCTTGAATGGTGTCCTTAAAATCTTTCGTCAAAGCCATCGTTCCACCAGTACACCTAGGCAGCCTTCACCTTCACGGTTTTTCCAATCCGGACCAGCATATTGACCAGTCTGTCGATCGTGAATTTGTCAATCTTGCCGCGCATCAGATCACTGATTCTCGGCTGGTGAACGCCAAACACCTCTGCAGCTTCTTTCTGGCCCAGCCCTGCATTTTCGATATATTGACGCAGTGCAATCATCAATTCTGAACGAATCTTCAGGTTCTGCGCCATCGCTGGATTATCCTCCAGCGCCTCAAATACATTGCGGTAACTTTTTGAAGTATTCATTTCTGTTTCCTCTGTTCTGCTAACGCCTTGTACCTGGCTTTAGCCAGTTCGATATCCGCCTTGCGTGTTTTCCGTGTCTTCTTTTGAAAAGCATGCAACACATATATAGCTTCTTCGAATCGTGCAACATAGATCACCCGGTAAATACCGGCTGCGTCCTTGATGCGAATTTCAACAGCCCCGGCACCAACGGTATTCATCGGCTTCCAATCACTTGGCTGCAGCCCGGCCTGTACATTACTGAGCTCAAAACCCGCTTCCCGACGTGCGCCTGCCGGAAAGTGCTTTAGATCGTCCAATGAGCTACCCACAAAGCGCACGTCTTTCATGAAATACAATTATACAAAATTTTATATTTATATCAAGTCTTATATATTCTGACACATTGAATTTCGGGCGAGACGTGCTCGATCACGAACACCATAACTTTTGAGGGCAGGTTTTTCGGGTGTTTTATTAGTACTATCAAAGACTTGTGGACTTTTGGTACCATGAATGACTTGTTGAGCATGGCATGGCATTTCTTCACAGCCATGATAGCGGCAAGCGCAATACCATGATTTATACCATGAAGAATGGCTGTCTGCCGTTGCCGTCCAGCACCAGGCGATGTCAGACAAAAACCGGGAAAAGCCAAATGTTACAGACAGTTAGGCATGAATTGCCGGACAGTTCCTGCCAGTGCCAGACATTGCCAGCAGGTACCAGTCACTCCCACTCTATTATCAATAAGCTATGTTCAGCGTTTATTTTCAATGAGTTATCTTCCTACTAAATGACAATGCCATAAAAAATACCATGTTCAGAAATTGTTGGTAATTGCCATAAAAATCATCATCCTGATTACGATTTCAAGCCCCCCCTACTTGTAGCTGGCTTACACCCCGCCCATCACTCTCCTGATTTTTCGACTGCTTTTTCCATATTTTACGTTGCAGCATTCCGTAATTTACGGTATTGTTCTGGTGTGTATTCGCCATCCCTGTATCCTCGCTGGATTAAACCACGCATTGATGAAGCCTTGCTGGATACGCCCGTGGTTCTGCTCGCAGGACCACGCCAAGCCGGGAAAACAACCTTGGTGCGCCAATATGCTGAACAGGGGCTGCACTACCTGACCCTGGATAATGAACTGACATTATTGTCGGCACGGGAAGATCCTGTCGGCATGATCCGCAATCTGGATCGCGCTGTCATCGATGAGATCCAGCGAGTCCCCCAGTTGCTTCTAGCAATCAAGAAAAGCGTCGATGAGAATCGTCAGCCCGGGCGCTTTCTGCTGACGGGCTCAGCCAATCTGATGGCGCTGCCCACGGTTGCCGACTCACTGGCTGGACGCATGGAAACCCTGATGTTGTTGCCTCTGTCGCAGAGCGAAATCGAGAACAGGTCGGCGAACTGGATAGAACACGTATTTGCCGGAGTGATCCTGACAGCGAATCCCCCTGTACTCGGCAATGAACTGGTCGAACGTGTGTTACGTGGCGGTTACCCGGAAGCGGCTGCAAGGCCGACTGAAAAGCGGCGTGCCGTCTGGGCCAGACAATATATCGATGCCATTCTTCAACGTGATGTCCGTGATGTTGCTGAAATCGACAAGCTGGATCAGTTGCCACGCTTTCTACACGCACTGGCACAAACCGCCGGCCAGATGTGTAACTATTCCGAACTGGGTGCTCAGGTCGGTCTCGATGGCAAGACCGTCTCTCGTTACATCGGCGTCTTTGAACAAATGTACCTGCTCAAGCGTGTCGATGTATGGGCACGTAATCGCCTGAAACGCGTTGTCAAAACTCCCAAGCTTCAGTTCATTGATTCCGGTTTGCTGGCCATGCTCATGGATGTCACCGTTAAAGAGGCTCGGATGGATAAAACCCGCTACGGACATGTACTGGAGAGCTTTGTGTTCGGCGAACTGCTCAAACATACCACAACGGCTGACAACGATTTTCGGCTACTGTACTACCGGGATGCGGACAAGTTCGAGGTGGATATCGTGATTGAAAACTCGGCGGGACAACTGGTCGGTGTCGAAGTAAAAGCTTCTGCCACAGTCAAAGAGCGCGATCTGCGTGGATTGAAAAAACTCGGCAAGCTGGCTGGAAATCAGTTCACCGCGGGTGTGCTGCTATACGATGGCGATGAAACAATGCCCTTGGGTAACAAACTATGGGCGGCTCCTCTATCCACGCTCTGGGGTTCGTAAATACGCGTCAACTCCCCCGCCCCGTTAGGTACGTGCGAAACCATGATGGCAATAAACTACCGCTCATGATATCAAAGGATGTTACATGACCGCCCGCAAAAAATACCATGAAAAATACCATTGATGACGCAGATTACATGGCGATTTATGCTGGTTTATCCTTTACGGATCAAAGCCTTACAAATACCAGTCACTCCCACTCGATCGTAGCCGGCGGCTTGGAGGATATGTCGTAGGCCACCCGGGAAACGCCACTCACTTCGTTAATGATGCGACTGGAGACTTTCTCCAGAAATTCCCAGGGCAGGTGGCCGATATGGGCGGTCATGAAGTCCACGGTCTTTACCGCCCGCAGGGTCACCACGTATTCATAGCGACGGGCATCACCCACCACGCCCACGGACTTCACCGGCAGGAACACCGCAAAAGCCTGACTGACTTCGTCATAGAGTTTGAAGTTGTACAGCTCTTCGATGTAGATGTGATCTGCCTCGCGCAGGATGTCGGCGTATTCTTTTTTCACTTCGCCGAGGATACGCACACCCAGGCCGGGACCGGGGAAAGGATGGCGGTAGACCATTTCCGATGGCAAGCCCAGTTTGACACCCACCTCGCGTACTTCATCCTTGAACAGTTCCCGCAGGGGCTCCACCAGTTTGAGCTTCATGTAGTCCGGCAGACCCCCCACGTTGTGATGGGACTTGATGACATGGGCCTTGCCCGACTTGGCGCCGGCGGATTCGATGACATCGGGATAAATCGTTCCCTGGGCGAGGAAATTCACGTCTTTGATCCTGGCTGCCTCTTCCTCGAAGATGTCGATGAACATGTTGCCGATGATCTTGCGCTTCTTCTCCGGATCAGTCTCACCCTTGAGCGCATCGAGGAAACGGTCCTCAGCATCCACACGAATGACTTTCACGCCCATATGCCGGGCAAAGGTCGCCATGACCTGGTCACCTTCATGCAGGCGCAGCAAGCCGTTGTCCACGAAGATACAGGTCAGCTTGTCACCGATCGCCTTGTGCAGCAACGCCGCCACCACGGAAGAATCCACACCACCGGACAGTCCCAGCAGCACCTTGCCATCGCCTACCTGTTCACGGATGGCGCGGATGCTGTCGTCGATGATGTTTTCGGAAGTCCACAGGGATTCACAGCCACAGATCCCGTGCAGGAAGCGGCCGAGGATGCGCTTGCCCTGGGTGGTATGGGTCACTTCGGGATGGAACTGCAGACCATAGAAACCCCGGCTTTCATCGGCGATACCGGCCAGAGGCGCGTTATCGGTTTCGGCGATCACACTGAAACCCGGCGGCAGCGACTCCACCCGGTCACCATGGCTCATCCACACGTCCAGCAGGCCATAACCTTCTTCGGTGACATGATCCTCGATATCCTTGAGCAACTTCGAATGCCCACGCGCCCGTACCTGGGCATAACCGTATTCGTGCTTGGCGGAACTGGCCACCTCGCCACCGAGCTGCGCCGCCATGGTCTGCATACCGTAGCAGATACCCAGTACCGGCACGCCCATTTCGAACACCAGCTGCGGTGCACGGGGCGGATTGTCACCAGTCACGGTTTCCGGACCACCGGAAAGGATGATGCCGCGGGGTTGCTGTTCTTTCAGAGCATCTTCGCAATTGTCCCAGGGCCAAATCTCACAATAGACCCCGGCTTCACGCACCCGGCGGGCGATGAGTTGGGTGTACTGGGAGCCGAAATCGACGATGATGATGCGATGGTCGTGAATATTGGTGGTCATGCCATTGTTTCCTGATAAACGATTCCTAGGAGATTTCTTGACTCTGTTCGTCGGGCACGTCGCTGCACTCCTCTGCCCGACCTACGATACTGCGCCGGAATAACAGCATCGGCTTGCAGGTTGGACACGTTACGCTTTGCCCAACCTCCGCGGAACCATCAATCTCTTCTATAATTGGGTGCTTCCTTGGTGATCTGCACATCATGCACATGAGACTCGCGCATGCCGGCGCCGGTGACGCGGATGAACTCGGGCTTGGTGCGCATGTCTTCGATGGTGGCGCAGCCGGTGTAGCCCATGCTGGCGCGCACACCACCCATGAGCTGGGTGATGACGTTCACCAGCGCACCCTTGTAAGGCACACGACCTTCGATGCCTTCGGGCACTAACTTGTCGGCTTCCTTGGTGTCTTCCTGGAAGTAACGATCGCTGGAACCGTGCTGGGATGCCATGGCGCCCAAGGAGCCCATGCCCCGGTAGGTCTTGTAGGAACGTCCCTGGAAGATTTCCACTTCGCCTGGGGATTCATCCGTACCGCCAAACAAGCCACCAACCATTACCGAATGGGCGCCAGCCACGAGAACCTTGGCGATATCGCCGGAATAGCGCAGACCACCATCGGCGATTACCGGCACACCCGAGCCTGCCAGTGCTTCCACTACATTGGCCACCGCCGTTACCTGGGGCATACCCACGCCGGCCACGATACGTGTCGTGCAGATGGAGCCGGGGCCGATGCCCACTTTGACCGCGTCTGCACCTGCCTCGACCAAATCCAGCGCCGCAGCGCCGGTGGCGATGTTACCGCCGATGACCTGCAGGTCCGGATAATGCTTCTTCACCCAAGCCACGCGATCCAGCACGCCACGGGAATGGCCATGAGCGGTATCCACCACGATCACGTCCACCTCGGCCTCCACCAGGGCGGCGACACGCTCGTCTGTGCCCTCGCCCACGCCCACGGCAGCACCCACGCGCAGACGCTCCTTGTCGTCACGGCAGGCTTCGGGGTAATCCTTGGCCTTCTGGATATCCTTCACGGTGATCATGCCGCGCAGTTGAAAGGCATCATTGACCACCAGCAGTTTTTCGATGCGGTGCTCTCCCAGTTTGGAGATCACCTCTTCCCGTGGCGCGCCTTCCTTAACCGTCACCAGCCTTTCTTTAGGTGTCATGATGGAAGATACAGGCTCGGCGCGACGGCTCTCGAAACGCAGATCGCGGGCGGTTACGATCCCCACCAGATCACTGCCATCCACCACCGGCACGCCGGATATGTTGTTTGCGCGAGTCAGTTCCATGACATCGGCGATACTGGTATCCGGCGCAACCGTAATGGGATCGACGATGATGCCGCTCTCATAGCGTTTGACCTTGCGCACCTGTGCCGCCTGCTCCTCTGCGGTCATGTTCTTGTGAATGATGCCGATGCCGCCGTAAAGCGCCATGGCAATGGCGAGGCGCGCTTCGGTTACCGTGTCCATAGCGGCAGATACCAAGGGGATGTTCAGGGTGATCCCTCGGGTCAGCTTTGTGTTCAGGGCAACGTCCTTGGGCAAAACCTCTGAGCGGGCGGGAACCAGCAGTACATCATCAAAGGTAAGAGCTTCCTGTGTCTGAGAAAATCGCATATCAATCAAATCCGGGCTGTGGGGCGAAAAAGGGATGTATTCCGGGCATCTTGTAAAACCTTCTTGTCGTCGCTCCGACAGGCATTGAAGTCCTGTGTTTTTAGATACTTACGGATTCTGGACAACGCCAGAACGACGGTTTTTCAAGATAATCCTCTGCTTAATCGAGCAATTATATAAAATTTCCCGGTTGCGCGCTAAACTGAACAGCCGTTTTCAGAGAAAGCCTTTTGTACCCATGTCCAAATTTTCTTCACCATCCCGAGATATCTGGTCCGTTTCCCGCCTCAACGGCGAAATCCGTGCCGTGCTGGAGGGCAGTTTCCCCCTGCTGTGGGTGGAGGGTGAGATCTCCAATCTGGCCACACCACGATCCGGGCACAGCTATTTTTCCCTGAAAGACAGCCATGCCCAGGTGCGTTGCGCCCTGTTCCGCAACAAACGCCAGCTGCTGCGATTTCAGCCCAAAGACGGTGATCAGGTATTGATTCGCGCCCGCATCAGCCTCTACGAAGCACGGGGTGATTTCCAGCTCATCGTGGAACACATGGAACCCGCCGGTGAAGGTGCCCTGCAACGGGCTTTTGAAGAACTCAAGGCGAAGCTGGACAGTGAAGGGCTGTTCGACGCCCGAAACAAGAAGGAGCTGCCGGCATTTCCCCGCTGCATCGGCATCGTCACCTCTCCCACCGGGGCTGCCCTGCGGGATATCCTGCAGATCCTGAAGCGGCGCTTCCCTGCCCTGCCGGTGATCATCTACCCCACCCTGGTGCAGGGCGACAACGCTGCGGAAGAAATCACCCGCACGCTCGAACTGGCCGACCAGCGAGGTGATTGCGATCTGCTTATCCTGGCCCGTGGTGGCGGCTCTCTGGAAGATTTATGGGCCTTCAACGACGAAACCCTGGCGCGCACCATCGCCGCGCTGAATACCCCCGTCATTTCCGCCGTGGGCCATGAAATCGATTTCACCATCGCCGATTTCGTCGCCGACCGCCGCGCGCCCACACCCTCGGCTGCGGCGGAGTTGGCAACGCAGAATCAGGAACAACTACAGGCACGCGTGCAGGAACTGCAACAGCGCCTGCAAAGCACCATCAGGCGCAGACTGCAGGATTACCGGCAGCACCTTGCGCATATCGGCCACAAGCTGCAAATCCTGCATCCCCAACGGCAGTTACAACAGGACCAGCAATTACTGGACGATCTCAACCAACGCCTGGAGCGCGCCATGCAGTACCAACTGGTACAGCAACAGCAGCACTGCAT
>CAZFXI010000103.1:0-8272 GCA_964522855.1 uncultured Sedimenticola sp.
CGATTGTTGGTCATTCCGGCGCAGGCCGGAATCCATCGTGGACAATGGACCCCGGCCTACGCCGGGGTGACGAGCCAGGAAGCAGGCGCTGAGCTTTGTAACTAATCACCTTATCTTTTTCCAGGAACTCCGTCATCATGACACAACGCATTGTTCTTGCCAGCAACAACAAAGGCAAGGTTCGGGAAATCGGGCAATTGCTTGCCGATCAGGACATGGAAGTCGTTCCCCAGTCCACATTCGACATCCCCGAAATTGAGGAAACCGGCCTGACCTTCGTCGAAAATGCCATCCTCAAGGCCAGAAATGCGGCAGCACACAGTGGCCTTCCCGCCATTGCCGACGATTCGGGTCTTGAGGTGGATGCCCTCAAGGGTGCCCCTGGCATCTATTCCGCCCGCTTTGCCGGCCCGAATGCCAGTGATACCGACAACAACCGCAAGATGTTGACCGAACTGGAACATATCCCGGAAAACCAGCGCACAGCCCGATTTCAGTGCCTGATGGTGTACCTGCGCCATGAGGTGGACCCCGTTCCCATCATCTGCCAGGGTACCTGGGAGGGCCGAATACTGCGTGAACCCCAGGGTGACAATGGCTTCGGCTATGACCCGCTGTTTTTCGTCCCGGAAAAGAACTGCAGCGCCGCCGAACTCCCTGCGGAGGTGAAAAATGCCATGAGCCACCGCGGCAAGGCACTGCAATGTCTGCTGCAAGCGCTGTCTCATGGCTGACAAATTGAACGCCCAACAGTGGGCTGCCTGGTGGCAGAAGCGCAGCATCACCAGCTTTCAGGGTGCCTTTGAACGCAACTACGATGGCCCCATCAAAGCTTTCTGGGAGGCGCGTTTTGCGCTTCTGCCCGAAAACGCCAGCATCCTGGATCTGGGCACGGGAAATGGCGCCCTGGCTTTGTTGGCGGCAGAATACGCCCGTACCCACAACCTGCATTTCCAGATTACCGGAATCGATTTTGCAGATATCCATCCGCAACAGCTGCTGGATAAAAACCCACGCCTGCAGGCTATCCGCTTCATTGGCAATACTCCCATGGAAAACACCAGCCTGGAATCGGCGAGTCAGGATCTGATCATGAGTCAGTTTGGCTTCGAGTACGGCGACATGCAGGCATCGCTAAAGGAAATCGAGCGTCTGCTGAAACCGACGATTGGCTGCTTCAGCGCCATGATTCACCATCGAGATTCTGCCGTGCTGAAACAGGCGCGGGAAGCATTGCAGCAAATCAAGCGCTGCGAAAACTCCGCTCTCACCGATATGGCAGAACAACTGGTGATGTTGCAGCAGAAACTGGCCGAAAATGGTCGTCTGACAACCGCACAACAGCAACAAGCACAGCAACTGCATCAGACCTTCACTCGGGGCATCGAAAAACTCAACCGTTATGCGCGGCAGCTGAAAGATTCTGCTCATGTGCAGATGTACACACACAACCTGATGATCCTGTTCGATCGCCGCAATGCCGCGCGCATCAGTCCGGAACAACGGCTACAGGCTATTGCATTGCTGCGCAGTGAAAATGAGAATTACCGACGACGCATGAAAGACCTGCGCGCCGCAGCCTATTCGGATCAGGATTTCACCACACTACGACAGGCGCTGAAAAAAAACGGTTTGACCTTGGAATCCACAGACGTCCAACGGTACAACGGACAATATTTCTGCCAGCATATTGTTGCCTGCAGGGGAAAGGCATAACCGTCATTCCGGCGTACGCTTACAGGGATTGGGAAGATAGGGCGAAGTGGGAGGCTAGAGCCGAGGCCGGAATCCATAACCATGAAGTATCCTTCTGGACCCCGGCCTGCGCCGGGGTGACGAATCATAAAGTACGCAGGATAACCATCCACCCGTCTTCATGTACTAATAATCCAGATCTTCCTCAGTAAAAGGCCGTGACGGCGCACCACCGAGCACCCGTTTCAATATGTGGTTCATGGTGAACACATCATTGTCGAAACCACCGTGGGTGGTGCTGCGCGTGATCTGTCCCGTCGCGCCATTGGAGTAATGGATGCGCGGCAGTTCCCCCACCTTGAGCACATCGGCAGAAAACTTTTGCATACCCAGCAGGGGGCGTTCCTTTTCCCTCTCGAAAGCATTGGAAACCAGATACAGCAGGGACTTGTGATACAGCGCCGTGACCGTATCATCCTGTTCCAGCCCATCCAGCAGGTTGTAGATAGCCATATCCTTTATCTGCAGGCGCCCCTCCGTATCCAGCACTGGCACATAGCTTTCCTCATACCACTCAAGGGTACAGGCGGGAGCCATCAGGGAACAGGTATCAAACTGCAACTTCCGCCGATTCAGGGTGCGCAGCAGTTGCCCGATGGCCACCGCGCCGGTACTGTGTCCAAGGAGATGCAGCTTTTTCTCTTTACCCTGTCTCTTGAACTGCTGCAGAAACTGATCCAGCGCATCTGTCGCCGCTCCTCTGGCGGCGAAGGCGGCGCACGCATCTTTCTTCATTTCCTCCCAGACCAGGGTTCCGGGCTTGCGCAACAAGCCTTCCACAAAACGGTCCGCCCAGTCCAGACCACCACCTACGCGACCGACCGCTTGCGCTGATTTATGCAAAACGATGTCCTTGAGCTCCTCCACCATGCCGGTGTCATACATGATGTGAAAAGGATAGACCCGGTTCTCCTTGAACACGTTACGCATGGCTGCCACCCGCTGGGCAGAATCATGCGGTGAATTCAAACCACCATGCACGTACAGAAGCAGGTGATCATACTTTTCACTTTCCGCCACCAGGGCAGCGGTTTCCTGCACATCGAACGCAGTACTCCAGTAGCGACCACTTTCCTTGTAAGCACCATCATCCACGTGCACGAAATGCCCGGCAATGCTGGATCGAGGGATCGTTGCCGCCACCTGCTCTTTTTCCGGCAACCGGGAACTGGCAGCCTTCAGGCCAAAGATGGAGGGGGTGGGCAAAGCCAGGCGGAATACCCAGGCATCCATGACATTTTCTATCCAGTCTTCATAGGTCCACAAAGCCAGCCCCTTGTCTCCCCAGCCATCAGTCCAGGAATTCTGTACCCAGAAGCCGTTTTCATCATATCCCACGACGGCAAAAGCATGTCCGCCTTCTACGTTGTCATGCTTTTCGATCTTCCCGTCTTCGGGGTCATCCCAGCCGGTATGTACCTTGGCCGACACGACAATCACCTCCGCTTCGTTGATCGCGGCGTGATAGTGGCTGATCTGCGGCCGCAACCGGTAATAGGCACCCAGGGTATGGCTGCGGGCATCCTTGGCCCGGCGCACGGTCAGATCGCCCTTGCGGCTGACCCGGTAACGCCACAGTTCCTCCGTGCACACGCCCATGTTGCTCCAACCCTTGATGGCGCCCCGCAAGCTGGATCCGTCATAGTCTTCGCCCGGCCATTCGTCATGACGTTTAGCCATCTCATACAGCATACGCGGGCTGACGCGCACATCCTCTTCGGCTCGGGCATACAGAAGATTGATGGCCGCTGCCAAGGCGAAGCCCGTGCAGGCTCCCTCACCATATTGATTGAGGATCTTCTGGTCACGTGGTGGTGGCCGCTGTTTTTCCAGACGAATCAGCGAGGGTTCATACATCCAGTCCCGCAGATCCGGGACATCGGCAACGGCATTCTTCTTCCATTTGGTTTTTGGCATAATCGTAATCCTTTTTTGCCGAGCAAAGCGGCTTGGTGTACAGTGTTTTTACCTGCTAACTTCAATCTTAAAGCACTTCTGAATCAGGCCGTCATCCCGGCGCAGGCTGGGATCCAGTGTCTTGATACTGCTGAATTCCGGCCTGCGCCGGGATGACGATAATGATGCAGTTCTGCTCTAAAGATAGATCATATTTGCCACTTCCACATGAAAATTCTTCTTGCCAACCCTCGGGGATTCTGTGCCGGCGTCGATCGCGCCATTGAAATCGTGGAGCACGCCCTGGACGCCTTCGGCGCACCGATCTACGTCCGTCACGAAGTGGTTCACAACCGTTTTGTGGTGGAAAATCTCAAACAGCGGGGCGCCATTTTCGTTGACGAATTGCATGAAGTGCCGGATGGAAATACGGTCATCTTCAGCGCTCACGGCGTATCACAGGCCGTGAAAGAAGAAGCTGAAAGTCGTGATCTGCGCGTGTTCGATGCCACCTGCCCGCTAGTCACGAAGGTGCATCTGCAGGTGGCCAGGCACTGCCGCAACGGTTTCGAGGTCATTCTCCTGGGTCACAAGGGGCACCCGGAAGTGGAAGGCACCATGGGGCAATATCATTGCCAGGAGGCTGCAGGCATCTATCTGGTGGAAACAGCCGAAGACGTAAGACATCTGGACATACAGAACCCGGACAAACTGGCCTTCGTCACCCAGACCACGCTTTCCATGGACGATACCGCCCAGATCATCGATGCATTGCGCAGGTTTTTCCCCAACATTCAGGGGCCAAAGAAGGATGACATCTGCTACGCTACCCAGAGCCGCCAGGATGCGGTAAAACGCCTCGCCAAAGCATGCGATGTGGTACTGGTGGTCGGCTCACCCAACAGTTCCAACTCCAACCGCCTCAAGGAAATTGCCGAAAAGCTGGGCAAACCCGCCTATCTGGTGGATGGGCCTGCCGATCTGCGTCAGGATTGGCTGCAGGGCAACACCGTCATCGGCCTGACCGCCGGTGCCTCCGCACCGGAAGTGCTGGTAGAACAGGTACTGGACCAACTCAAGGCCTGGGGCGCCACAGAAGCCGTGGAAGATGGCGGCATGCCCGAAGAAGTGACCTTCCCCTTGCCAAAGATACTGCAACAATCAGGCTAAACCTCCAGTATCCCGGGAGCGGAGTCAATCTGACTCCGGCTCCACCAACGCTCTCTCATCGGAAAAACCCGACAATGGCTGTAAGGATAATCTGAACCGGCCGGAAATGCCTTGTCATGCAGTTTTTCTGACGGGTAGGATAACCCTCAACCAATGGATCTGGTTTTGGAGAACAAAATGGATTTTGCACCGTCTCGCATAATAAAGGGCTACACCCTGGTAGAACTTCTAGTCACCGTTGCCGTTGTCGGCATTCTCACTGCGCTGGCAGTGCCGGCCTTCAGCGGCATCCGAGCGAAAAACAGCATGGCCAGTAGCGTCAATCTGTTTCTGACCCAGTTGCATCTGGCGCGGTCCACCGCCGTTACCCGGGAGCGACATATCACACTCTGCCCGGCCAGTTCCCCCAGCACATGCGCCGATGACCACAAAGCCTGGAAAAACGGCTATCTGATCTTTGAGGACAGCAACAAGAACCACGAACACGATACCGATGAGCAAATCATCAGCTACCAGGAAAACGCAGGTACCTCAGTCAGCATTCTCTCTTCGTCACAGTCCCGCAACCGCATCAGCTTTCTCCCCCTGGGTCGCGCCTGGTTCTCCAACACCACCGTGCGTTTCTGTCATGCAGAATACTCCCATCTGAATCGGGCGATCATCGTGTCCAACAACGGGCGAGTCCGTACCAGAGAAAAAATGGCCGATGGGAGTCCAGTGACCTGTTTCTGAGGCTAAAGAAGTTATGAATAAACCTGCTTTCGCCATCAGAGGCTCCCTTGCATAGCAGTGAAAAAAGCGGCTGATTCCGACCGCCCTCCAGTTTTCGCTGAGGTGAGGGTCACAATTTTGTCGCATTCAGTGACCAGCGGCACGATTTTCAAGACCAGTGGTTATTGGCAATCCATGCGTACAAACCTATACTTTGTGTTAAATCAGAACTCTGCCCTCAGTGGGGGGGAAAATGAGAACAGAACAAGGTTTTACACTCGTTGAATTGCTGATAACGGTCGCGGTACTGGGTATCTTGACGGCGCTGGCCGTACCCAGCTTCCGTGAAATGATGGACAGGAACGCCGTCACCACAACCGCCAACGACCTGTTGTCTTCGATCCTGCTGGCACGCAGCGAAGCCGTCAAACGGGAACAACCGGTTATTTTCAGTGGCAATGCCGGCTTTACAACATGGCAAGTCGCGGCAGACACGGATGGCGATGGTACTGGCGATGTTACATTGCTGCAGCACAATCGGGAAAGCAATCACGTCGGCATCGCCGCAAACAATTCAACCACCATCACCTTCAACACCCGCGGCCGGGCAAACCTCACAGCCAACAGTGATTACTTTACTATCAGCAAGAATGACGCAACCCGTTGGGTCTGCTTCAGCGCCACCGGACGTCCTCGTGTACAGGAGACACAATGCCAATGATTCATTCTCAACATACACAACACGGCACAACCCTGGTTGAGGTGCTGATCGCCGCTGTCATTATTGGCATCGGCTTGCTGGGGATTGCTTCCTTGCAAATAAAGGCATTGCAGGCATCCACGAATGCTGAACACCGCGCTGCCGCCATTGATATTGCAGCGGCATTGGCAGATCGCATACGCGCAAATCTGACCCAGATCAATTCCTACGTGAGCACACCTGTGGCGAGTTGTTCAGCTCCCGACAAAGAATGTGCCTCAAGTCCTGATGAGGCTACTACGGCTGCTCAATGCACTGCTGCTGAAATGGCGGCATACGACCTTAACACCATCCGCTGCGCAGAAGGATCAGGCGCCAAAAACAAGTTACCCGGGGGTGAAATAACCATCACCTGCGCTGCTCCATGCGATGGTACAACGCCGATGCAGCTCCAGGTAAGTTGGGAAGTCCGTAATGATGTTCTCGGAGAAACCAACGACCAAGGTAACGCCAGCGACTCGGTCACGCTATCTATGATTCCCGGCGTGGATCCGGAGGCATAAGTGAGTACATCCAGCATGAATATGAACCAGCAATACCAAAAAGGCATCTCACTAGTGTCTCTCATGATAGCCGTAGCCATTGGTATTTTCCTCGTCGGTGCCGTTATAAAGATTTATCTGGACAGCAAGCAAAGTTTCAATGCCCGCAATGTCGTTGCAGAGGTATCGGAAAACCAGCGCTTTGCCCTCGATGACATCCGTCGCATCCTGGTAATGGCCGGACGCGATATTAGAGAAGGCGAGGAAAATGCCACTGACAGTAACCTCCATACGTTTCCGGATGTATCTGCAAGTGCTTCTGCTGCGACAGATGGCGCGGAGACGATTTTCGACGGCGGCAGCAACAACTCGGATATTGTAGCTGTTCGCTATCGTGCCGGACCCAGTTGTGGTACCTATCAAAATGTACCCATTGAAGGAAAAGCACAAACACGCAGCAACGGCACGAAATACCGTGATAACAAAACCTGCCGCCCAACAACAACACGCTTCAAAGTTGTCAACAACGACCTTGTTTGCGAATCCAATCGCTATTACACACGCACTGCCGCCACCGGCGCGACCACCTGTTCCACAACCCCCAGCTACACCCGAACGGTTCTGGTATCCGGTGTTCAATTGATGAAAGTGCTGTATGGCGTGGATGACGGTGTTGAAGCAGGCTACGCCAGCCGCTACCTTACAGCCTCTGAAGTCAATAATTGGCAAAACGTGGTCACGTTGCGATTTGCGCTGATCTTGGGTAGTGAATCGGACTTGCCTGCAGCAATGCGTAAAGATACTGAAGGCTCGCTCAGCATTCTCGGCATGGATTACGACGAACCAGATGTTGAACATCTCTACCGGGTTGCATCTGCCACCCTTTCCCTGCGCAATTTCAACACCATCGTCCAGAGGCAGTGACATGAGTCAACCATCCTTCAAAGCTTACAATATTGTTCACCTGAAGCAACAGGGTGTCGCGCTGGTAGTCAGTTTGGTCCTGCTCGTAGTAATTACCCTGCTAAGCCTAACCGCCATGCGTAGCACCAACCTGGACACCAAGATAACTGTCAACCATCAACATAAACAAATGGCGTTTCAGAGCGCAGAAAACACATTTGCTGAATTAACCGGGCTGCCTATTACCAATCCCAAAATGAAACCCCCTTACCTGAATACTCCTGGGAATATCAACGACGACCCCGAGTTGAATTCTGCCTGGTACACACAAAATGGGGTTACCGGAACTCCGGATCTCACTTCTGATCTCACCATGGACTACATCGAAAAAGGAGCTCCAGGCAAATACAAGTTTTCGGGTTTTGGCCTGAATATTGTCACCCATGTCTATCAGGCTGACGCCATCGGCAAGGTAGACGGAACCAATGCCAGATCACATAATCGCATGCAAGTTGCCCTGATCAGGGAATGAGGAAAATATCATGAAAAACATCAAGCAATTCAAACGCAGCCCCCTCGCCCAGGCAATGACGCT
>CAZFXI010000104.1:0-7950 GCA_964522855.1 uncultured Sedimenticola sp.
TTAAGTGAATCCCCCAGTCTTTCTATTTTCTTGCCGCTGGCATCGAGGGAGCCTGTATTGCCGAGGACTCCGGTCCTGTGCGGGTAGTATCCGGTATACAGGCTGGATCGGCTGGGCGAGCATTGAGGGGAAGTGACAAATGCATGAGTAAACAGTGTGGATTCTTTTGCCAGAGTGTCCAGGTTTGGGGTTGAAAAGCTGTTGTCGATCAGGCCCAGTGCCTGATAGTGCTGCTGATCGGATACAACGAGCAGTATATTTGGCCGGATATCTTCCGATGACGTGCTATCCGTGCACCCATGGAAGAAGAGCAGAGCGGGCGAAAGCAGTATGGTCTGGAGGAGAAAAGAAAATGTACCAGTTTTTTGCATCTGTGGTCACCCTGAATCCATGGGTACATTCCGACAACGGTTGTTCGGAATCATGTACTACTAATCATTTATTGTAAGACCTTTTTCAGTGGATTGGAAAGCAGATTGTTCACCGATCGATAAATGAAAAAGACACAGTGGCGTTGCACTGAAAGCTTCGCGTATACTGCCAGAGATTCTTCTTTCTCCTTGACTCGACAATGCCTCATTCTGACCGTGCTTTCTGGAATCCAGAGACGATTTCCACAACCTGGTTTGATTCCCATTTCAATCACGCCGCCAATCGAGTAGTGGAATGGACAAGTGCCGAGCTGGATTTTTCCAAGCCCTTGTCGGTACTGGATTTTGGCTGTGGTGGGGGCATTACCACCCTGGGCGTGGCATTGCGTTATCCCCATATCGATGTGCTTGGCGTGGATATCGGGGACAAGTTTCTGCAACTGCCAGCGCTGGCAAGGGATCAACTGGAACTTCAACAGTTACCGGACAACCTACACTTCCAGAAGATACGACCGCTGCAAGCATTTGCCGGAAAACAGCCCATGGATGGGATGTTCAGCTGGTCTGTCTTCGAGCATGTGCCGCAGGCGCAGATTCCTGTGATCTTCTCGGATCTGTATCGTGCCCTGAAAAATAGTGGTGTATTTTTCTTGCAGATAGAGCCCCTTTTTTATTCTCCCTGGGGTTCACATTTGAGAAGATTTGTCGATACACCGTGGGCACATCTGCTTTGGTCTGCGCAACAGTTACACGATGCTGTTATCGGCTATGATGGCGAGATTCCACCCCAGCATCAGGGGCATCAGTATCATGCGCTGGATATGGATGCTTTCAAACGCTTTCATCTGGAGGAATTCAACGACCTGAATGGTGTCACAGCGGATCAGATAGCTGCATTCGTTCGCGATGCAGGTTTCGAGATTATCAGAGAGCAACGATTGCGCATGGAGCTTCCCGTGCCAAAGATATTGCTGGATCAGTATCGAAAAGACGATCTACTTACCAACGGAATTTTATTGCTGGCGAAAAAGTAATCGTTCGCGATCACTGCATACTGGGCATCGACTTTCGTCAGTCATGGGGTTATCGGCAGGCAGATGAAACGGGTTGCCACAGCTGGTGCACTGTTTTTCCACCAGAGGAATGGCTTGTAGTGATACCGTATCCCAGGCTGTGGGCTGAATGGCATCCTGCGTACACACATCGGTACAAATGTTGCAGCCGGTACAGTATTTTGCCTGGATGAGGTATTCAGACTTAGTATCCTGGCTATGCAGCTCCAGTGCGTCGGTAGGGCAAAGCTGTATGCAGGCATTGCAACCATTGCATTTCAGCGGGTCTAATTGAGGTGCCCACGGCCAGAGATAGTCATGATCTACCTCCGGTTCAGGTAACAAGGAACCTGGGGGAATTGTCTGGCATTCACTACGATTCAGGGGGTCCAGCACGATCAGCTGTTGCTGCAGATTCTGTGTCGGGGTAACTCCCCCCAGAAAGGCACGACGTTTAAGTAGCGTTCCCTTGCTGATCACTTCTTCCTGACGGTGAATCTTCCGCCATACCGTATTTGAGTATGAAAGCAGCTTGATCGGCACCAGATTTCGTTGGGTTAGCAACCGGTTCAACTGTTCGATGCGTTGTGCCAGAGACTCGTTTCCATCCATCAGCACACAGTTATTGCAATCGCACTCAGAGACCAGCAGGTTGGTGATGCCGGCAGTATGCAATACCATCAACTGGCGGGTTCCCAGTGCGTGTATACAGGGCATGATGCCTGATATCCCGTTCACATCGGATCGTTCACAGGCAAACAATGCCAGCGCTTTTCCGCCAAAATGCCGAATTACCCAGGGAAATTCAATATGCAAGGCACCGGGAGGACAGGCTGGTACACAAAGCCCGCAACCGTTGCAGGCTTGTGTATCCAGGCCGAGAGAATCGTCACTGAGTATCCAGGCCTTGCTTGGGCAGGCATCCACGCAGGCCTGACAGCTTGCGTATTCGAAGTCCGCATAGACGCAATGTTCGCCATCTATTTCCGGCAGACGCAGTTCATGCTCTGCAGCATCGGCCAGATTACCGCCTGGTGGTGTCATCGTACAGTCATCAATGGCTATTTTTTCAGAGTGCGGATATAGGCAACCAGTGAAGCGACCTCGTCATCAGAGAAGTCCGCTCTTCCAGGCATCGCCGCATTACCGCCAAACTTGGCTCCGCCATTCTTGATCACATTGGCCAGATCAGCATCTGATCCTGGCTTGCCGTCACCGTCGGTATCCAGTCGGAAGGCGCCTGCTGCAAAACTTGCGGGTTTGGGGTTCAACGCAGCGGCAGCTACACCATCACCTGCGCCGGTAGCACCGTGACAGCTGGCACATGCGCCTTTTCCATCATAGACGGCTTTGCCGGCTGTGGCATCCCCGGCAGCAGCTATATTTGGCAGTGCCAGAAGGGAGGTACAAAAGGACAGGGAGAGAATCAGATTGTGTTTTTTCATGTTTGCTCCTTGGAAAGGTTGTTGTTTACACAGCGGGCCCAATGCCGGGAACGAATTTTACAGGTACCGGTTCAGTATGCCGGGCTGGTTGCATGCGTTCCTCGATCTCTTTTTTGCTGGGACGCGGTTGCTGCAGTATTTCAGACAGTAACTCGCGAAGCTCCTCGCAATACGCTGCGGTCAGCGCGGCGACGCCAGCAAAATAGGGTGTGTCGCAACGCTGGCTTACACGCTGGCCGAAATCTTCTAGCCAGCGCAGAAGGTGTTCATCCATGAAGGTCGCTGTTTGTAACAGTGATTCCATGCCATCCTGTTTCTCCAACAAGTGGGCGATGAACTGCAGTTGGTAAACCAGATGGTCATCCGGGCGAATGCGCCAGTTGCTGATTTCCAGGCCATACTTTTCAAACCAGGAACGAACCTGGAACATGCTGTCCTGGCAGATCAAGCTATCCTCGTCCAGCCATACAGACTCCTCTGGTGAGGCATGGATGTTATGATTGAGATAGACGCTGGCATAGTCTGCAGCAAGCTCATCCAGAAAGCGGGTGGTAATTGCCTCCGGCAGGCTGGCGATGGCTCGTTGCATCAGATCAATCGCCTGTAAACCAGATTCGCTTTCCAGTTTCAATCCCAGGACTGTGGGAAAATCGGCATGCCTGAGTTGTTGTAACAGCTGGGTATCCGGTTCCCGGTCATGCAGGATCGCCAGCAATTGCAAATCTTCTGCGGTCTGTTTGCGGAAGATCTCCAGCACATCAGGCGCTTCATTTTTCTGTTGGGAGGCAGTACTCATTTCACCTTGCCTTTGCTGTGAGCGACGAAGCCGATGGATGGTTTGGTTAACTCAATATTGGCCATGTTCTTCACTTGGCGCGATACCTTGTCGGCACCACCGAAGGCGGTTGTTTCGAGACTGCCATCCCAGATTTTTTCGATCGGGCCAATATCCAGTACCCGCATCATGCAGGCCATGACGCAATAGGGCTTTCTGCCGGCGTCGATCTCATCCACGCACATGTTGCATTTCTTGACAATTTTCTCGATGGGATCGAACTGGGGAGCACCGAAGGGGCAGGCTGCTTCGCAGCGCCGGCAACCGATGCACAGAGTGGAGTCGATATCCACGATGCCGTCTTTCTTGCGCTTGAATATCGCGCCTGTAGGACAGGTGGGAAGGCAGGCAGGTTCTGCGCAGTGGTTGCAGGACATGTTCACCTTGTAGGCGAAAACATCCGGATAGGTGCCGCCTTCGATGTACTGCACCCGGCGGAAACGCGGTCCCGGAGCCAGCCCATTCTTGTCCTTGCAGGCGATTTCACAGGCACGGCAACCGATGCAATCCACGTTGTTGTGCACAAAGCCGAGCTGCATTGCAGGTTTGACCGGGGTGTAAGTGGCGCGTTTGGTGCGCTTGACTGCTTCCCGGATTTTCTTAACGTCTTTCTTGGTTGTCATTTTCAATATCCTCCGGGAGAATTAGTCGTCGCGCCTGAAAACTTGAGCTCGGGACGTCGCCAGCTTGTCCCAACCCGGCCTGTGTTCCAGATCGGTTTTCTGAATGTTGCATAGCACCGTGTTGTAGGCGAATGCGCCTGCGGGACTGGGATTGTCCAGGGTGAGGAAATCCGGGTTGCCGGCGCGATCGACACCATTCTTGTCCAAATCCATCCATACACCTTCGAACAGCACCAGCACACCGGGCATGCAGCGCTCGGTTATATACACAGGGACGACCACCTTGCCCCGATCGTTCCAGAGCTCCACCACATCACCCATCTTGATGCCGAGGCGTCTGGCATCGGCTGCATTGATGGTAACTTCCTGTTCGTAGGTTTCCCGCAACCAGGCACAGTTGTTGAAGATGGAGTGCGTGCGCCAACGGGGGTGTGGTGAAATCAGATGGAACGGCCATTTCTTGGTTTTCGGTGAGTTCAGCGATTCCCAGGGCTCGATCCATTTTGGAATTGATGGAATGTGATAACCATATTTGGTCTTGGTCCAGTCATCGATGTTCGCCAGCTCGGAGCTGAGGATCTCGATTTTCCCGGTAGGAGTCTGGAACGGCGTGCCTTTCTCGATCTGGTCCTGGAAAGCGACATGGGGACGATCCAGCTTGAACTTGTACACGCCACGTTGCTTGAACTCATTCCAGCTCATGTCCACATGCTGGTGATGCATGACCTTCCCTTCCCACCATTCACGCAGATAGGCTTCATCCACATTGTCATTGACTTTGAAATAGTCGCGGTTGGCCTTGGGGTTGAAAGCTTTTCCGAAAACATCGCCGCCAATGCGGTAGGCCAACTCTGTGAAGATCTGGAAATCCGTTTTGGACTCACCCATGGGTTCGATGACCTTGGGACGGTGGATGTAATAGTGGCCCTTGTACCAGGGCAGGGCGGCATCATGGCGCTCGAAGTGGGTGGCGATAGGGAACAACACGTCGGCCCATATACCTGAGGGTGTTATTGTGGAGTCCATGCACACCACCAGCTCCAGCTTTTTGATCGCCTCGATTTCCTTGTTGATGTTGGTGAGCTGGTTGAACCAGTCCGACCCCTGCCAGAAAATACCCTTGATGTTGGGAATCTGCCCGTCGGTTTTGTCCTGACGTGGCCACAGGCCGATCTCCTCTCGTTTCACATTGGGGTAATTGATTACACAATGTGCCCAACGGTCGGATTTGATGGACTGGAACCAGATGTTGGAATACTGATCATAGGGATAAGCGACCGCTTCGGCATGCCAAGCCTTGCCCACACCTTCTGCACAACCGCCGAGCTTGCCGATATTGCCGGTCATGGACTGTAGCGCCGCTGCCATGCGGTTATATTGTTCCCCATAGGCGTTGCGCCCGGCTGCCCAGCAGGCCTTGAGCGCTGCCGGCTTGGTTTTTGCATACATATCTGCCAGCTTGATGATGTCCTTTGCGGGGACGCCACAGATCTTTGACGCCCATTCTGGTGTCTTGGGCTGGCCGTCATACTTGCCCAGAATATAGTCCTTGAAGTTTTCCTTGCCATTGACGGACTGGGGCGACCATTCGGGCATGGTTCCGGCGTCCATCCCCATGCAGAACTTGTCGATAAACTCCTGGTCCTGCAGGTTGTTGGTGAAAATGTAATGCGCCATTCCCGCCATCATTGCTGCATCGGTATTTGGCTTGATGGGAATCCACCACGCATCATAGGCGGCAGCAGAATCTGTGTACTGGGGATCGATGACCACAAACTTGCATCCGCGCTGCTTTGCCATGCGCATATACATGAAGGTATTGCCACCATGGAAGGTATAGGCTGGATTCCAGCCCCACATGATCATCAGTTTGGATTCAGCGTAGGTATCATCTTCGTTGCCATCCTGGATTGTGCCGAAGGTCCAGCGGGAGCTGGTCGTCGTCGCCTGATAGGAAGGTACGGACCAGGAACTGGTGCGACTGCCGAACATGCCGAGGAAGCGCCCCAGCAAGCCTTCTATCTGATCTGACTTGTGCAATACGCCGTAAGATGCGCCGGCATAGCTTTGATCCAGCAGCGCAGTTGGGCCGTAAGTATCCTTGATGTGCACCATCTTCTTGGCCACAAAGGTCAGTGCTTCATCCCAGGAGACTCGTTTGAACTTGCCTTCACCACGTTCACCTACCCGCAGCATCGGGTACAGCAGGCGTTCTGCCGAATACAGGCGTTGACGATAGGAGCGTCCACGCAGACAGGCACGCAGTTGGGGTTCTTCATTATTGTCCTTGCCGAAATAACCGCCACGCTGGTAGCGGCCATCGTCAGTCGACAGCCGCACGATCACGTCTTTCCATTTGTGTGCTACCAGCATATGCCGTGATCCGCAGTTGTGCGCGCAACTGGTAACCACGGTTTCCAGTTCATCATCACGGGGGTAAGGCTCATAGGCGAAGGCTTTTGCTTCCTTGCCAAACTTTATCTCCATGAGGCCGCTGGCTGCAGCGACTCCTGCGCCTGCGGCCGTAGTTTTCAGGAAAGACCGTCGGGACAGGTTCAGGCGCTTCTCAAGCGTCTCTAAATCCGGGTTCTTGCTCATGTCGGTGTCTCCTGCAGTTATTTCTGCGCCTGTTGTTGTTTTGTACGGAATCGGGGTTCAGATTCAGTCGGTCTGTCCTTTGCCCAATCGGGGATTTCCTCTTGCATGCCCTTCCATGCATGACGGGGATAGGGATAGCTGATGCGATACCATTGGCGGCCACCATGGCAGCCGAAACACACATCGGCATTGTCTTTGCCAGCAGTCTCAATGGCATCCGCCTTCAGATAATTGACCTGATGGCGATTGGTGCGTATACCTGAATGGCAAAGCAGACAATTGTTCTGAAACATGTCTCTGGATTCATTCCAGTGCGAAGGCAGGCCCATACGCTTGTAATCCGGGAAGCTGCCATGACACATGAGACAGATTTCCGGATTGACCTGCTTGCGCAGCGTAAAGCGTGTTTTTTGTAAATCCGGTGGAATTGGCGCCTCTTCCCTGGGATCGGATCCTTGATGACAGGTGGTGCACTTCATGTTCATGATCTTCTTGGCATAAGGGGTGCTCAAATGCCGTCGATGGAAGGTTTCCTGAGGTCCTTCGTAGGTCTCCAGTGTCTGGTACCACGCCAGGGTCGTGGATGCGGGCACGCCTGCTGGTGAACTCGCCAGTACTTTTCGCTGAAGAATCTCCTGATGGCAATTCAGGCATTGTTCATTTGTTGCAGAATCAATGGCAGGAGGGAAGTGCAAGGGATCCCATTGAGCTTTATGGTAGTCAGTGGGGGGAATCTGTTTTTCAGCTGCTAAGACGGCTGTTATGCCAGTCGATAACAGGATCAATGCCGGGAGCAGATATTTGATTTTCATTTTGCTTCGACCTCAGCCTACGAGGCTGGCCATCGGCTGGAGTGCCAATAGCTACCCCGGGTTTGTTTGTGACAGGAGAATAGTGGCGCGTCCCTGCGCCTGCGGAATCAATACTGCAGATTCTGCTTATTTCCAGCCGGACATACCGGACATTCCGCCCATACCGGACATTCCGCCCATACCGGACATTCCGCCCATACCGGACATTCCGCCC
>CAZFXI010000105.1:0-7858 GCA_964522855.1 uncultured Sedimenticola sp.
CTGCGGATACAGATCTGCACGCGCACAGATTGTGAGTTCGAGAAAGTGCATCTGCGGGTCAACAAGGACAATACCAGCATCGTGCTGATGGAAGGGCCCATTGAGCCGGGTCAGACCATTGATCTGGGCGCCGCGCTGCAGGGGGACTATTATTTTGAGTTCACCGCTGAGGAAACGGGCGTCATCTCAGATACAGGAGATTCAGAAGTATCCGAGCTACTCGGTCCTTATGACCTGTTGCTCATGAGTACCAAGTTCAGTCCACACGGGAAATAACCCGTTACTTCAACCCAATAGAAAGGGCGGTTCAACCGCCCTTTTTTTAGGTGATTAGTTGCGATGCTCAGATTGTTCATTCCTGAGCTTTCGTTCGTCATTCCTGCGAATGCAGGAATCCAGCGAACAATATGACTTCATCGTTCGGCGCTCCGTAATTCTGGATTCCCGCCTACGCGGGAATGACGGGTTGCCGAACTTTGTACCGAATCACTCTGTCACTACAACCCACAATCCGGCCGCACGAACTGCTGCCCCTCGACCGGCGTTCCCCATACATAGATTTCGGTGGTCATGGGTTCACACTGGGAACAACTGGAACCACAGGACGCCGCCGCCTGCAGGCGCTGCACCTTACCCTTGTTGATCCATACCTGCAGCATGTTCCTCGCCACATCCGCATCCACATCGAAATGATGCACGATATCGGCCAGGGTCACCTGCCCCCGCTGCTGCAGATAGGCTTTCAGCTCCGAGAGGATCATGGCTGCTCTGTTGCCGCTTTGACCAGTTCCGGTTTGCCCCGGCTCACCCAGCGGTTCAACCCGACGATGACCAGACCCAGAAAACCCAGCAACAACAAAATCCAGGAAAGGGAAGAGCCGGGATGTTGCGACCAGGTAGCCGCCTGGTAATAAACACTCGCCGAGACATAAGCCACGCTGGTGGTCCAGAAAGCCACAAATGCCGCCCAGCTGCCACCGGCTTCCCGTTTGATGGCGCCGATGGTCGCGGCGCAAGGGAAATACAGCAACACGAACAGCAAGTAGGCAAAGGCACCGATCTGGCCATCGAAACGCGACGCCATGGCACCGAACACATCCATGCTCACTTCCTGCTCCTGTGCCACTTCGGCGATATCATGCACATCAGCCGCGCCCAGTCCCAGGGGGTCTGTCAACAACTCACCGACACCCGCGAGGTTTTCCGGTACCGTCGCTGCCGCATCCTTGATTTCCTGCCATAAATCGAAACCATCTGCCTCGGCTTCCCCACCGGAAGCTTCTACCGCCAGTCGTGAATACAGGGTATCCAGGGTGCCAACCACCACTTCCTTGGCCAGCACACCGGAGACGATGCCCACCACCGCAGGCCAGTTGTCTTCATGGATGCCCATGGGCGCAAACACCGGGGTGACCACCTGGCTGGCGGCACTGAGCACGGATTTGTCCGAGTCCTCGTTGCCGAAGGAGCCGTCTGTACCGATGGAATTGAGTACGTTCAGCACCAGCACCATGACGATGATGATCTGCCCGGCTTCCTTGATGAATACTTTTACCCGATCCCAGGTGCGCAGCAACACGCCTTTCAGGGTGGGCACGTGATACGGCGGCAGCTCCATCATGAACCCGGCGCTCTCCCCTGGCAGCAAGGTCTTTTTCATGATCAGGCCGGTCAATATCGCCACCACAATACCGATGACATACAGGCTGAACACCAGATTCTGCCCATTCTCCGGGAAGAATGCGGCGGCAAACAACACATACACCGGCAGGCGCGCACCACAGGACATGAACGGGTTCATGAGGATGGTGAGCTTGCGCTCGCGCATGTTCTCCAGTGTGCGGGTGGCCATGATGGCGGGCACATTGCAACCGAAACCCACGATCAGCGGCACGAAGGCCTTGCCGGGCAGGCCGATGCTGCGCATGAAACGATCCATGACAAATGCCGCCCGTGCCATGTAGCCGGAATCTTCCAGGGCAGACAGGAACAGATACAGCGCGGCAATGATAGGGATGAAGGTCGCCACGACCTGCAAGCCACCACCCAGGCCATCGGCAAGAATGACCCGCGCCCATTCGGGAGCACCCCAGGCGCTCAGCAGATGCCCGAAGCCGTCCACGGCGAATGCACCCACGAAACCGTCGAAGAAGTCGATGAATGCGCCACCGATATTGATGGTGAACATGAACATCAGATACATCATGAACAGGAACACCGGCACGCCCAACCAGCGGCTCAGCACCACGGTGTCGATACGGTCGGAGACGGTCCTGCCCAGCTTGCCCCGCTCCTTGATGACGGTTTGCGCCAAGGCATGGGCATGGCTGAAACGGGTATCGCTGATGTGGATATCCGCTTCCTCGCCACTGCGATCCTCGATCATCTTTCGCCAGTGCAGGATGCTTTGACGCGCCTGCTCCGGCAGATCCTCGGGAATCTGCTCATCGGATTCCAGCATTTTCAGCGCCAGCCAGTGTCGGTTGGCAGGGTTCTCTTGCGGCAGGTACGGCTCCAGATCGGCGACTGCTTGCTCCACAACCTCTTCGTTGGCCAGGGCAAACCCGCCGCACTCGACACCGGTCGCCACGGCCAGCATGCGCGCCTTGAGTTCTGCCGTGCCTTCGCCGCTGGTTGCCACCACGGGCACTACCGGACAGCCTAGCTCCTGAGACAGCTTGTCTACATCGATGCGGATACCACGCTTGCGCGCCACATCCATCATGTTCAGCGCCAGTACCATGGGCACGCCCATCTCCAGCAGTTGCACGGTAAAGTAGAGATTGCGTTCCAGGTTGGCGGCATCCACCACGTTGATGATCAGATCTGCTTCCCGTGACAGCAGGTAGTCCCGGGTAATCTCTTCATCCATGGAGGATGCGTCCAGGCTGTAGATTCCCGGCAGGTCGATGAGTTTGACCTTGTACTGCTCCAGCTCGAATTGCCCTTCCTTGCGATCGACGGTGACACCCGGCCAGTTGCCGGTGCGTTGCCGGATACCGGTAAAGGCATTGAACAGGGCAGACTTGCCACAATTGGGATTGCCAGCAATAGCAATGGTCAGGGAGTAGTCACCACGCAGTGGCTGCGCCTGCTCGCAACAAGCCTTCATCAGGGCAACTCCTCGATCATCAAGCGGTCGGCAATATTGTGCCCCAGGGCAAGACGATTGCCTTCCTTGCCCACCACCACATCACCGTTGCGGCGATGCAGCACTTCCACTTCGTTACCCACACTCAAGCCCAGGGCAAGCAAACGCCGTGTCAACACACGATCACCCTGAATGGAGATCAGGCGCACACGCTGGCCTGGAGCAACCTGGGATAAGCTTTGCTGGTTCATTGATAGACGCTCGTAATGAGAACAATTCTCATTATTGCACGATTGGACATGATTTGCACCTGTAATTAGGGTTGTGGCCGCACGAATACCCATTGCTTGTCATCAGAGTCCTGCTGCGAATAACGATAGCCTTCCCGGTCGAATGCCTTGATCGCTTCCGATTCTTCCAACCGGTTGCGGATGATGTAGTCTGCCATCATGCCCCGCGCCCGCTTGGCGAACACCGCAATGATACGCGCCTTGCCGTTCTTCTCTTCCTTGAAGGCGATATTCAACAGACGGCCATCCAGCAGTTTGGGTTTGACAGCCTTGAAGTATTCATTGGAGGCCAGGTTGATCAGCGTGGGTTCCTGGTGGTTTTTCAGCTCAGCATTCAGGCAGTCGGTGAGGCGATCACCCCAGAACTGGTACAGGTTCTCGCCCCGAGGGTTTTTCAGTCTGGTCTTCATCTCCAACCGGTAGGGCTGAATCAGATCCAGGGGGCGCAGGCAGCCATACAACCCGGACAGCATACGCAGATGATCCTGGGCAAAATCCAGATCCTCCTGGGTATAGTCCTCTACCGGAATGCCGCGGTACACGCCACCTTTGAAGGCAAACAGCGCCGGCCGTGCATTCTTTTCGGTAAAGGGCGTGCTGAAAGACTGGTAGCGATCCACATTCAGTTTGGCGATGTTTTCGCTCACCGCCATCGACTCCTGAATCTGCCCCGCTTTGTACTTGCGCAGTTCATTGATCAGCAACAGCGATTCTTCCAGCATCTGTGGGCGGGTAATGTGTTTTACCGATACAGGTGTTTCGAAATCCTGCCCCTTGGAGGGCGAGAGGGTGATGATCATAATTTATCCGCCAGAAACAAATGAAAACGAAGAACTGGGGCGACAGCCGACGCCAGTTATATTAGAATATCATGTTTTTCTACATTCTCCACATGGCCACCCGTGCGGGAATCCCACTTCAGCAGTCTCATCCCCTCGGTAAAGATAACAACACATGTTTGATCTCATCTCGAAGCACTCCCCGCAAAACGCAAAAAACGATGTTCTGTCCGGGCTGACCGTTGCACTTGCACTGGTACCTGAAGCCGTCGCCTTTGCCTTCGTGGCTCATGTCGCCCCGCTGGTAGGGCTGTACGCCGCCTTCATCATGGGACTGGTCGCGGCTGTGCTCGGCGGCAGGCCGGGCATGATCACCGGTGCAACAGGCGCCATCGCCGTGGTGATCGTCTCCTTGGTGGTGGAGCACGGCATCGAATACCTGTTTGCCGCCGTGGTACTCATGGGCGCTATCCAGATTCTGTTTGGTGTGCTGAAACTGGGAAAGTTTATCCGTCTGGTGCCTCACCCCGTGTTCCTGGGTTTCGTCAACGGCCTGGCACTGGTGATTTTCATCGCCCAACTGGAACAGTTCAAGCTGCACGATGCAAACGGCCAGATACTTACCGACAGCGCGGGCAACATCCAATGGATCAGCGGGCAACCCCTGATGATCATGCTGGCGCTCATCGCCCTGACCATGTTCATCATCGAATACCTGCCCCGGCTGACCAAGGCCGTGCCCTCCACGCTGGCGGCCATCATCACCGGCACGCTGATCACCCTGGGGTTCGGGCTGGATACGGCGACGGTAGGTGATATGGCGTCCATCAAGGGCAGTCTTCCAGACTTCCATATTCCCGATATTCCCTTCGACCTGGAAACCCTGAAAATCGTCTTTCCCTATGCCCTGATCATGGCGCTGGTGGGGCTGATCGAAAGCCTGCTGACGCTGAATCTGGTAGACGAGCTCACAGAAACCCGTGGTCAGCCCAACCGCGAATGCATCGGCCAGGGTGTCGCCAATGCCACAACCGGCCTGTTCGGCGGCATGGGCGGTTGTGCGATGGTGGGGCAAAGCATCATCAACATCAAATCCGGCGGACGGGGGCGTTTGTCGGGCATCAGCGCGGCTCTGTTCCTGCTTTCTTTTATCCTCGTCGGCTCATCCCTGATCGAACGAATCCCCATCGCCGTGCTGGTAGGGGTGATGTTCATGGTGGTCATCGGCACGTTCGAATGGTGCAGCTTCCGGCTGATCGGCAAGATTCCACCGGCAGACACCCTCATCGGTATCTCGGTCGCCGTGATCACCGTGTTCCACGATCTGGCCACTGCCGTCATCATCGGCGTCATCCTGTCCGCACTGGTGTTCGCCTGGCAACATGCCAAACACATCAACGCCACCATCAGCAGCAATCGCATGGGCGGAAAGGTCTATGAACTGAATGGGCCGCTGTTCTTCGCCTCGGTGCATCATTTCCAGGAAATTTTCGACCCGAAAAACGACCCCGACGATGTGGTGGTGGATTTCAAGAACGCCCGCGTCGCCGATCACTCAGCCATCGAGGCCATCGACAAGCTCGCGGAGCGCTATCTCAAGGAACACAAGCGCCTGCATCTCAAGCACCTCAGCCAGGAATGCCGGCAGCTATTGAAAACTGCCGGAGACCTGGTGGAAGTGAATGTGGTGGAAGATCCCACTTACCATCTGGCGGTCGATAAAAAGGATTTTGATCCCGGCAGCTAACCACTATTTCTGAATCGATTTCAGGTACTGGCTGATTTCGTAAATGGTGATGCTCTCCAGATTGCCGCTGAAAACAGGCATCTTGTGTTCCTGCCCTGCAGCGACATCATGCAGACCCGCTACGGCTCTCAATACCCGTTCTGCGATACACATGTCTCCGCCAGTCTGTTTCAACGCAGTCAAATCCGATGGCGTTATTTTCATTGAGGCAACCAGTGGCCCCTTGCCATCGGCATTGACGCCGTGACAGTTGACACAGAATATCTTGAAATGTTCACGGCCATTCTTTATGGCTTCATCCTGCGTAGAACCGGCAAGCACAGTCCCGCAACCGATGATTCCCAGGGCAACCGCAGAAAACAACAGCGTTCTCATTTTCATCATCATCGTACCTCATGCTGTAATGTTTCTTGACGGGAGGCTTGCCTGCCATGACAGGTAAACCCACCTCACTTCTCTGGTTACCCGGTTGTATCAAGCATGCAACTGGATACAGTTTTTCTGCCCGGCAACTACAGGAAGTTCACAAATCAAGTATAGACCCCATTATTCCCCAAATCCATGATGGATATGCGCCACACGCCTACCCTGGCTTCGCCACTCGGGAGAGTCCATCTGAACAAGGGTCGCCTCCCAAAGATGTCTAAGAATCGGAGTTTGGCAATACCCAGTTCGGGCGCGGATAATGACAGGTGTATCCCTGCGGAATACGCTCCAGATAATCCTGGTGTTCCGGCTCGGCCTCCCAGAAATCCCCTGCGGGGCTGACGCTGGTCACCACCGGTCCGGGCCAAAGACCGGAGGCATTCACGTCATCGATGGTTTTCAGCGCCACACGCTTCTGCGCTGCACTGAGGTAGAAAATCTCGGAGCGATACGAAGCACCGCGGTCATTTCCCTGGCGGTCGGGGGTGGTGGGATCATGTATCTGGAAAAAGAAGACCAGAATATCCCGGTAACTGATCTCTTCGTTATCGAATTCGATCTCGATGGCTTCGGCATGACTGCCGTGATTGCGGTAAGTCGCATTGGGCACATCACCACCGGTGTAGCCCACCCGGGTTTTCAGGACGCCAGGCAGTTTGCGTATCAGCTCCTGCATCCCCCAGAAACAACCGCCGGCAAGCAAGGCGCGCTCGGTACTCATGATGTCTCTCCCGCTTGGACCAAATCAATATAGTCTGCGTAGCCTTCTGCCGCCATATCATCGACATGAATGAAGCGTAGTGATGCCGAGTTTATGCAGTAACGCAATCCACCACGATCCTGTGGCCCGTCGGGAAACACATGCCCGAGATGACTGTCTCCGTACGTCGAGCGCACCTCGGTTCGCGCCATGCCATGGCTGTTGTCATTCAACTCATTGATAAAACCGGAAGCAATGGGGCGGGTAAAACTCGGCCAGCCACACCCCGATTCAAATTTGTCAGATGAGGCGAACAAGGGTTCACCAGAGACCACATCCACATAGATACCCGGCTCCTCGTTGTTCAGATACTTGCCGCTACCAGGGCGCTCGGTACCGTTTTGCTGTGTGACGAAGTGTTGTTCTTCATCCAGAGCGTTCACTGCTTCCGGGTCTTTCCGATAGTCTTTCATTCTTTTCCCTTGCGGTTTATGTTTACCGAGTCACTTTGTGGGTAGGGCTCAACTGTCGTGTAGCGACAAAGAGCACATGCTACTGTAGATAAACGTCATTGTTGCACAGTGCTAGTGTTTTTCAACACCCTTATATGCTCAGAATAGCGGATGAGGGATTGCCTGTTAAGGCAAACGGGCAGGTTGGTTTAGACCCAGATATTCGCGCCATTGTCTCCGAATCGATGCGTAGCATCTTGCCATCTATTGCATTCCAATCTCCGCCGCTAAAAGCTCATACACCTCGTTTCTGATCTGAACGGCGTAATTTCAAATGAGTCCGTGGAAATTGCCTCGTATTTACGAATTTATT
>CAZFXI010000106.1:0-7854 GCA_964522855.1 uncultured Sedimenticola sp.
TCATCCCGGCATCCGTCCGGCAAGATGAAGGCCTACTTTTACAGAGTTTCCTTAAGGCAACATTAGCTCACCTGTTTATTTTCGGGCATCTCGAAAAATACAGTTTTCGCCACACCGGCGAATGCCGGTGTATATTGTTATCGATAACGTCTGGATTCTGGTTTAGTGTCGGAATGACGCTCTTTATAGAATCCATTTCGACGGACAACAGAGTTGAAGGTAAGTGCAAAACAAAGACAATGTAGCGGTTTTATTCGTATGCATGGGCAACATCTGTCGTTCGCCCACGGCACAAGGTGTATTTCGCAAGCTGGTGCGGGAAGAGAGGATGGCGCAGTCGATCGAGATCGATTCGGCTGGCACGCATGCCTACCATGTGGGGTCTCCGCCAGATCGTCGCGCCCAGGCAACAGCAGTCAGCAGGAATATCGATCTTTCAGATTTACGTGGCCGTCAGGTCGAAACGGAGGACTTCCATCGTTTCGACTATATACTGGCCATGGACAACGAGAATCTCGCTATCCTCGACGAGCTCTGTCCGGCAGGAGCGGAGGACAAGCTGTGCCTGTTCATGGACTTTGCCCCGGACTACGGGATGTCGGAAGTGCCGGATCCTTACTATGGGGGGGATCGCGGGTTCGATCAGGTGTTTGACATGATCGAAGAAGCATCAAAAGGGCTCCTGGCAGATATACGCCAGCGGCACCTGTAACGGCATAATCTTCCGCCTGTGAAAAAGGCCGCCCCTGCCGGGAGCGGCCTTTTTTACAGGAACAGTCTTCCGTCAGTCTTTGCCTTTGTCCGCAGGTTTGCTCGGGGCTTCAGCAGGAGCAGGTTTGACTGAAGTCTCTGTGACCGGTTGTGAAGGCACAGATTCCGCTGTAGCTGTTTTAGCTGCGCTGGTCACCTTATCAGCTGCTGCTGCCGGTTCCTTCTTCTTGGCGACTTTCTTCTTGGCTGTTTTCTTTTTGGCCACCTTCTTCTTGGTGGTTTTGGTTTTGGCCTTTTTTTCTTTATCTCCTGATGCTGTTTCTGCAGGAGAGGGTAGATTTGCGGCTGTACTGCCCGCAGTCGCGGTGCTGACGCTTATGGCCTTGCTTTTGGTTTCAGGTTTGACGACAGCCGCTTTTTTCTCGACCATAGGCTCTGGTGCCTTTGGCGTGTCTTCTTTTGCTTTCTGTGGTGCTTGGGAAGCGACGGCATCGCTGTCTTTGTGTGCCTCCTTCCGGGGTTTTTCTTCTACAGGTTTTGTAGCTTCCCGGGCAGGCGCTTTTCCAGTCGCAGAAACTGTTGTGTCTTTCTTGACTTCGTCCAGTCTGGGGACCGAAGACCTGGATTTCAGGCTGCCAGAGGAAATGGTGCGCTTGACCTTGGGTTCAGCATTTTCTTTCGTGGCATCCTTGGATTTTGCTGGAGGTTGTTCCTCGGTATTTCCAGCCGGTGCCTGCTGCTGAGCTGGCACTGATTTTTGCGCAGCATCTTGCGTAGGGCTCTTGTCATCAACAGGTTTCTGTTGGCGATCCTGACTCTGACGGCTGCCGGGTCCACGGCCACGGCCTCGTCCACGGCCACCGCGACGGCCACGCTTTGGAGTATTGTGAATATCCTGCTGCTCACCGGTATCCTTTTTACCATCAGTAGCTGATTGGCCTTCCGCTGAAGATTGCTCGGACGCTTTGGCCTCCCGTGTGGCGGGCTTTTTCTGCTGAGGTTTTTTCCTGGCTTGTGTCGGTTTGTTGTCGCGGTTCTTGTCTTCTGGTTTGCGACGGTTGTTGTTTCGGCGGCGATTGCTGCTACGGCTTCCGGTTTTCTTGCCGCGAGCCTGCGCAGCTTCTGCTTGTGGCTTCTCTTCCTTGGCCTGTTCTTCCTCCACTGTTGTAAAGATGGAAAACAGACGCTTGATGATGCCGCCTTCGGGCTTGTGTTCCTTTTTCACGGGGGCGGTTTCTGTCGCTTCCGGTGGTGCCTGGCGTGCAGCAGGCTTGATATTCTGTACCGCCGGCTGTTCGATCTGCTTGCGCTGCTGTTCCTGACTGGCGGTGGCCGCCACATCCGGCTCGGCAATCATGTTGTAACTGGTATCACCATCGGTTGGCAGGTCCTGGCGGCGGATGCGCTCGATGCTGTAATGTGGTGTTTCCAGATGTTTGTTGGGGATGAGTATCACATCGATATTGTGGCGTTGCTCAACCTCGGAAATGGGCTGGCGCTTTTCATTCAGCAGGAAGGTAGCCACTTCCACGGGAAGTTGTGCCTGTACGCGGCCGGTGTTTTCTTTCAGCGCCTCTTCCTCGATGATGCGCAGGATGGATAATGCTAACGACTCCACGTCGCGGATATGCCCCTGGCCATCACAACGGGGGCAGACCTGATGGGCAGATTCCCCCAGGGATGGGCGCAGACGCTGGCGTGACATTTCCATCAGGCCGAAGCGCGAGATGCGACCGATCTGTACCCGGGCGCGGTCTTCCTTCATGGCTTCTCGCAGGCGGTTTTCGACCTGGCGCTGGTTCTTGGACGGGCGCATATCGATGTAATCAATGACAAACAGCCCCCCCATATCCCGCAGGCGTAGCTGCCGGGCGATCTCTTCGGAAGCCTCCAGGTTGGTGGTGAGCGCCGTATCCTCGATATTGCTGCCCTTGGTGGCGCGGGCAGAGTTGATGTCGATGGAAGTCAACGCTTCGGTCGGATCGATAACGATGGAGCCACCGGAGGGCAGACGCACTTCCCGTTGAAACGCGGTCTCGATCTGGGATTCGATCTGGTAGCGGGAGAAGAGGGGTACTTCATCGTCGTAGTGTTGCAGTTTGCTAAGATAGCGGGGCATCACCTGTTCGATGAATTCCTTTGCCTGGGCATAGATCTCGGGATTGTCGATGAGAATCTCGCCGATGTCTGCCCGCAGGTAATCGCGCATGGAACGGATAATGACGTTGCTGTCCTGGTACACCAGGAATGGCGCCTTGCGCTCCTTGGTGGACGCCTCGATGGCGGACCAGAGTTGCAGCAGATAGTCCAGATCCCACTGCAGTTCCTCGGCGCTCTTGCCCATGCCGGCGGTGCGCACGATCAGCCCCATGCCTTCGGGCGCTTCGAGCTGACTCATGGCTTTCTTCAACTCGGTGCGTTCCTCGCCTTCGATGCGCCGTGAAACGCCGCCAGCGCGGGGGTTGTTGGGCATGAGCACCAGATAACGGCCGGCCAGGGAGATGAACGTCGTCAGGGCGGCGCCCTTGTTGCCGCGTTCTTCCTTTTCGATCTGGAAGATGATCTCCTGGCCTTCGTGCAGTGCCTCACGGATACTGGGACGTTTGTTACCCTCCAGGGATTTGGGGTCGAAATAGCTGTGGGCGACTTCCTTCAGGGGCAGGAAACCATGTCGTTCTGCGCCATAGTCGATGAAGGCGGCTTCCAGACTGGGCTCGACGCGGGTGATTTTTCCTTTGTAGATGTTGGCCTTCTTGCGTTCGCGGCCGGGGGTTTCGATATCCAGGTTATAGAGTTTCTGACCATCCACGATGGCCACGCGCAACTCTTCGGGCTGAGTTGCGTTGATCAGCATTCTTTTCATTTTGTATTTTGTCCTGTGAAGCGCTACACAGCGTGTGCTGGACAGGGGAGGGGCTTTACAGACGGCTGCAATATGCGCCTGAGGCATTGTCAATACAAATGCCGGTCTGTGCCGCCAGGCATATGGTGAGTCTTGCCGGGGTTGTCGGGCGGACTCATGATGTTCCTTCGGTGATGGTTTGTCGTCAAACCGTCACAGTAATATGCAGTATTCCTCTGTGCGTCAGCAACCACTCCGGGTTCTGGTGGGGCACGCTATACAACTCTAATAATTACTATCCATGATCACCGTCTTGGCAATGATCTCGTATTGCATGAAACCACTCACTGTGATTTCACAGGGAGAAATGTCAGATCTGTCGCAGCCGCAATACACGCGAGGTTTCACAAGCTGAAAGGATCGTTATCGCCCAATTAGCCCCCTGCTTTGGCAGCGAGCTGGAAAATCCTGTTGCATGAAGGCAACACAGCTGCCTTCGGTGGGTGAAATATACCAAAAATCAGCAACATAGTTCAAATTATCTCGTTTGTTTGCGAGACAGTTCCCGTGGTTTTTCGGTGCTGCCTGGCATGGTGACAATCAAGTGATTGATATTTAACAAATAAATTGCGCGAATTGCCGACGTATGCGGCGGGCATGATGGGTGGGGTTTGTTGGCAATCGCCCGAGAATCTCCCCAGCGCGTATAATCCCGCTTCCCAGTCGGCAACTTTTCCTGAAATGATGAACCACAAACCCGTGCAAGTGCGCCATGTGATCGTTGATGAACGCGGTGACGGCCAGCGCATCGATAATTTTCTCTTGCGGGAGTTGAAAGGTGTGCCCAGAACCCTTATTTATCGTCTGCTACGAAAGGGTGAGGTACGGGTCAACAAAGGGCGTGCCAAGCCGGGCAAAAAGCTGGTTGCCGGGGATGTGGTGCGAATTCCTCCGGTGCGTTTGCCAAGCCCGACAGAGGTGGGTGTTCCACCGGCGTGGCAGATCAAAAAAATCGAACAATCAGTGCTGTATGAAGATGACCTGCTGTTGATCCTGAATAAGGAATCCGGGCTGGCCGTGCATGGTGGTAGTGGCATTTCCTTTGGGGTAATCGAACTGCTGCGCGCCAGCAGGCCGCAGGACAGGGCGCTGGAACTGGCGCATCGCCTGGACAGGGATACCTCGGGATGCCTGATGCTGGCGAAAAAGCGCAGCGCACTTCGTACACTGCAAGCACTGCAACGCGAGGGACGGGTACACAAACGCTATCTGGCCTTGCTCGATGGTCGCTGGAACAAGGAGCGGCAGCAGGTAAAAGTACCTTTGAAGAAAAATACCCTGAAAAGCGGGGAACGGGTGGTGCGGGTGGATGCCGCCGGCAAGGATGCACACACAGAGTTTCGGGTGCTGAAGCGCTTTGCCAATGTTACTCTGGTGGAGGCGGTACTCAAGACCGGGCGCACCCACCAGATTCGGGTGCATGCTCAGTACTTGGGCACGCCTATACTCGGTGATGAAAAGTATGGTAATGAACAAACCAATCGCGACTATCGCAAGCTGGGCCTGAAGCGCCTGTTCCTGCATGCCGCCAGTCTGCGTTTCCCGTGGCCGGACCGTGAGCAGGGGTATGCCTTTGAAGCACCCCTGCCGCCGGAGTTGCAACAACTGCTGGATAAACTCGATGTATGAACTGATTGTATTCGACTGGGATGGCACCCTCATGGATTCAGAGAGCACCATCGTCAACTGCCTGCAACTGGCTGCCAAAGATCTGGGAGTTACCGAACCGGAGGCGCAGCGCGCCCGGGATGTCATCGGCCTGGGTTTGCATCAGGCAGTGGCCAGCCTGTTTCCCGAAGCCTCAGAGGCGCTGGTGGACGCCTTGGCACAACAGTATCGCAAGCATTTTCTCAGGGAGGATCGGGAGCCATCCCCGCTATTTCCCGGAGCACCTGAACTGCTGCAGGAACTGGCATCCCGGGATTATTTTCTGGCGGTAGCGACGGGGAAAAGCCGCCGCGGCCTGGACATGGAGCTGGAACATACCGGCTTGGGGGATTTCTTCCATGCTACCCGTTGTGCAGATGAAGCCTTTTCCAAACCCCATCCACAAATTCTGCTGGATGTGCTGGATCGATTGGGGGTGGACAGCCAGCGAGCATTGGTGATCGGCGATACCGAATATGATATGCAGATGGCAGCCAATGCCGGCAGCGATGCTGTCGGTGTCAGCTTTGGTGTGCACAGCCCGGAACGCTTGCGGGAGCACGGCGCATTGACCGTGGTTGGGGCGTTGCAACAAGTGCCCGAATGGCTTGATGGCAGGCAGGAGGGGGCGGTATGAGCCTGCAAACACAACTGAGAAACAACCTGCTGGCGATCATCAGCCTGGTCGTGGCCTTTTCCGCCCTGGGTTACAACACCTGGCGCAATGAACTGACTGAGCAGAATCGCAACATCCGCTTCGCCGGTTTCGAGGTCATCAAGAACCTGGGAGAGCTGGAGCGCATCACCTATCTCATCCACTACGACAAGGCAATCGAGCGCAACACCCCGCGGGATGGCTGGGCCGTGGTGCTGGTATTGCGCGACCTGAGTGCCCTGATGCCCGAATCCGTGTCCGCCGAAGCCGCCAGGCTGTTCGAAACCTGGAAGAACTCCTGGGATGGCCTGGGGAAAGACGACAAGGCGGTAGCCGATATCGATAACGCCATCAATGACCTGCGCCAGGAGACCTTGCGGGTGATTCTTCAGTTGAATTGACGCCCATGGCGCGTGTGCTTTTCCAATTGGGGGTCAGGGCTGACTTCCTGGTTCTTGGCAGTATCGGGTTTTGGCATCTTCAAGCTCCTTTCGCCCTGAAATCGATGTTATCTCACAATAGCATGGCTCAAGCTTAGGTTGACACACAGGGATTGCAGTCAGTGGTTGCATGAACGCGCCAGAGGCGATGCGCTGCTTGAATTATTGCTTGAATATGTAGCCTGCACACCATCGGAGCCTGTGAACTTTTCTTCACTGGCAGAGCTTCCACCGCCTGTTTACCGCTACTTCATGCATGTGCTGCCAAAAGGGCAGCGCCTGATCAGCAAGGCCCTGATCCAGCAGTCCGGCATGCTGCGAACCACCCCGAAGAGCAACAAGTGGCTTCCATTCAATGCGCATGAAACCATTGTGCCGATGGCAAAGGGTTTCGTCTGGGATGCCCGGATAAAACTGCCTCTGGGTATGCATCTGCGCGTGCTGGACAGTGGCATTGCAGGCGTGGGTTCGGGGCGGGTCAGTCTCCTGTCGGTTTTGCCCATCGCCGCGGAAGAAGGGACGCCGGAGCTGAATGCCGGCGCCTTGCACCGCTATCTGGCAGAAGCCGTGTGGTGTCCTACCGCGTTGCTGCCCCAGTCTGGCGTGACATGGACGGCCATCGATGATCGATCCGCTCTGGCAAGCCTGTGTGTGCGGGATATTCGCGTTTCCCTGGAGTTTCGTTTCAATAAAACGGGAGAAGTGACTGGCATCTACACACCCGACCGCTTTGCGCGTATCGGCTCTGAATATCAGTTGCTGCCCTGGGAAGGGCATTTCGATCATTACCAGCTCATGTCAGGCATTCGTGTGCCTTCTCATGGCGAGGTGGGCTGGTATATGGATGACAGGCTGGAAATCGTCTGGAAAGGAGAAATCGTTGATATTCAATATGATGCATGGGGAGAGTAGCTGAAAGGATAAATCAGGGGTGTTTTTTTTGCTGCAATTGTTCTATATTAGTTCTCTATCGATTGAGCGGGAATTACCTGGACAATGAATGCAGAAGCACGAACAGAGCTTAGAGAATTGCTGCAAAAGGGCGTGGTCTGGCGGGGCACTTCGGGTGAACAAACGCAGGCAGCGCTGGTTCCCAGCGGCTTTTCTTCGCTGGATGAGCAGACGGGTGGTGGCTGGCCACAGGGGGCGTTGACGGAAATCTTTTCGCAGCAGGGGCAGGGCTTTTCCCTGTTGCTGCCGTTGCTGGCTGAACTGAGCTACCAGCAGCAATGGCTGGCTTGGGTGAATCCACCCCATGTTCCCTACGCGCCCGCGCTGGAAGCACGGCAGGTGGATATCGCCCGGGTGTTGCTGGTAAAGGTGCGGAATGAAGAACAAGGTCTGTGGGCGGCGGAACAGGCTTTGCGTTCGGGGAACTGCTCGCTGGTGCTGCTGTGGGTGGACAAGGTTTCTGTTGCACGCATCCGGCGGCTGCAGCTGGCCGCGGAGGAAAGCAACTGCATGGGCATCCTGTTTCGTCCCCTGCAGCAGCGCCGGCA
>CAZFXI010000107.1:0-7841 GCA_964522855.1 uncultured Sedimenticola sp.
GATCTGCCCGAAGTCGTGATCAAGACCAAGCGCGGCATGGTGCGTGGCCGTGGTCCTCATCAGAAGGAATACCTGCACCGGGTGATGAAGCACGCTATCAATTTCGGTGTGGGGCCAGCCGGTACCGGCAAGACCTACCTGGCGGTGGCCAGCGCCGTGGATGCCCTGGAGCGGGACAAGGTACGGCGCATCATGCTGGTGCGACCCGCCGTCGAAGCCGGTGAACGCCTGGGCTTTCTGCCGGGCGATCTGGCGCAGAAGATCGATCCCTATCTGCGCCCCCTCTACGATGCCCTGTATGAAATGCTGGGCTTCGAGCGCGTGCACAAGCTAGTGGAGCGCAACGTCATCGAAATTGCGCCCCTGGCCTACATGCGCGGGCGCACCCTGAATGAATCCTTCATCATCCTCGATGAAGCGCAGAACACCACGCCGGAGCAGATGAAGATGTTCCTTACCCGCATCGGTTTCGGCTCTACGGCTGTGATCACCGGGGATGTCACCCAGGTGGACCTGCCGCGCCATCAGCTTTCGGGGCTGCGCCAGGCGACGGAGATCCTGGCCCAGGTCGAAGGCATCAGCTTTACCTTCTTCAACGCCCGGGATGTGGTACGGCATCCCCTGGTGCAGAAAGTAGTTCAGGCCTACGATCGCCACGAGAGCAGTGAAGAATGAGCGCCGATGTGGAAATTCAAGTCGCCAGCAAGGAAAAAGAGCTGCCCGCCGATGAAGATTTCATGCAATGGACGGAGGCTGCACTGGAAAATAAGGACGCCAGCGTCGTGATACGCATCGTGGATGAGGGCGAGAGCCGCCAGCTCAACCGTGAATACCGGGGCAGAGACAACCCCACCAACGTGCTGTCCTTTCCCTTTAAAGTGCCGCTCGAAGTGCCGAGCAATCATCTTGGTGACCTGGTGATCTGTGCCCCCGTGGTCGCCGAAGAAGCGGTGCAACAGGGCAAGCCTTTGTTGCATCACTGGGCGCACATGGTCGTGCATGGGCTCTTGCATCTGCAGGGTTATGATCATCTTCAAGAGGATGATGCCCGGCGCATGGAGAGCCTGGAATGCAAACTGCTGCGGGAGATGGGCATCCCGGATCCCTACGGCGAGATAGAATGAACGCAAAACCTCCCCCTCCCTTTTCGTCACAAATCAAGCGCATGCTCAGTCGGTTGCTCAAACCCCTGGTGCAGATCGATCCGGAAAACCGCGAACAACTGGTGCAGGTGCTCAAGCAGGCGCGTACTCGTCATCTCATGGATGGTGAGGCGCTATCCATGATGGAAGCGGTGTTGCAGGTTTCCGAGCTGCGGGTGCGGGATATCATGATCCCCCGGGCGCACATGGTGGTGCTGGAAAGAGACAAGCCGGTGGAAGCGCTGCTGCCGGTGATCATCGAATCCGCCCACTCCCGCTTTCCAGTCATCGGCGATGACAAGAGTGAAGTGGTAGGCATCCTGCTGGCGAAAGACCTGCTGCAATACTGCGGTCAGGACAGTCCTCGTTTCAACATGCGCGACGTGTTGCGTTCCGCCGTGTTCGTTCCCGAGAGCAAGCGGCTGAATGTACTGCTGAAAGAGTTCCGTCTCAGCCGCAACCACATGGCCATCGTCATCGATGAGTACGGTGGTGCGGCAGGGCTGATCACCATCGAGGACGTGCTGGAGCAGATCGTGGGCGAAATCGAAGACGAATACGATTTTGACGAAGGCGCCTATATTCTCAAGCGCGGCGAGGATCAGTACACCGCCAAGGCCCACACCACCATCGAGGACTTCAACGAGTTCTTCGGCACCGATTTCGATGATGACGACTACGACACCATCGGCGGCATGGTGGTCAATGCTCTGGGGTATCTCCCCCAGCGTGGTGAGACGGTCGAGATCGGTGACTTCCTTTTCACCGTGGTACGTGCCGATAGCCGCAAGGTGCGGCTGCTCAATATCGAGCGCCGCGCAGCAGATATTTCATAAGTCATGTTGTATGGCTCTTACCGGCTGCTGGTCGCGTTCGTTGCCGGCAGCATGACCGTGCTGGCGTTCTCGCCCTTCTCCCAGGGGTGGATCGCCCTGCCTGCCCTCGCCGCCCTGTTTGCGCTGTGGCGCGACACTACCCCGAAACAGGCGTTTGGTGTCGGATGGCTCTGGGGGCTGGGTTGCATGGGCTTCGGCGTGTTCTGGCTGCATAACAGCATCGCCCAGTTCGGTGGAGTAAATCTGCCCCTGGCGATCCTGCTGACCTTGCTGTTTGCGGCGTTTCTGGCGTTGTTTCCCGCAATGACCGGCTGGCTGTCGCGGCGCTTCTTTCAGTATGAATCTCGCCTGCTACTGCTCGTCTATCCGGCTGTCTGGGTATTGCTGGAATGGACGCGCAGCTGGGCGTTCACCGGCTTTCCCTGGCTTACGCTCGGTTATTCCCAGATCGATACACCCCTGAGCGGTTATGCGCCCGTGCTGGGTGTCTATGGCGTGAGCCTGATGCTGGCGCTGAGCGCAGCTGCTTTGAATCTGTGGCGAAGTTGGTGGCTGTCGCTGTTGCCGTTTATCTGGCTGGGTGGTTGGGGGCTGCAACAGCTGCACTGGACAGATCCGGACGGGGAGCCGTTTAATGCAACACTGGTGCAGGCCAGCATTCCCCAGGAAAAAAAATGGCTGTCCTCGCAGCTTCGCCCCACCCTCGAATTCTATGTGCAAAGCAGCGAGGCACATCCTGACAGCCGCCTGATCGTGTGGCCGGAAACGGCGGTACCGGCCTTTTCCGATCGGGTAGAAAAAACTTTTTTGCAGCCCCTGGATCAGCGTTTTCGGGATCAGGGTCAGGATCTGCTGCTGGGCATTCCCGTGCGTGATGCTGACGGGGGTGCCTACAATGCCATGATCAGCCTGGGAAAATCCGGGCGTGGGAAGTATTTCAAGCGGCATCTGGTGCCCTTTGGTGAGTTCATGCCTTTCAAGGCGTTGCTGCAACCCCTGGTCGAGCTGTTCGCCATTCCCATGTCGTCCTTTTCTGCAGGTGATGATGACAAGCCACCGCTGCTGAAATTGGCCGGCTGGCAGGCTGGCATTTCCATCTGCTATGAAGATACGTTTGGCAATGAAATTGCCCAGGCCCTGCCCTCGGCGGCGTTCCTGGTGAATGCCAGCAACGATGCCTGGTTTGGCGATTCCCTGGCGCCGCATCAGCATCTGGAAATGGCGCGCATGCGATCGCTGGAAACGGGGCGCTATCTATTGCGGGCAACCAATACGGGTGTGTCGGCCATCGTAGATGAGAAGGGTGAGTTACTGGACGTATTGCCACAGTTCAAACGTGGCACCATCAGTGCAAAAATCCAGCCCATGCAGGGGCAGACACCGTTTTCCCGCTGGAAAGACTGGCCGGCTATCGTGCTTTCCTTCGCGCTGTTGGGATTGGCTTACCGGCGTGGTGGTGATGGTGGAGTTTCAATGTCTTGAGCCTGGCGTTTTTCTGCCTCCTGTTTCTGCTGCTCCAGTTCGTATCTCAGCACCGCTTCCCGCTGAAAGATGGCCTCGGCCTGTGTGTCCCAGGCTTCTTTTGCTGTTTCCGGTGCGGGTGTGTCATTGCAGCCCAACAGCCACAGCATTTGTGTCAAAATCAACCACCTCATCATTCGTGATTGTATGCCAGGTGAAAAAATGAAAAAAGAAATCATCAGTACAGACAAGGCACCTCAGGCCATTGGTACCTATTCTCAGGCGGTGAAGGTTGGTAACACCGTGTATTTGTCCGGCCAGATACCCCTGGTGCCGGAAGCCATGGAGATGGTGGAAGGCGGTATGGAGGCGCAGATCCGGCGCGTGTTCGACAACCTGCAGGCCGTGGCCGAAGCGGCTGGCGGTAGCCTGGCGGATGTCGCCAAGCTGAATGTGTTTCTCACGGATTTGTCGCATTTCCCTTTGGTCAACGAGATTATGGCCGACTATTTCAGTCAGCCCTACCCGGCGCGAGCGGCCATCGGCGTGGCCGCGCTGCCGCGGGATGCGGGGGTGGAGATGGACTGTGTGCTGGAACTGGAAGCGTAGTGCTCAGCCACTGACGGTGATGATCACTTGCCGCTGGTGCGGATGGCTGCGGTGTTCGTAAAGATAGATCCCCTGCCAGTTGCCCAGGGTCAGGGTTCTGTGGCTGACTGGCAGGGTCAGGTCCATGTTGGTGAGGATGGAGCGAATGTGTGCGGGCATGTCATCGCTGCCTTCGTCGATATGCTGGAACATGGGCGAACCATCCGGCACCAGGTTGAGCATGAAGCGTTCCAGATCGGCGCGAACGGTCGGATCGGCATTCTCACACAGGATCAGCGAGGCGCTGGTGTGCTGCACGAACACATGACACAGGCCGGTGACGATGCCTGAATCCGCGACCACTTTCTTCACTTCCTGAGTGATACTGTAAGTGCCGCGTCCCGCGGTGAGTAAATCGAGGTTCTGTTGATACGCCATGGTGTTCAAGGCCTCCTGCCGGTTTCCTTGCGCGGCATAATTGTGGCTTGCAGCTTGCCGGAGTATTCCCAGGGACCGGGGTTGACCGGATTCCTGCGTGGGCGCCCCTCCATGTCCATGGGGGTGGTCGGCAGCAGCATCGCTGTATCGACGAAGGGGGGAATTGTCCCAGGCCGGAAAGCCTCTATGCTGCCCCTGCCGTTGGAAGGAAAGCGGGTGAACCATGTTGGTTCGAAGTTTTGCAATCGCAAAGCGCCTTTTTCCGGTGAGAAATCGGAAAAGGTTCCGCCGATATAGACGTTTCCGGAAAACAGATTGTCATGCACCGTATCCGAGTCGATCTCCACCAGCACGGTTTGCGAATTGGCCTTTGTCGAGCTGCCTGAGCGCCGATAGCCGAGCAGGATGTTGTTGCGGATCTGATTGCGATCCGAATAGTTGATGCTTTGTAACACATGGCGGCTGTTGTTTCCCATGAACAGATTGTGTTCGATGCGGTTGTCGCTGGAACCCAGCCGCGGATTGTCGGTTTCCTGCCAGAAGCTGGTGCCGTGGCGCTCGTAGGGGCCGATGATGTTGTTGCGGAATACCGAATTGCGCACCGAAGTCAGGTTGGGGCCGATGCTGCTGTTGTGGAAGTAGTTGCTTTCAACGAGGGCGAATTCGCTGACGCCCTGGCCCTGCCCGTTCACCGCGCTGCCGTCACAGCGTGGATCATCAAAGGCAATATCGTCCTCCGCGCAGGTGCTGTCCGGGTCGGCGTTGATCTGGAAATCCGAATTGCTGTTGTCATACAGCTCGTTGTCGCGCACGATAAACCAGTCGCCGCCGTTGGAAAGGTAGATGCCGTGACCATCGCCATCGCCCGCATCGTGGGCAGTATTGCCATCGACCACGATCCAGTCGGACTGGCCGGAAAAGATCGGATCCTTGTACTGTCCGCCGATATTGTTGTTCAGGATGGCGATACCTTTCTGATGCCCGGATTGCGTATAGCCCAGGCCTACGGTTCGTATGCCATAGTTGCCGCCGTTCAGGGTGAAACCATCGATGGCGACGTGGTTTGCGCCTTCCAGGTTGAAACAGGATTGTCGCCCGCTGTTGCAGCAGTCGATGCCGACTTTGTCGGAGGCGGCCTTGATGACGATGGGCTGCTCATAGGTGCCGGAGTTGTCTTCGTCCAGCTGCCAGCAACCCGCGTATTGCCCGTCCTGAAACAGGATCTCGTCCCCCGCCCTGGCTTGGAGAAAGGCCTGGTCCGGGTGCATGGGAGAGGCGGTGCTGCCGTCACCGTTTCCGGATGGGCTGACGTGCAGGATTGTTGTGGGTCTGTAGCTCGGGTCGGTGTAATAGCGGTTGAAACGCTCAGGTGTGGTGAAGAAATTCGCTCCGCGTGCAGGGACTTTTACCAGACCGGAAAAGGGTGCCGAAAAGGCTGGCCCGGCGACGAGACTGCAGGCAATGAACAGCCCGAACAGTTTGTATGATGCTGAAATCTGAGACATGAATCTCTCCAGTTCGACCGCTTTTTCGATCGCACAATCAAGATACTACTCCGTGAAAAACAGTCGCGCCAGCTCCTTGCCCGGGTCTTCCGCCCGCATGAAGGCCTCTCCCACCAGAAAGCCATGCACGTTGTGCTCGCGCATCAATGCCACGTCTTCGGGGGTCAGGATGCCGGATTCGGTGATCACCAGCTTGTCGTCAGGCATCTGTTCCAGCATGTCCAGGGTGGTCTGCAGGCTCACCTCGAAGGTTCTCAGGTTGCGGTTATTGATGCCGATCATGGGGTTGCGCACTTTCAGTGCCCGCTGCAGCTCTTCCTCGTCGTGTACCTCGATGAGCACGTCCATGCCCAGGGATTGGGCAAGGGCGTTCAGCTGGTCGAGTTGATGGTCGTCCAGACAGGCGACAATGAGCAGGATGCAGTCTGCTTCCATGGCGCGGGCTTCAATGACCTGATAGGGGTCGATAATGAAGTCCTTACGGATTACTGGCAGGTCACAGGCGGCCCTGGCCTGTTGCAGATACTCGGGAGCGCCCTGGAAGAAATCTTTGTCGGTAAGGATGGACAGGCAGGCCGCGCCATGATCGGCGTAACTGCGGGCGATTTCCGCGGGTCGGAAATCTTTGCGCAAGATGCCTTTGGAGGGGGAGGCTTTCTTGATTTCGGCGATCACCGCAGGTTGGCCGTTGGCGATCCGGTCTTTCAATGCCTGCACGAAGCCCCGGGGTGGGGATTTCTGTTCCAGGCCGTCGCGTAGCGCCTGTTCGGAGCGCTGGCTGCGGGCCTGAGCGATCTCTTCCTTCTTGCGGCGGATGATCTTCTTCAGGATATCGGGGGTGTCGGCCATGCGCGTTACTCGAAGCTCTGGGAGACGATCACCAGCTTGTCCAGCCGATTGCGTGCTTCTCCGCTGCTGATGGCCTTGTCGGCTTTGGCCACGCCTTCTTTCAGGTTGGCGGCCAGCCCTGCAGTATAAATGGCCGCGCCCGCATTCAGGGTGACGATATCCCGCGCCGGACCCGGATGGTCTTCCAGAACCGACAATATGGTACGCAGGCTGTCTTCGGGGCCATCTACGGAAAGTTCGCTGATGGGCGCCCGCTGCATGTCGAATTCTTCCGGCCAGATGCTGTAACGGCGGATGGCGCCGTCTTTCAGCTCGGCCACTTCGGTCTTGTCGCCGATGCTGATTTCATCCAACCCGTCCAGAGAATGTACGACCATCACGTGGTGGCTGCCCAGGCGCTGCAGCACTTCCGCCATGGGTTCGAGCAGGTCTTCGCTGAACACGCCGAGTAGTTGATTGGGCACGCCGGCGGGATTGGTCAGGGGCCCCAGCACATTGAAGATGGTGCGCACGCCCATCTCCTTGCGTGGGCCGATGGCGTGTTTCATGGCGCTGTGATGGCCGGGAGCGAACATGAAGCCCACGCCCACTTCGCGGACGCAGTGAGCGACCTGTTCCGGGCTGAGAAACAGGCGGATGCCCGCCGCTTCCAGTGCATCGGCACTGCCGGATTTGCTGGAAACCGAGCGGTTGCCATGCTTGGCTACGTGACAACCGGCGGCGGCGGCGACAAACATGCTGGCGGTGGAAACGTTGAAGGTGCCGGAAGCATCGCCGCCGGTGCCCACGATGTCCACGGCGTGATTCAGACCGGAAATATCCACCCCGGAGGCCAGTTCGCGCATGACCTGGGCGGCAGCGGTAATCTCCGCCACGGTTTCGCCTTTCATGCGAAGACCGATGAGAAAGCCGCCAATCTGTGCCGGGGTTGCGCCCCCGGTCATGATGGCGCGCATCACGTCCACCATTTCGTCGCCGCTGAGATCCTGCTTGTCGATGACCCTGGCTATGGCCTGTTTTAT
>CAZFXI010000108.1:0-7811 GCA_964522855.1 uncultured Sedimenticola sp.
CATCAACCTTGTACTGAGAACCTGCACCGGTGAATACCGGCCCTTGAGCAGTGAAGTCCACCTTGGTAAAGCTGTTGAAAGTGGCAAAGGTTGCGTTGGGCATATACTCGAACGCCGAACTGGGGTTTGAAGGATCCCAGGACACCTGGGTTACCTGTGGGCCAGTAACATCCATCTGGTTGGTGATATTGTTGTTGCCGTTGGGATCACCCGGAAACAGGCCGTTCTGGGTAATGTTGTTCATCACGATCACACCTGGACCGAAAGGCACGGGAGTCTGTGTCCCGTCACAGCCGGTTGACGGACAGGGGAATCCGAAGATCAAAGAGCTGCTATTGAAGCCATCTACGGTCATGCCGGCAAAAGGCAGCAGTCCAGCCATGTTAATGTTGCCGGTAAACATGCCAGCCATGGCCGCGCCATTGAAACTAGCCGCGACATTTGTCAGGGCAGGAGCCACATTTAGGAAACCATTCACATTCCCGGTGATGGAGTCCACCCCTTTCATGATGAAGGGATGCCCGGAATCGTCCTTGTCGTCATTCAGGCCGGGAATGTAGTTCTTGCGGTTTTCCGACACAATGAACTGGATATTGCCGTTCTCGCCAATGTTGCGCTCGGCGTTAAGCATCCAGATAGGAATACGCGAGTCTTCCATGGCATTCTGTGCCAGCTCACTGAAATCTGTTGGGTTGATTATGTCCAACAGCTTGATACCGTCTGCTGTGCCCCAAACCACCTGCTGCTTACCAAGACGAACATTCCATTCACCTAAAGAGAGGTCCGCATAGAGCTCACGCAGCCAATCATGCTGGGTATAGTTCTTGTGACAGGTATAGTTGGTGTTGACGCCTTTGGAATCACAGATGATATTCAGATCGGCATGCCAACTCGAATCTTCACCAATCAGACCGTTAACGAAGAATCGCGCCGAGTTTTCGAACTTCATCAAGTCACCGGCATCGTGATGACGGCTGTCAAGCATATTACGGGCTTCACCGGTCATCTGGCCGTCATTGAGAAAAACAGACGTCTCGTTTTTCAGGAAACCGTTGACTTCGATATCTTCAAAAAAACCTGCGTTTGCCGTCGCGGGCAAAGCCATTGCCGCAAGAATCGCCAAGTGTAGGGATGAACGTTTATACATTTTACTCTCTCCGGAATCAGGTGCAGTCAGGCAGCCCGGCTGCACCTTAGGAACGTGATGTCTTATCGTTTGATTTTACGCAAGGTCTGTTCAGACCAGAGCTTGTCCTTGAAATCGCCATTGGCGACGCTCACACCCTCTGGAATGACGGCCCAGGTTTCATGGCCGGTCAAAAGGTTCCTGCCATACCAGTAACCCCAGAACAACGCACGTGGATCCTCCAGGGATGAACTAACCAGGTTGCGATCAATGACCTTGATCTGCTTGCCACCCTTGAAGTACTCGGTACGATAGTCGGCAAAAGTTTTCGTATCCACATAGCTGACGCGATAGTCATACCACCAATTCTGAAACTTGGTGGTGCTTTTCAGCTTGTACACTTCCTTGCCCTTGTGCTCACAGGCTGGCCCTGGAAGATTGCGGGTATATCGACCACGCATGTTTTCGGGAATCTCAATAGCACCCAGACAGTCGTTGAAGGTTTCCTTGCCCAGCAACTCATGGTTCTCATGGAAAGGCTTACGCAAAGTGACGTCACCAAACGTGAAATCGCCACCACCCCAGGCATCATCGTGCGCCGGTTGGGAGAAGCGACGGATCTTGCGCAGTGCGGGCAACCAGATCATATAGGACTGGGATTTGTTGTCATCCACAAAGTCGGTGATCAGCATGCCGGTGCCGCGCAGCTTCCCGGAGCGAAAAATCGCCAGATCCTTCGCCTTGATCACACCATCGCTGTAATTGTTTTTAAGAAAACGTTCCAAAGTGATTGTGGTGGGCTTTTCTCCCTTGCCCTTGAGAATCAGGGTGGTGATCTTCTTGCCCTTCTTTACGATGGCATAGTTCTTCATGGCATAGAAGTGGGTTACAAAATAGACCTGATCGGCAACCTGCTCGGCAGTCAGGTCACCGGAAGGGTATGGCAGGTCCTTTGGCACGCCCGCCTGCACCGTCAAGCTAGTAGCCAGCAGCGCAGCGGCAACAGAGGCAACAATTTTTTTCTTTATCATCAATTCAGTTCCTACAATAAAATTTCAAGAACAATCCCGGGCCAGAGGCTCCAGGATCAAAGTCACACATTCATCTCCCCGTTTCTCTTCTCCATCATTGAGAAATGGGGAACGGCCTGGTTTGCAGCCTGATGAACACAGCCAGCGCTGCCACAATAGCGCAGAGCCAACTGATGTTGATGAGCTGCAAAATCATATCAACGCTTGATCTTGCGCAACGTACGTTCCGACCATAACGAGGGCTTGAAACCAGCGTTATACTTGACCACTTCCTTGGGAATCACTGCCCAGCTCTCGTGGCCGGTTACAAAGTTTTTCCCATACCAATAGCCCCAGGCCAGTGCCCTGGGATCCTCCAGACCCAGACTGTTCCAGTCCCGGTCGATAAATCTTATTTTTTTACCATTTTTATAGTATTCAGTGCGATAGTCTGCAAAGGTCGTAGTATCCACATAGTTGATGCGATAGTCATACCACCAGTTCTCGAACTTGGTTGTACTCTTGATCTTGTAGACTTCCTTGCCTTTGGAGGCACAAGACGCTTTGGCCAGACGGCGCGTATAGCGATTCTGATACTTCTTGGAGATGTCCATGCCAGAGAGGCAGGTTTCAAAAACTTCCTTGCCGAGAAATTCGTGGGTTTCATTATCCGGCTTTCTCAGCACCACATCCCCAAAAGTAAAATCCAGACCGCCCCAGGAATCATCCTGTGCCGGTTGGGCAAAGCGACGAACTTTCCGCAATGCCGGCAGCCAGATCATGTAGGACTGACCCTTGCTGTCATCATCGTAGTCTGTAATCAACAGCCCGGTTCCACGTAATTTTCCTGAACGAAAGATCGCCAGGTCCTTGGCCCTGATTACCGGATCATTTTCATACGCATTGTTCAAATAACGTTCCAGCGTATTCGTAGTGGGACGTTTTCCTTTGGCCCGACTTATCAGCACGGTAATCTTGCGTCTCACCTTGGTGATCGCAAAATTCTTCAGTGCATAGAAATGATTGACGAAATACACCTGCTGCATGATTTCCAATGCAGTAGGCTGACCCTTTGGATAGGGCAATTGCGGGGACACTCCTGCTTGCGCAGAAGCACATACCAACAAGGCCGGCATCAACAACACAGCGACGCTAAATCGCTTCTCTGGCATTTCTCCTCCCATGGCTCTATTCTTACAAATTACTTCAGGAAACCCTGAGCAACTATTCGGCACACATTACCTGTGTAACGAAGCGGAGAAAATACCCTGGCACCGCTCCCCCTTCATGGGAATCATTTTTGGCGGCAATCCTGGCGCGCGTGTTGATTATTAACCAAATAGACACTAATTGCCACTATTTTCAATGCAATCCCTTTTGTTTTGTGGTAGTAAAGAATGTGCTGATATTCGGATATTGCGATATACCAAAAATGTATCTTCTATGCCTACAATTGCATTTCACTCTTGCATTCGGCGCCGCGATAGCAGAAAATTTCTCTTTATTCCCATAACTTTAAGCAGCCTGCATCGCAGACATTTATGACTCTCCTGGTTCTCGGCCTCAATCACACTACTGCTCCAGTCGATATTCGTGAGCGCATTACCTTTGGACCAGATATCATCGTAGGCGCTTTGCGCACCCTGACCGAAGCAGAAGGGGCAAACGAAGCCGTCATCCTGTCCACCTGCAATCGTACAGAAATCTATTGCTACGGCTGCACTATCGAACCGGATCAACTGCAAGGCTGGCTGGCTCGCTTTCACGGCCTGAAAACCAATGACCTGGCGCCCTATCTCTATCTCCATCAGGAACACAAAGCCGTCGATCATCTACTGCGCGTGGCCAGTGGACTGAACTCCCTGGTGCTGGGTGAACCCCAGATCCTCGGCCAAGTGAAATCTGCCTGGCAAACCGCCTCTGATACCGGCACCGTAGGAAAGATACTGGGACGCCTGTTCCAGCACAGCTTTTCCGCCGCCAAGCAGGTGCGCACCGATACCGCCATCGGCAACAGCCCCGTATCCGTGGCTTTCGCTGCGGTGAGCCTTTCGAAACAGATCTTTGCCGATCTCTCGCAGCAGACTGCGATGCTGATTGGCGCTGGCGAAACCATCGAGCTCACCGCCCGACATCTGCAGCAGCAGAATATCAAGCAACTCATCGTCGCCAACCGCACGGTCGCCCGGGCTCATGAACTGGCGGAACAGTTTGGCGGCTATGCCATCAGCCTCACCGAGATTTCCACCCATCTGCCGGAAGCCGACATCGTCATCTCCTCCACCGCCAGCCCGGTCCCCATACTCGGCAAGGGCACAGTGGAAAGCGCCCTCAAGCAACGCCGCCACCAGCCCATGTTCATGGTGGACATTGCAGTGCCGCGGGATATTGAAGCGGAGGTGAAATCCCTGCGCGATGTGTACCTGTACACCGTAGACGACCTGGAAGAGGTGATACAGGAAAACCTGAAATCCCGGCAACAGGCCGCCGAGCAGGCAGCTGAAATCATCGAGCTGAAAACCACCGAATTCATGGGCTGGCTGCGCTCCCTCGATGCCGTGGAAATGATCCAGAACTACCGCGGGCAAGCCAACAAGATCAAACAGGAAACCCTGGAAAAGGCTCAGCGGATGCTGGAAAATGGCAGCTCGCCGCAGCAGACCCTGGAATTTCTCGCCAATACCCTTACCAACAAACTGCTGCACACGCCCAGCTCCCAACTCCGGGAAGCCGGCTCCTGCGGACACAGGGAGCTGCTCGAAGCCGCTACAACCCTGTTTCAACTCGATAAATGAAGGACAGCATTCGCAGCAAACTCGAACAGATCCAGGATCGCTTCGAGGAAATCACCGGCTTGCTCTCCGACCCTGAAGTGCAGGGCAACCAGAACCGCTTCCGCAACCTCAGCCAGGAATATGCCCAGCTGGAACCGGTGGTGAATTGCTACCAACGTTATCTGCATACCGAAGAGGAAATCGGCGCTGCCAACGAGATGCTGGACGACTCGGAAATGGCTGATCTGGCACTGGAATCCTTGCAGGAAGCACAACAGCAACAGCAGGCGCTGGAGCCGGAACTGCAGAAATTGCTGCTACCCAAAGATCCCAATGACGATCGCAATATCTTTCTGGAGATCCGTGCGGGGACCGGCGGTGCCGAAGCCGCGCTGTTTGCCGGCGACTTGCTCAAGGCCTACCTCCGTTATGCGGAGAACCAGGGCTGGCGCACCGAAATGATCAGCGAAAGCGCCGGCGAGCACGGCGGCTACAAGGAAGTGGTTGTGCGCATCACCGGCCAGGGTGTGTATTCCCGGCTCAAGTTCGAGTCCGGCGCCCACCGCGTGCAGCGGGTGCCGGAAACCGAATCCCAGGGACGCATCCACACCTCTGCCTGCACCGTCGCCATTCTTCCCGAAGCCGACGAGATCGACGACATCCAGATCGACACAGGTGACCTGCGCATCGACACTTACCGTGCCTCCGGCGCCGGCGGTCAACATGTCAACAAGACCGATTCCGCCGTGCGTATCACTCACCTGCCCTCGGGTATCGTAGTGGAATGTCAGGACGAGCGCTCCCAGCACAAGAACAAGGCCCGTGCCCTGTCCCTGCTGCAGGCCAGACTGCTGTCATCCGCCCAGGAACAGCAAAATCAGGCACTGGCCGCCGACCGCAAACTACAGGTAGGCAGCGGCGATCGTTCCGAGCGCATTCGCACTTACAACTTCCCGCAGAACCGGGTAACCGACCATCGCATCAACCTCACCCTTTACAAGCTGGACGAGATCATGGCGGGCGCGCTGGACCAGATCATCGATCCTCTCATGCAGGAATACCAGGCAGAGCAACTGGCCGAACTTTCCGCCGCGTGAACAGCATCAAACAGCTGCTTGGCACCACAGCAAACCTGCCTTCAGAAATTGCCGCCGATGCACCCTTGCTCCTCGCTCATGTTCTGGGCAAGGACCGCAGCTGGTTGTACGCCTGGCCGGAACATCCATTGACCGTGGCGCAAACCGGACAGTTTGAAGCACTGCTGCAGCGGCGTCTGGAAGGCGAACCCCTCGCCTACCTGACCGGCCAGAAGGAATTCTGGTCGCTGCAACTCACCGTCACACCCGCGACCCTGATTCCCCGGCCGGAAACCGAGCTGCTGGTAGAAACTGCTCTGGATCTATCCCTAGAAAGCAGCGCAAAGGTACTGGATCTTGGCACCGGCAGCGGCGCCATCGCCCTGGCACTGGCCACTGAACGACCGCAATGGCAGCTTACCGCCACCGACATCAGTGATGAAGCGCTGCAGGTAGCCGCACAAAATGCCAGGCAGCGGCATATAAGGCACATCGGGTTTGTCCGCAGCCACTGGTTTCAGGGGCTCGATGCGCACAAGACCTATGACCTCATCGTCAGCAACCCTCCCTATGTTGCGCAAGGTGATCCCCATCTGCTGGAAGATGGCCTTCCCCATGAACCGGCTACCGCCTTGACATCAGGTCCGGAAGGACTCGATGCCCTGCGCATCATTGTCGGCAATACCCCCAACTTTCTGCTGCCTGACGGCTGGTTGCTTGTGGAACATGGCATGGACCAGGGAGGCGCTGTCAGACAATTGTTTCAGGACGCCGGTTTTACCCGCATCGAAACCCGCCAGGATCTGGCGCAGCGCGACAGAATCACACTCGGGTGCTATCCTCGCTGACCATGAACGATGAGCAACTCCTGCAGTACAGTCGCCAGATCATGCTCCCGCACATCGACGTGCAGGGGCAGGAAAAACTGCTGGGCGCTACCGTACTGATCGTCGGACTGGGCGGACTGGGTTCTCCCGTCGCCATGTATCTCGCGGTTGCCGGCATCGGCAAACTCATGCTGGCCGATTATGATGAAGTGGAGCTGAGCAACCTGCAACGCCAGATCATCCATACCAGAGAACACATCGGCAGCCCCAAGACCACTTCGGCACAAAGCATGCTGCAACAGCTGAATCCCGATTGCCAGACAGCGTTGATCCCTGCACAGATGGATGAACAAGCACTCGAAGAAGCTGTAAGTTGCAGCGACGTGGTCGTGGACTGTACCGACAATTTCAACAGCCGCTTCGCCATCAATCGCGCCAGCGTCAAACAGCAGGTTCCCCTGGTATCCGGCTCCGCTATACGCTGGGAAGGTCAGGTATCGGTGTTCAATGATCGCCCCGGTGCGCCCTGCTACCACTGCCTGTATGGCGATAGTGGTGAACTGGACAGCAGCTGCAGCGCCAACGGTATCCTGGCGCCCGTTGCCGGACTCATCGGCAGCCTGCAGGCCACGGAGACCATCAAGCTCATCACCGGTGCTGGCGAAACCCTCAGTGGTCGGCTTTTGCTTGTCGATGCCCTGGAAATGCAGTTGCGCAGCCTCAAACTCAAGGCTGACCCCCATTGCCCCGTTTGTGGAAACCATGCATGAACAACAAAACCCTGGATTTGGAAAAGCTGCGTAAGGACATCATCATCCACGATGAACTGCTTGGGCATCCTATGGTCTTCCATACGACCTGGGGGCTGTTCTCACCAAAAGCCATCGATGCCGGCACGCAATTGCTGCTCAAGCATCTGGAAATAAAACCTGACGAAAAAGCCATCGACCTGGGCTGCGGCTACGGCCCCCTGGGGCTGGCCATCGCCAAAAGCGCAC
>CAZFXI010000109.1:0-7779 GCA_964522855.1 uncultured Sedimenticola sp.
TGGGCACCAGCCGCCCCGACATCGCCAGCCAGCTGCGCTACCGCAAGGCGGAAGACCTGCAGCAGGGCATGTCTGCCCTGGGCGAAGGTGAAAAACGCATCCTCACCACCTGCCCCGCCTGCCAGCAGGGCCTGCTCAAGTACGAGCAGGAAACCGGCCTCAAGACCGACTACATCGTCATGGAAATCGCCAACCAGAAGCTGGGAAACAACTGGCAGCGCCTGTTTGTAGACAAGCTCAAGACCCAGGGGGTGGAAAAGGTGCTTCTGTAGCATACCGTTGGGCACGCTGCGCTTTGCCCAACCTACAGGGATGAAATACGATAACCCTATGGCGGTGGACGGGCTGCGCTTTGCCCAACCTACAGGGATGAAATACGATAACCCTATGGCGGTGGACGGGCTGCGCTTTGCCCAACCCACGGGGATGAAATACCATAACCTTCGTAGGTCGGGCAAAGACGCGCCAGCGCCGTGCCCGACAACCAGGGAAGAACCAAACACGGAGCACGCAAGGAATGCGTTATCGAAGAGCGCGAGAACCAGGAGGTTGTTTCTTTTTCACCGTTGTCACCTGGCAACGCCAGCCCTTCCTGACTTTGGAACCCAACATCCAGCGCCTGCGCACCGCCTGTCGACGGGAAATGGCGAAAAACCCGTTTGTCATCGACGCCATCGTGATCCTGCCAGATCACCTTCATGCCCTCTGGCGACTGCCCGAAGGGGACAGTGATTATTCCGGCAGATGGAACCGCATCAAGCGATATGTCAGCACAGGCATCGCTAGTCCGGCGTCAAATGCAATACAGCAACGCAAAAGGGAAAAAACCGTGTGGCAGAGACGTTTCTGGGAACACCGTATTCGGGATGAAGAAGACTGGCGGAAGCATATGGACTATATACATTACAATCCTGTCAAACATGGCCTTGTCCCTCATCCAGGCCGGTGGCCGTTTAGTTCCTTCAAGCGGAATGTACAACGGGGCTGGTATACCGACAATTGGGGGGATCAAGAGCCAGAGAGCATTCTGGACATGAATCCGGAGTGAGCTTCTGTTGGGCACGCTGCGCTTTGCCCAACCTACGGGAACGAAACAGGACAACCCCATTTCGGTGGGCACGCTGCACTTTGCCCAACCTTCGGGAATGAAACGGGACAACCCTATTTCGGTGGGTACGCTGCGCTTTGCCCAACCTGCGGGAATGAAACGGAACAACCCTATTTCGATGGGTACGCTGCACTTTGCCCAACCTTTGAAAACGAAACACGACAACCCCCGCAGGTCGGGCAAAGGCGCGCCAGCGCCGTGCCCGACGATCGCCAGGCAGAAACCTACGAGCCATATCCAGCTTCCGTTGGGCACGCTATGCTTTGCCCAACCTACGGGCCATATCCAGAGCGCTTTACGAAATAGCCACTGAGAAACTGAGGAAGAACCAACAGCGGCCGCAGGCGGACAATTTGACAGCCCAGGGCGTAAAAAAAAGCACTGATGCAGGCTGCCGGTAGGTGAGGTATATTATTGATAACCATAGAGTATTACCGAACGCCATCCTGTCCCCGGCCATCGCCATGGCCGCTTTCCGAGCGACTCGTTGGCGCCGCCAGCTCAGCCCCCAAGCTCACCAGGCAATGCCGCTTTTCACCCGCGCCCCGGATAGTCTGGTTTGACACCCGCCAAATGCGTGTCTATACCTTTAAAAAGCGCAATGCTTTCCTATATTGGTTTGTTGCCTGCTTCATGGACTGAGCACCCCCGCATGATTCAGGGTGATCGCCCCGAACAGGGATCGATGACAACAAGCCATCGGTTTCGGGGAGAAGCAAGCTGCCGTCTTGTTCCTCCCTCCCGAAAAACGAACTCAGAATCGTTTTTCGAGGTTTCCGACAAGAAATGACCGTTATCGAAACGGTCGGGAGGCAAGGCGTCATGGCACGTCATTCACTAGCTCTTCTACTGATCTTCACCCTGGCCGGCATCACCAACGCACGCGAATACCGCCTCGCGCAAGCACTGCCTGCCGATCTCGGCGATCAAACCCGCCAGATCACCCTCACCCTCTACCCCAGCGCCGCAGGCGGTCAACCGCTGGAGGTTCAACAACTCGCCAACAGCCAGTGGCGGCTCGACACCGCCGATCCGGATGCGCCGCGTTTGGAGGGCGTCATCGACACCGAACTGCCCCTGCCCCTGTGGGCGGAGATCAGCGTGAACGATGAACCGCTGGCCACCCGCGCCGAGCTCAATGCCCCCGGCGATCTCACGGCGGAAGGGGAGATCTTCAGCAAATCCGGTTTCCGCTTTCCCGATAACACGGTGCAGACTTCGGCAGCCAATACCGAAGCACAAGCCAAGGTCTTCGGCGGCAGCTCCAGCTGCCCCGCCTGCCAGCAGGGCCTGCTCAAATACGAACAGGAAACCGGCCTAAAGACCGACTATATCGTCATGGAAATCGCCAACCGAAAGCTGGGGGAAAACTGGCAGCAGCCCTTTGTCGAGCGACTGAAGACCCAAGGCGTGGAAAAGGTGCTGTTGTAGGCTGCTATGGGGTCGATCGAAAAGCTGAAGGCGCAGGAAGTGATGAAGATGTTACTGTAACCTGGATCTGGATCGGAGTCGCCGCGGCGACTCCGATCCCTCAAACCATGCGGAAATACAGGAGAAACACCCGGTGCAGTACAACATTCTCACTACGCTGGACGAGTTGCCAGCCATGGAGAAGCCTTGGAAAGCCCTTGTTGAGACGATGGATTCCCCAAGCGTCTTCACCAGTTATGAATACATTTACAACGCATGGAAACACCTTGGCAAGGACGGCCACCAGTTATTACTGATCGTAATAAAAGAAAATCAAAAGGTTATTGGCATCTGTCCACTTTATTCCTATTCAGGGAGATTGTTTCTAAAAAAGGTTTCCACCATCTCACACATAGGGTGGTTTGAGGGAGACTGTCCATCCATCATTGGAAACAACCAGGAGCGCCTATGGCGCATCCTCTTCGAGATCCTGAAAAAGGATATTACTTTCTGGAACAGCATCCGCCTGAATGAGCACCCGCCCAAGGATACGGCCCTGACAACAGCATTCGAGAAAGACAGCGGCTTTACGCTCAAGGAGTTTTCTTTTTCCATCCGCTACCTGAGCGATGTCAGCACAAACTATGAAGATTTCTTTCAGAAGCTTTCGAAATCTTCCAGGAGATACATACGCCGAAAACACAAACAAAACGCTACTCGGAAAACGCCCTTCACCATTGAAAAATATATTGGCATCGACGATCCCCCTGCGATGCAGCATCTGTTGGACAGATACCTGGCTATCGAGAAAAAATCCTGGAAAAACAGCAAGCACATAGGCCTGGAAAGCAAGCTGGGCTACTACACCGGCTTTCTTCAGGATCTTGCGAAGGAAAAAATCGTGGATTTCTGGTTTCTGGTGGACCAGGACAAGGACATTGCTGCCTACATCGTTTATCAGTTTCATGGGACATTGTTTGCCGGACATACGACGTATGACCCGGACCCGAAATACAGGGATTTTTCTCCCGGCATACTGCTCAACGAAGCAATCATGCAATATGCCTGCGAGCATCCAGACATTGAGCGCTATGATCCGTTGGCAACCCCCATAGACGGGGGGCGACCAAGGCACAAGACCATCTGGATGACCGAAAACCCCATTCCGACCAGAAACATCACCATATACAGGAACAGCGGCGTAACCGGTCTGCTGGTCAAGGGCATGTGGCTGAAAAAACGACTGAAAAACATTTTCCACTGAATACGCCGGGGTCGGAGTCGCCGACAGGCGACTCCGACTCCGGACAAAGAACGATCAGGGCAGCAGATTTTTCCCAGCCCGGAATATGCCATGATCGGCAATGGCAAAACCTGGTACCAGACTGATGCTTGGTGCCGCATACACCACATAGGCATTATTTCCCACCACGACACTGTTCTGGCCTGCCGTTATGGAAGCATCGGCTGAGCAGAAATAGTCCCCACTATAGATCAACGGGCCGGCGATGATCTCGTTATCCTGACCGCAGCCATCCGGAATATCCAGCACCATTTGCATATCGATGCCGCTGTGGTTACTGCCGCTGGGCAAGGGTGTCGCAGCCGCCTCCTCCAGGGTCATGCCGCCTTCGACATAATAGGCTTTACCAATATAGGAAGGGCAATCCATACTGTTGCAATAATAGAAAGCAAACCATGCCGCCGCTGCGTCAGAGGGAACACTCACGTCGTAAGGAACAGAAGAGCCGCCCTGGGGAATATACACGCGCTTGAGAAAATGGGTGTTGGTAACCAGGGATACGCCTGCAACTTCGACGACGGCTCTCAGCCCCCCCGTAGGGGCGACATCCCCCGCCGGCAGGAAAAGGGTTCCGCTGATGTGAATGCCGGGCAGCAGAGTCAAGTCGATATCACTGTAGTCTGAACCGCCGGGCAGCAGGGTTCTCTGATCATAATCCCAGGTCGTTCCGGCAGCGCTATAGTAGCCGGCGCCGTGATAAGACGCGCAACCCGCACCCGTGCAGCCATAGTACTTTACCAGCCAGTTGGCGGCAGCCAGGGAAGGCACGACCTTCCTGTAGGCAACCGACGATGCACCCTCCGGTATTTGAGCGCGTCCATGATAAGTATTGACTGTATTGTCACTGACAAAGAAGCTGACCCACAGCCCGCCTGATGGAGCAACATCTCCCGCGGGCAGAGAAATGCGGCCGCTGATGACATCACCTGACAGCAAGGTCAGGTCAATGTTGGCATGATCCGAGCCTCCCACAAGCAGGGAAGCAGCAGATTTGTCCCATGTGGTACCCGCCGAGGCATAGTAGCCAGTCCGGACATAATCATCTTCGGCTTTGATACCTGCGTCATAACTGACTTCCCACTGTGCAGCCGCATCGGATGGGACGCTTATGCTGTAAGCCTGGAAAGCATTTCCTTCAGGAATCAACACCGATTTGGAGACGGCATTCGACGAATTCATATCGCTGGCCCATATGGTCACAACTACACCTCCGGCAGGCGCCACGTCCGCTCCTGGCAGGCGAACATCTCCCTGGATGGTGTTGTCCGCCATTGCCGGAAATACCAGCCCCAGCAGGAACAAGCCCATCAATAGCGGAAGGAAGCCTGAATGGCGCTGCTTCGCCCCTTTCAGGAAAAACATTTCCTGCGAAAGAAATCTGTAAATACCGTCTGTTGACGCGGCCATAACAATCTCCTGCTCCTGCTTTTCAATCTATTTAATTCATTTTAGCCCCCATTTATGATTTACATCAATGCGCATCAACAATGGCGGCTTGCCGTCACAGGCAGAGCACACATGCCCGTGCGATTATATGATCTCAATCAATCAGACTGCATTAAGTCAAGGCATTTCCGGCTTATTCGGGCTATGCTAGAAAATCATGACTTCAAAAGGGTTGGAGTCGGCTGTATGAGTGCTGAATCAAGATGCTAGAAAAAGACCCCCGCACCTTCGCTCCGGACTACAAGAGCCTCTCGCCTGAACAAAAGGCCATGGTCAAACTGGAGATTTCCCTGACACGCTTCGTCAAGGGTTTCGATGCCAGCGTGCGGCGCTGGGAGCGTATGGTCTATCCTGCGATGATCATCATGGGTTTGTTGGCGCTATCCGGCTTCTATCTCATCTATCATGTCACCCAGGACATGCACAAGATGTCTTCAGCCTTCGATCCCGCCATGGAATCCAACATGGCGCAGATGGCGCAAAACATCTCCCAACTGTCCGGCAACATCGCCACCATGACCGATCAGGTTTCCGCCATGGTGGGCACCATGCAACACATGGACAAGAATATCGCCCAGATGAACGGCACCATCTCAAGTATCAGCACATCCTTCGACAAGGTAAACACCAGCATGGACGCGCTCACCGCCGATATCGCCCAGATGCGGGGTGACACCGGCGTGATGGCGAGCAACATCGACACCATGAACGATTCCATCTTCGCGGTTTCCCAAGACATCACCGAAATGAAGCAGTCCGTGAAGGTGATGACCATCAACACCGGCCTCATGGGCCGCGACATGCGTCAGATGAACAAACCCATGCGTACCATGAATACCTTCATGCCCTGGTAAGCGGCGGCTTGTATTCCCGGCCAGTCCGGTTTTCCAGAAAAGGAGAACAGCATGATTCCAACAGCATTTCCCCAATCACAGGTCAAACTATTGCTGCACCGAGTTTGTCTCGTATTACTCCTTCTGAGCGGCCCTATGGCCTATGCTCTGGGTGAGAGCGAACCCAATGATACGCCGGCAACCGCCCAGTATCTTGGGAAACCACAGGGATTGACCAGCATATCAGGAAGCATTGATGGCGCCGGTGATATCGATATCTTCGAGTTGGACAGCATCAACACACGCTGGGGCTTCACTGCCGTACTGGATACTTCCCCCAGCTCGACTGACAAGGACGCCATCCTGAGCGTGTACGATGCCGATGGGACAACGCTGCTACAGCAGGATCGAGGGGGATGGGAAAAAGGATCTGTCGTTAACTTTCAGCACTTTCAGGGGAGTGGCGGTACGCCTGTCTACATCAAGATCGAGGCCTCAACTCCGGGCGCCACCATTTCGGCATACACGCTTCGCATATACGTCACGTCTATGGGAAATGACATGGAAACCGAACCAAACGATACGCCCCAAACGGGAACAATCACGAGAATGAGCCAGATTGGCACAATCGACAGCAATACGGACACCGACTGTTTCCGCCTGTCGGGGGAAGAAAACGACGAGCTCATTCTCGCGTTGCGCGCAGACCCGGAAAACGACGGTAGCACCACGGATTTCATCCTGTCACTCTATGACGCCTCTGGCAACCTGCTGGCGTCAGCAGACAATTCCGGCCCGGGCGGCAACGAGTATATCGACACGACTGCCCTTTCCCGCGCCGTCTACAGCTATTGTGTAACCGCCGGTTCTGGCGCCGGCAGCACGGCCACATACAGTACGGGGCCAATTGTGAACGACACCCATTACCTGCCGGGCTTCACTCAAGCACCCCGGTGGTTGAATCCCGGCCTGGGCGATATAGCCACGCCGGGTGACATCATGGAATTCCGGCTGGCGCTCACCAACACCAGCCTGCTGCCCATACCGCCCCAGCTTCGTATCGGCGTGTACAGCATCCCGGCCTGCCTGTCTTTCGCAGACAGCAGCAACTTCGACTATGTGGCATCGGATTCAGCAAACAAATATTTCGATACACAGCTCGAACCCGGCAGCACCTATACCGTCGATTTTTCCCTGAATGTCCTGAGCGTATGCAATGAAACGATGTACCAGGACGGCGGCTTGAACTACTACAACACGAGCAGAAGCCAACGCATACCCTATATGGTGGCCGCAAATCAGTGTGAATCATCCGTTTTGCAGATTGCCGACCCAACCTATTCCGGAACTGGCACGACCTATTATTCTTCAGAAACGGCCATCGAAACTGCACCGGATGCTCCCCAGTCCAGAATCACCATCGAGCGCCCACACACACTGATTCTGGAGGCACCTTCCATTGCGATCAGGGATGGCGATGAATTCGTGGTCAACTGGGGGGCCGTGTTGCGCGTCTATGGAAAGGCTGTCAGCTGTCCTTAGGACACCTTCTGACCGAGCGCAGGATCACAAATTTGCTGTTGGATGCAGCCAGCTCCACGTTACCAAACAGACGCTTCAGCGACTTGTGATAACCGAGGTGGCGATTGCCCACGATCCACAGCTCGCCACCCAGGCGC
>CAZFXI010000110.1:0-3413 GCA_964522855.1 uncultured Sedimenticola sp.
CCGGGATGGGTGCTCAAATAGGAATCCACGAAGCGCTCGTCATTGTTCCACAGAGTCGGCAGGCAGCCCGGCGGCAAGGGCAGTTTGAGCATGATGCTACCGATCTCCCCTGCCTTCACTTCTTCTCCTTCGTCATTCAGCACCTGCACGTCGTAGCCGGGTACCGCGCAGGAAGGAGAACCCGGCTTGACCGGCAGTTGCTCTATGCCCAGGCAGTTGGCGGCAATCGCCCAGGCGGTTTCGGTCTGCCACCAATGATCCACCACGGTCACACCCAGCAGAGACTGCGCCCATTCCAACGTATCGGGATCGCAACGCTCCCCGGCCAGGAACAAGGCGCGGAACTTCGACAAGTCGTATTTCTGCAAATGCTTCCCGTTGGGATCTTCCTTCTTGATCGCCCGAAAGGCAGTCGGCGCGGTGAACATGACACCTACCTCGTGTTCTGCAATCACCCGCCAGAACGCCCCGGGATCGGGAGTGCCCACGGGTTTGCCTTCGTAGAGCACCGTCGTGTTGCCGTTCAACAACGGCCCATAGACGATATAGGAATGACCGACCACCCAGCCGATATCCGATGCTGCCCAGTACACCTCCCCCGGTTGCACGCCATACACGTTGCGCATGCTCCACAACATGGCGACGGCATGACCACCGTTATCCCGTACCACACCCTTGGGGATTCCCGTGGTGCCGGAGGTGTAGAGAATGTACAGGGGGTCGGTAGCGGCCACCGGGACACAGTCTGCCGCTTGCGCCCGCTCGCAGCTATCGTTCCAATCCAGATCACGGCCTTCCTGCATCTCTGCCTGCGCCTGGGGACGCTGAAAAATCAGGCAATGCTCCGGCTTGTGGGCGGCCATGTCGATAGCCTGGTCCAGTAACGGCTTGTACTCGATGATCTTGCTCACCTCGATGCCACAGGACGCAGAAAGCAACACCTTCGGCTGTGCATCATCGATGCGCGTCGCCAGCTCGTTGGCGGCAAAGCCCCCGAATACCACGGAATGCACCGCGCCGATACGGGCACAAGCGAGCATGCCCATTACCGCTTCGGGGATCATGGGCATGTAGATCAGCACCCTATCCCCCTTCACCACACCCAGGTCACGCAGGGCACCCGCCAGCCTGGCAACGGCCTCCTGCAGTTCCCGATAACTGTAGCTGCGCTGAGTATCTGCAACCGGACTGTCGTAGATCAGGGCCGCCTGATCGCCCCGGCCCTGTTCGACATGGCGATCCACCGCGTTGTGGCAGGTATTCAGCTCGCCCCCGGAAAACCAGCGGTAGAAAGGTACATTGCTGTCATCCAGCACCTTGTCCCAGGGCTTGTACCAATCGATGGCCTGCGCCGCATCTCCCCAGAAGGCTTCCGGGTTCTGCATGGAAAATTGATAGGTCTGCTGATGGTTCATGATTCCCTGCTTTCCTTTTGCTTCAAGCCCTCATACTCGCAAAGTTCCCGAAAGAAGGACAGACAAAAAAAATTCTTCGAGGGGACCCACCGCACATTGGAAATAACAAAGGACGGAGACTGGTCTATAGTGTATAGGTAACCTGGCATAAATAAAGGGGAGCGTTGAATTGGCGCAATACTGTAGCCAATTTGACCCCACCCTCACAGGGTTGCACAATCATTGTTCGCTACTGGAGGATACTATGCGCAAATTGAATGTATTTCTTATCACCATCCTGGGCTTGCTGCTGTCTTTTTCCGCATTTGCCGAAAACAGCACCAAAGCCGCTGGCTACACCATCCACCACAACGCCTTCCTGAGCAACGAACTGTCCGCGGAAGTATTGAAGCAGTACGGCATTCGCCGCAGCCCCAACCGGGCACTGATCAACATCAGCATCATCAAGGACGTACCTGACACCACCGGCACCCCCGTAACGGCAAAGGTGACCGTCACCGCACGCAATCTCCGGGGCCAGATCCGCACCATCCCCCTGCGCGAGATCAAGGAAGAAAACGCCGTGTATTACATCGGGGAGTTTCTGGTGGAAAATCAGGAAGAGGTCAACTTCAGCATCGAAGTGCAACCCGCAGGCGACAGCAAAATCCTGCATGCCAGCCTGAAGCAGCAGTTCTTCACCCGCTGATCGGGTCCTGCTGATCCCGCAACCAGCACAAGGGATTCAGGACAAGCCAAATCATGTACGCGGAATGCAGTTTTTGCTAGGGTGATCATCATCACCCAGCAACCTCAGGTTTTGCCATGAAGAAACTGCTTTCCGTCATCCTGATCCTGCTGATTGGCGCCGCCATTTTTGCCTGGTACAAGTTCCAGCCCCAGACATCAGACAGCAGCACACTCACCCTCTATGGCAACATTGATATCCGTGAAGCCCAGCTCACCTTCAATGCTTCAGAGCATGTGGACAGAATTCTTGTAGAGGAAGGCGCGCACGTCAAGCAGGGTCAACTGCTTGCAATACTGCACCAGGAACTGCTCAAATCACAGGTCGCCCAGGCACAGGCCCAGGCAGAGGCAAAACAGCAACAGCTGGCCAAGCTAAAGGCGGGTAGTCGCCCGGAAGAAATAGACAAGGCCAGGGCAGAACTGGAAGCGGCACAGGCCAGGGCCAAGGCCGCTCATGATACCTGGCAGCGCCTGCAAAGCCTGATCAGCAAGAAGCTGGCATCCCGCGAAGAAGTGGAAACCGCCAGATCCAACGCCAATGCTGCGCAAGCCCAGGTGGAGGCCGCCCGCGCCGCACTGAAGCTGTTGCAGGCCGGCCCGCGCAAGGAAGACATCGCCACCGCGATTGCAGAACTGAAAGCAGCCGAGGCGGCGCTGCAACTGGCGCGGCAGAACCTGGCACATACCGAACTTCATGCCCCCGCCGACGGCATCATCCGCACCCGCATTCTCGAACCCGGTGACATGGCCAGCCCCCTCAAACCCGCCCTCACCCTGGCTTTTGCCGATCCCGTGTGGGTGCGCGCCTGGCTACCTGAAACCCTGCTGGGAAAGGTCAAGCCGGGGATGCCGGCCACCATCCGCACCGACAGCTACCCCGGCAAGACCTACCAGGGCTGGGTAGGATACATCTCACCCACCGCCGAATTCACGCCCAAGAACGTGGAAACCCCGGAATTGCGCACACGGCTGGTCTACCAGATCCGAATATTCTCCTGCAATCCTGATGAGGAACTGCGCCTGGGCATGCCCGCCACCGTGGACATCGACCTGCAGGCCGCTGCTGGCGCCAACACCCTGCCTGACTGCAGCAAGTAATATGAGGGAACCCGCGCTCATCCTGCGCGATGTGCACAAGTACTTCGGCAGCGGTGGTGAAAAGATCACGGCGCTGGACGGGGTGAACATCACCGTGCAGCCCGGTGGTGTCACCGGTCTCATCGGACCCGATGGCGCCGGCAAAACCACCCTTATGCGTCTGTGTTGTGG
>CAZFXI010000110.1:3513-7758 GCA_964522855.1 uncultured Sedimenticola sp.
GTACGCATCATCACGCAACGGGACGTCCGTCCCTCAGTCGAAACCCTGCTTCCCGATATTACCAAGGTGCAGATCAGGGCGGTACCACCTCGCTTCGAGGATGCGTTCATCGATCGTCTGGGCAACACCGATGGGGAAAGCCAGACCACTCCCGAGATCATGAAGGTTGCAGTCGCCGATAGCGGCGGCCCCATCGAGGTGGAGAAACTGGAACGCCGCTTCGGGGATTTCATCGCCGTCAAGCAAATCAGCTTCTCGGTGAACCGGGGTGAAATCTTCGGTCTACTGGGCGCCAATGGTGCAGGCAAGACCACCACCTTCCGCATGCTCTGCGGATTGCTGCCTGTGTCTTCCGGCAAGGTTTCGGTGGCGGGTCATGACCTGCGCACCGCCTCAGCCAAAGCCCGGGGGCGTATCGGTTACATGGCACAGAAATTCTCTCTCTACGGCAATCTTACCGTCGAACAAAACCTGCACTTTTTCTCCGCCGCCTACAGCTTGCGCGGGCAGCAGCAACGCCAACGCATACACTGGGCGCTGGAAGGTTTCGAACTAGAACCCTACGCCCATACCAACGCCGGCACCCTGCCCCTCGGCTACAAACAACGCCTGGCCTTTGCCGCCGCGCTGATGCACGAGCCGGAGATCCTGTTTCTTGATGAACCCACTTCCGGCGTCGATCCACTGGCCCGGCGGGAATTCTGGACACGCACCAATGCCTTGGCCGAAGCCGGCGTCACCGTGCTGGTCACCACACATTTCATGGAAGAAGCTGATTACTGCGATCATCTGGTGATCATGGCCGAAGGCGCCATACTGGCGGCAGGCACACCTCACGAAATACGGGCATTGGCGCAAACCCGCACCAATCCGCAACCCAGCATGGAAGACGCATTCATTGACCTGATACAGAAACAGGAAGTGAGTGCATGAGCACAGCGATGAGTTCACATCAGAAACGACGCATGCGCTTCAAGGGCATGATCCGCAAGGAATGGCTGCAGATTCTGCGTGACCCATCCAGCATCGCCATCGCCTTTCTCATGCCGGTGGTATTGCTGTTCCTGTTCGGCTATGGCGTGTCCCTGGATGCAAAAAACATTCCCCTGGGCCTGGTCATCGACCAGCCAGACAGCAGCACCGCCAGTTTCAGCGCCAGCTTCGATCATTCAGAATTCTTCAGCCCCCGCCGCTATGCCAGCATTCAGGATGCCCAGCAAGCCCTGGCGGCGCGCAGTATCGACGGCATCGTGTGGCTGCGCAGTAATTTCTCACGCTCGCTACTGTCGGGCGAAGATGCGCCCATCGCGGTGCGGGTCAATGGCGTGGACGCCAACCAGGCGCGCATCACCCAGGGCTATATTCAAGGCGCCTGGCTGAGTTGGCTGACAGGATATGCTGCCCGACACGGGCGTGAACTGCCGCTACCCGTGGTGATGGAGCAACGGGTGTGGTTCAACGCTGCACTGCTCAGCCGCCACTATCTGGTGCCCGGGCTGGTGGCCATCATCATGACCCTGACCGGCTCATTGCTCACCGCCATGGTAGTGGCCAGGGAGTGGGAACGAGGCACTATGGAAGCGCTCATGGTCACGCCCCTGAACATGAAGGAAATGCTCATCGGCAAGCTCATCCCCTATTTCGTACTCGGTATGGGGGGCATGCTGTTTACCGTGGCACTGGCGGTATGGCAGTTCGAGGTACCCTTCCGGGGCTCGTTTCTGGCGCTGACCGGCGCGAGCGCCCTGTTCATGCTGGTGGCCCTGGCGCTGGGATTGCTGATTTCCATCGTCTCGAAGAACCAGTTCGTCGCCGGGCAGATCGCCATCATCATCACCTTTCTGCCGGCCTTCATACTCTCGGGCTTCATCTTCGATATTCATTCCATGCCCTACGCCATTCAGGTCATCACCCATCTGGTACCCGCTCGTTACCTGGTGTCCATCCTGCAGAGTCTGTTCCTGGCGGGCGATGTGTGGCCGGTGTATTGGGCCAACATGGGCGCCATGTTCATCATGCTGTTGATTCTGGCACGCATCGTGCGCAAGAAAGCCTACAAGAGACTGGATTGATGAAGGAAAGTCATCGCATCAGGCAGCCCGTTTTTCCGGATTCCGCTGTTGGGCACGGCCTGTGGCCTTTGCCCAACCTGCAGCGGTGGTTGATAGCGCGTAGGTCGGGCAAAGCGCAGCGTGCCCGACGATGTCTGGATTTTACCCTGAGGAGGAAATCATGCTGAGGCATATCCTCGCCCTGGCGTTGAAAGAATTCCTCGCCCTGCTGCGCGATCCACGCAGCCGCTTCGTGCTCATCGGTCCGCCCATCTTCCAGCTGATCATCTTCGGCTATGCCGCCAGCTTCGATCTGGATCACGTACCCGTGGCCATCTACAACCAGGACACGGGAGCGGCTGGCCGGGAACTGGTGAGCCGCATCGCCGGCTCACCCACTTTCCAGGTCATCGAACATCTGGATCACGATTCACAGATTCCGCCTCTCATCGATAACAAGAAGGTATTGCTCACCCTGCATATCGGGCCACGCTTCAGCGCCGATTTGAGCCAGGGCAAGACTGCCGCTCTGCAGGTCATTCTCGACGGCCGTAACTCCAACACCGCCTTGCTCGCGCTCAATTATCTGCGCACCATCGTACTGGAATACAACCAACAGCAGGCGGCAAGACAGGGACAGACCGGGCCGCCGGTAAAACTGAGCATGCGCGCCTGGTACAACGAGGATCTTGATTCCCACTGGTTCATCATCCCCGGTATCGTGGGCCTGCTGACCCTGGTGGTCACCCTCGTGGTCACCGCATTGTCCGTCGCGCGCGAGCGGGAACAAGGCACCTTCGACCAGCTGCTGGTCACGCCGTTGCGGCCAACCGCCATCCTCATCGGCAAGTCCATTCCGGGGCTGGTGATCGGCGTCATCGAAGCCACCTTCATCATCGTGGTGGCCATGCTCTGGTTCGACATTCCCCTGCGCGGCAGTGTGGGCGCACTGTATCTGGGGCTGTTGCTGTTCCTGTTCTCCGCGGTGGGTGTGGGGCTGATGATCTCCGCCATCTCCGTCACCCAGCAACAGGCGGTGCTGGGGGCCTTCCTGTTCCTGGTGCCGGCGGTGATCCTCTCCGGCTTCGCCACCCCCATCGCCAACATGCCCGAAGCGGTACAGTATCTGACCTATCTCGATCCGTTGCGTTACTTCCTGGTCATCGTGCGCGGCGTGTTCCTGGAAGGCGACGGCTATGCCCTGCTCCTGGACCAGTATTGGCCCATGGCCATTATCGGCTTGGTGTCGCTGGCGGCCGCCGGTTGGTTGTTCCGGCACAGGATGTATTGAAAGATTTCTTGGAATCTCAGTCAGCAGAGCTGGCAGCCTTGGTTAGGGTTAGCTTCGGTTTCGTTTTACTTCATCGCTGCCCAGATCCATCAGCATCCGCAAAGCATGGTTTACGGATTCGGCATTCTTGAAAACTCTCGCCACATCCAGCTCCAACAGCGCCAGATTCGTACCCTGTTCATAAGCTCTGTAATGCTTGCCACTCACACCAGCCGAAAAATTGGAATCCGGACGCATTCGTCTTTAGTGTTGGGTTTGCTCATGCCGTACTGCCTTTCTGGCGCTGATGATCCTGATTACCTTTGGCTTTCTTTCGGTGTAGGAAAGCACCAGCAGATTTCCAGATACAGACAGACCAAACACTTCCCGCACGTCATGGTTTCCCTATTGTTTGTCCGCTCGTTCTTCCAACCGTTCCACCAGCCAGAGCTTGATCAGCGACTGGCGCGTCACACCCACCCGCTTGGCTTCCCGATCGAGGGATTCGATGACCCAGGACGGAAAGTCCACATTGACCCTTTTCTGCTTCTGGTTCGGATGCCGCAGGGTGGACAGGTCGAGATCATCGATCACATCTTCCTCGTTGGCATCGAATTTCCTGTCAAAGTCTTGTGCTTTCATAGAGTTCCACCTCGGTATGACGGGAGCGTCGAACAGAAATGATCCGGATGTTTTCGTCACGATAGGTAATGACGGCGGACCAGTGTTTTCCCAGGATCCGCGCAATGATCAGGAATCGCGGTTCGGTATCTGATCTGGCCTGGATTTCTACGAGATCCGGATCACTCCACAACTGTTGAGCTTCGACAAAATCGATGCCGTGCTTTTCCCGATTGGATGCGCTTTTGCTCTCATCGTATTCAAAACGATACATGGAGTAAAATATATACCTTTATTACTCAT
>CAZFXI010000111.1:0-7748 GCA_964522855.1 uncultured Sedimenticola sp.
GCGCCCTTGATGGTGGCGTCCGCCAGCTGGCATTGCTGCAGCAGATCCGCCCATTGATGTGAGTTCAATCGTTTGAGTCCGGCGCTGACCAGGGGGATGCGGTTCTTCCACACCCGCGCCCGACCCAGCGCCTGCTGTACAGAAGAACCCGTAGCGACATCCCCGGCCATGACATTTAGGGCGCGCACTTCCCGCGCCAGCGCCCAGAGCACCACCGGCAGTGGAATGCCTTCACCCCGCAAACCAGCAATGATGTGCGTGCAGCGCTTTGTTTTTCCTGCCAGCGCCGCATCCACCAGGGAATACACATCAAACCGGGAGCTGTCTGAAATGGCGGCAGCGGCCTGTTCCTGGGTGATCTTTTCGCTGCCGAACAACAGCGCCAGTTTTTCAATTTCCTGTCGCGCAGCGAGCAAATTACCTTCGGTCTGCTCTGCCAGCATCTCTGCAACACCCGGCTCGGCCTGCAGGCCGGCCACGCGCAGGCGCTGCTGCACCCAGCGGGGCAGCTGGCGTTCATCCACCGGCCAGATCTGGATGATCACCCCTGCCTTATCCAGTGCTTTCATCCATTTGCTGCTGAGGGGAAGCTTTGGCAAGGTGAGCAGCAGCAAGGTATCCGGAGGTAGGCTGTCACAATATGCCACCAGCGCCTTGCTGCCGACGGTACCCGGCTTGCCTGAGGGCAGGCGCAGGTCGATGATCTTTTGTTCGGCGAACAGGGACAGGGCGCTGGCTTCTTCGCCCAGGCGGTTCCAGTCGAAGCGTGCGTCGGCTTCGAAGATCTCGCGGCTCAGGTAGCCTGCCTTGCGCGCCGTGGCACGAATGGCGTCCGCGGCCTCGCCCTGCTGCAACGGCTCATCACCCGTCACCACATACACCGGCGCAAGATTGGTCGCCAGATGGGAATCGAGCTGGTCCAGGCGCAGGCGCATTACTGAATCTTGCTGAGACGGTTTAGCAGCCGTTGCACCAGTTCACGATAGGCATCCCGGGTACGCAGCTCGGCCTCACGGGTCCTGCCCAGCAGCTGACCACCGGGGTCATACACGATATAGCGCGTACTCAATTCCTGATTTTTCAGCACCCTGTTACCCGGCGGGCGCTCCACGCTGAAACGCAGGCCTCTTTCGATCTCGTATTCCACCACCTTGTTATTGGCGTTCACGGAAAACACGCTACGCTTGTGATCCATCTGTCCTAACTCGATGATGGTGGCTGCCTGATCCCGTGCTTCCGTGAGGCTCACGCCGCCGAGTTGCAGCTGATGGCGCAACTCGCGCACGAAAGGGTTGTGCTGAGGCAGGCCGGTGATGTAGACCGGGCTGATGGCGGCGGCTGGGCGTGCGGTTTCTCCGCGGGGATGGAAGCCGCAGGCGCTGAGCAGGATAAGCAAGAGCAATAGAGACAAGCCTTTTGAGAAGCTCAATACCCATCGGGCAGCGTTGTTCCAACCTGCGCCGTTGTTCCAAACTCCGCCACCGTCATTCCGGCGCAGGCCGGAATCCAGGAGCGCCGCCTTTCTGGATCCCGGCCTGCGCCGGGATGACAAAGCGCTTTGCCGGAGTGACAAGGCACTTTGCCGGGATGACGAAGCACTGTATCGGGATAACGAGGCACGATGCCAGGATGATGCCAGGGTTTCCTTGATAAGGGAATTCATCATCATTTCGCCACGATATTGACCAGTTTACCTGGTACCACGATGACCTTGCGCACCGTGGCGTCACCGATGAAACGCTGCACATTCTCGTTTTCCAGCGCCACCTTTTCCACCGCGTCCCTGTCCGCGTCTGCCGCCACGCTGATCTTGCCACGCAACTTGCCGTTGACCTGCACCACATACTCGATGCTGTCCTGGCGCAGGGCGTCTTCGTCCATTTCCGGCATCCCTGCAATCAGCACGTCTTCGCCATACGCCAGCTCCGTCCACAGCTTGTGGCTGATATGCGGGGCGATGGGGGCCAGCAGTTGCAACACGATGCCCAACCCCTCACGCAGCAACACGGCGTTGTCCACCTTGCCCAGAAGGTTGGTCATGCTCATGCAGGCCGATACCACAGTATTGAACTGCTGCCGCTCGTAGTCGTAAAGGGCTTTTTTCAGGATGCTGTAGATCTCGCGACGGGCTTCGCGCAGACCATCGTCGTCCGGCTGCTCATCACCCAGGGCGTTGCGGATATTGTCGGCACGCTCCAGCGCCAGATTCCACACCCGGCGCAGGAAGCGGAAGGCGCCTTCCACCCCTTCGTCCGACCATTCCAGGGACTGCTCCGGCGGCGCGGTGAACATGGTGTACAGGCGCACGGTATCTGCACCGTAGCGTTCGATGAGCGGCTCCGGGTCCACGCCGTTGTTTTTGGACTTGGACATTTTCTCCACGCCCCCATGGATCACCGGCTTGCCATCGGATTTGAGCACCGCGCGTACTACCCGGCCTTTCTCGTCGCGCTCGATTTCCACGTCTGCCGGATTGAACCATTCCTTCGAGCCGTCGCTGTTTTTCCGGTAGTAGGTATCGGCGATCACCATTCCCTGGGTGAGCAGGCGGGTGAATGGCTCGTCGCAATCCAGCAGCTTTTCGTCCCGCAGCAGTTTATTGTAGAAGCGGGCATACAGCAGATGCAGCACCGCATGCTCCACACCTCCCACGTACTGATCCACCGGCAGCCAGTAGCGAGCACGTTCGTCCAACATGGCATTGGGGTTGTCAGCACAGCAATAGCGGGCATAGTACCAGCTCGATTCCATGAAGGTATCGAAGGTATCGGTCTCGCGCTCTTCGCCGTTACCCAGGTCATAGAACTCGGGCATTCTTTTCAAAGGCGAGCCGGAGCCGTCCACGATCACGTCTTCTGGCAACAGCACTGGCAGGTCTTCCGCCGGTCGGGTGCCGCCGTCAGCGGTGCGGATCACGGGGATCGGGCAGCCCCAGTAACGCTGCCGGGAAACCCCCCAGTCACGCAGGCGGAAGTTGACCTGTTTGCCGCCTTTTTCATGTTCTTCCAACCAGGCGGCGATGGCATCGAAAGCGGCTTCCGAGGTCAGGCCATCGAAGGGTGCGGAATTGGCCAGCACGCCTTTTTCCACATAGGCAGCCTCGTCGATGCCTACCTTGCTGCCATCTGCAGGATAGACGACCTGTTTCCTGGGGATGCCGTATTTTTCGGCAAACTCCCAATCGCGCTGATCATGGGCGGGCACGGCCATCACCGCACCCGTGCCATAGGTCATGAGTACGAAATTAGCGGCGAATACGGGCACGGACTCACCGGACACCGGATGCAGGGCCTCGATGCCCAGATCGAATCCCTTCTTTTCCATGGTTTCGATTTCTGCTTCGGACACACCACCCTGTCTGCATTCCTCGATGAAGGCCGCCAGCTCGGAATTGGTTTTGGCAATCTGCAAGGCCAGGGGATGTTCTGCGGCTACCGCCACATAGGTCACGCCCATGAGGGTATCGGGTCGGGTGGTGAAGATGCTCAGATGTTCATCCCAGCCCTTGATGGCAAAGTTCATCTGCACGCCAACCGAGCGGCCGATCCAGTTGCGCTGCATGGTGACCACCTGCTCGGGCCACTGCTCCAGCGTGTCCAGATCATCCAGCAGTTCCTGCGCATAGTCGGTAATCTTGAGGAACCACTGTTCGATGTCCCGCTTCTCCACGGTTGCACCGGAGCGCCAGCCCTTGCCATCGATAACCTGCTCGTTGGCGAGCACGGTCTGATCCACCGGGTCCCAGTTCACCGAGGCGGTCTTGCGATAGGCCAGACCCTTTTCCATCAGGCGGGTGAACAGCCATTGCTCCCACTTGTAGTAGTCCGGCTGGCAGGTAGCAAACTCCCGATCCCAGTCGTAGCCGAATCCCAGCCCCTTGAGCTGCTCGCGCATGTGCTCGATATTCTGGTAGGTCCACTTGGCGGGGGCGGTCTTGTTCTTGATCGCTGCATTTTCCGCCGGCAGGCCGAAGGCATCCCAGCCCATGGGCTGCAGTACATTCTTGCCCAGCATGCGCTGGTAGCGGGCGATCACATCACCGAGCGTGTAGTTGCGCACATGGCCCATGTGCAGCTTGCCGCTGGGATAGGGAAACATGGACAGGCAGTAGAACTTTTCCTTCTGCGGGTCTTCCGTAGCCTTGAAGGCCTGGGTAGCCTCCCAGTAGTCGCGGGCTTCGGCTTCGATAGCTTTGGGGTCGTAGGCTTGATCCATGATTAACAGTTACGCGAAATTCAATTCCGCAAGGATACAGCACCGGAGAAGATACATAAATTGGGATTTGCGTTGCAGCAGGAGTGACAGGAGCATACGCACAGGGTAATCTGCCTTCTCAACCGCTCACCAGACGTCAACCCTATATGAAAAAGCTGCTGTTTCCCGTCCTGATGCTCATGTTTCTGAGTGCCTGTTCTCCCCATCCCGGCACCGGTGTCTGGAAAGCACAGGGAGAAAACAGCCTGGGCATCCCTGGCTTGACCGTGGCCTTCGATGGAAAAGCGGCATTCACCAGCAAGGGAGAAAACGCAGCCATCTGGCATTGTTTCTGGAACGCTTCCGGGGAGCAGACCATCAATCTGGATTGCACACCGTCCACGAATACCGAATCGGAAATGCATTTTGTTTTGACTGCCGAGGATGATCAGACGGCGGCGCTGAGCCGGGACGGAAAATCCATCGGGTTGTTCATTCGGGGAGAAGGAAACCCTGCCATTCCCTGATCATTCCACCGACACAATTCCCGGCAGGCTGTCGAAACAGGTGGCCTTCGCCCGTTCGAGAAATCCCTGCATGTAGGCTGCCTGCACATCTTCTTTTCTCAGCACCGCGTACAGGGTCGCCCAGACCCCTTTCTCTCCCATGGGCAGGGTATGCACAGGCAGATCGTGCAGATACTCGTGGTAAACCCAGCTGGGGAAGGCGCTTACCCCCCGGTTGCTGGCCACCAGTTGCATGATCATGGGCGTGAGCTCCACATGCCGTACTGCTGCGGGTTGCACCCCTGCCGGATGCAGGAACAGGGAAAATACATCCAGCCGCCCTTGCTCTACCGGATAGGTGATCAGGGTTTCTGTTTGCAGATCTTCGGGAAAGAGCCGTTCCCTGTCCACCAGGGGATGATCCGCAGACACCGCCAGCCAGGATTCATAGCGGAACAGGGGCACGAATGCCAGCGCCGGGTCGGGCTGCCAGTCTGAGCTGATGACCAGGTCCACTCTGCCCGACTTCAGCGCCGGTAGGGGCGCGAAACTGTGCCCCAGGGTCAGATCCAGCTCCACTTCCGGCCAGTACTCACGATACCGATCCAAGGTGGGCATGAGCCACTGGAAACAGCTATGACATTCAATGCCGATATGCAGCCGCCCGGCAACCCCTGCAGCCATGCGCGTCAGGGAATATTCGCAATCCTCAACTTGAGGAACCACCACCCGCGCCAGCGCCAGCAGCTTGTCCCCGGCCACACTCAGCTTCAGCGGCCGACTCTTGCGCTGAAACAGGCGGGTGCCGAAGTAGTCCTCCAGCCCCTTGATCTGGTGAGACAAGGCCGACTGGGTCAGGTGGAGCTGTTGCGCCGCTGCCGTCAAACTGCCCGTTTCTACCAATGCCAACAGGCTGCGCAAATGGTTTAGCTGCAGATACATGAATATTACTCATGCTTAAGTGATTATTTATCAATTGTACTCGTGTTTTAGCTGAAACAAAATACGAGCTATCCATTTACACAAGGCATCACCGTCATGACCCGCATTCACAATCTCGGATTTCCCCGCATCGGCCACAAGCGCGAACTCAAGTTTGCCCTGGAAAGCTACTGGCGCAACGAATCAAGCGCAGCCACACTCACCCGCACAGCCGCCGAACTGCGCCGCCAGCACTGGCAGCTGCAACACCAGGCCGGGCTGGATCTTCTGCCTGTGAATGACTTTTCACTTTACGATCACATACTGGATCACAGCCTGCTCCTCGGGGTAGTGCCCCGACGCTTTGGCGATCTCAGCCAGCACAGCCATGCAGACGCCGCCTTCTGCATCGCCCAGGGAAAAGATGCCAGGGGCAACCCCGTGGCTGCGGGAGAAATGACCAAATGGTTCGATACCAACTACCACTTCATCGTTCCCGAACTTCGTCCGGGGCAGCAGTTTTCCATCAGCAGTGACAAACTGTTCAGGGAAGTAGAGGAAGCACAGGCGCTGGGTCACCGGAACATCAAGCCCGTACTCCCCGGCCCCATCACCTGGCTATGGTTGAGCAAGGCGGAACAGGACGATTTCGAGCGGCTGGAACTGTTGGATGAGCTGGTCGCCGTCTATGGCGACATCCTGACCCGCCTTGCCGACCAGGGTGTGGACTGGGTGCAGGTGGATGAGCCCGCACTGGTGCTCGATCTTCCCCAGCAGTGGAAACAGGCCTACGAAAGCGCCTACAGCCGCTTGCAGTCCGCACCCGTAAAACTGCTGCTCGGCACCTATTTCGGCGCCCTGCAAGACAATTTGCGGCTGGCCGCCACCCTGCCCGTCGCCGGCCTGCACATCGACGCCGTGCGGGGTGGTGATGAGTTGAACATACTGCTGGATCATCTCCCCGTGTACAAGCTGCTGTCTGTGGGCATCATCGATGGTCGCAACATCTGGCGCAGTGACCTGAGCCACTGCCTGGAAACGCTTGCGCCCTTGCAGGCGCGTTTGGGCGACCGCTTGTGGCTGGCGCCGTCATGCTCGCTGCTGCATGTACCTGTGGATCTGGAATCAGAAGACGAACTGGATGACGAGCTCAGGAACTGGCTGGCCTTCGCCGTCCAGAAACTGGATGAACTGGGCGCTCTGCAACTGGCGCTGAACAACGGCGAGGACGCGGCCAGTTCATTCCTCGACGCTTCCCGCAAGGCGCTCGAAAACCGCCACCAGTCACCACGCATCCATCAGCCCACGGTGCAGGCGGCCCTGCAAGCCATCACGCCTGACCTCCACCAACGTAGCAGCAGTTATGCACAACGGCGCCCCAAGCAGCTTACCCTACCCCTGTTGCCAACCACCACCATCGGCTCTTTCCCCCAGACGCCGGAAATCCGCAAGGCACGCCGGGACTATCGCCAGGGCATATTGAACGAAGCACATTATCAACAGCAGATGCGCCAGGAAATCGCCACTGTAGTGAAGTTTCAGGAACAGCTGGGGCTGGATGTGCTGGTGCATGGCGAAGCAGAACGCAACGATATGGTGGAATACTTCGGCGAACGACTCCAAGGGTTCGCCTTCACCCGCTTCGGCTGGGTGCAATCCTACGGTTCCCGCTGCGTCAAACCCCCGGTGCTGTTTGGTGATGTCTCCCGCAGCGAGGCCATGACGGTGAGCTGGATCAGCTACGCCCAGTCCCTCACCAGCAAACCCATGAAAGGCATGCTCACCGGCCCGGTGACCATCCTCAACTGGTCCTTCGTCAGGGACGATCAACCCCGAGCGCAAACCTGCAGGCAGCTGGCGCTGGCGCTGCGCGAGGAAGTGCTGGACCTGGAAAGCGCAGGCATATCGGTCATCCAGATCGATGAAGCCGCCCTGCGCGAAGGCCTGCCCCTGCGCAAGTCCGACTGGAACCGCTACCTGGCCTGGGCGGTGGAAAGCTTCCGCATCACCGCCGGTGGTGTACAGGACAGCACCCAGATCCACACCCACATGTGCTATTCCGAATTCAACGACATCATGGAAGCCATCGCCGCCATGGATGCCGACGTGATCACCATCGAAACCTCG
>CAZFXI010000112.1:0-7582 GCA_964522855.1 uncultured Sedimenticola sp.
CCCGTCCATCCCTGGACATGCGCCGCTCTTGCGCATCCCTGCGCCCGCGGCATACCGTCCATCCCTGGACATAAAAAAACCGGCATCATGCCGGTTAAAAATCAAGGTACAGTTCTTGAAACCTCAAGCTGTTGCCAGAATCTCCGCTCGTTCCAGCTTGGGCATGACTGTATTCTCCTCCAAATCCATGCGTTGCATCAGACTCTTCAACACGCTGTGAGTATCCTCAATAAACGCTTCTGTAAACTGAAATTCACAATCTTTCAGCCACTTGCGCTTGTACTGAGAAAACTCGGGCTTCAGCAGTTTGTCGTTGTTGATCAAACCCCATGCCATATTCTTGACCGATGGGTCTGCATGGGTCAGCAGGCCCGGGTACAGTTCCTTGTGTGACTCCGCCAAATGATCTGTCACCATTTCACACAGGTCGCACAACAGAATATGAGTAACCTTGGCAATAGCGTGAATAGACAGTTGCTTCGGCGTCATCAAGCTATCAATAACCGAAGCCGTTTCAACAATTTCCTGGCGGCGCCGGTGAAGGTCAGCAATGGTCGTCATGGTACATCCTCCTTACAAAACACTTCTGCAGCCAGTTTGTTATTGATTTATGGCTGTCAATCTCCGTTGAGATGGCTATATTTTATACAGGAGCAATGCCAGATAAACTTGATCCGCATCAAAAAAAACAAAAAAACCTGATATTACTATTGTTGAATATTAGGCAATTCTGTTATTATTATTAGTTCGTTTCTGCATCTACTGCACGCTCCATACATTGCAACATGGCACGCCGCAATGCCTCTGATTCCCGGCTCTCGACCCAGATCCTGTTGTCGCGATGCTTGAATCTGGTTTGGCGTCAGTGCCCACCACCCTTGAGTACCGTCACCATCCCCTCGCACACATCCTTGGCATCCCCAAAAATCAATGAGCAATTGTCCTGATAGTAGAGCAGATTCTCTACGCCGGAATAACCGGGACGCATGGATCGCTTGATCACATAGATATTGTGTGCCTTCGCCACATCCAGAATCGGCATGCCATAGATGGGACTAGAAGGATCCGTCTTTGCCGCCGGATTGGTCACGTCGTTGGCGCCAACCACCAGCGCGACATCGGTAGTGGCGAACTCCGGATTGATTTCATCCATTTCTAGTACATGGTCATAGGGGATATCCGCCTCCGCCAGCAACACATTCATGTGCCCTGGCATGCGTCCTGCCACAGGATGAATCGCAAACTTGACCTCCACACCCCTGGCTTCGAGTAACTCCATCAACTCCTTCAAGGCATGTTGTGCCTGGGCTACAGCCATTCCATAGCCCGGGATAATGATGACCCGATTCGCATCTTCCATCCAGTAAATGGCATCTTCCACAGATGCGGCTTTCACACCCTTCTCGGCTGCCTGGGCCACCGCACTGGGTCCTGCTTCAGACTCCCCGCCAAAACCGCCAAAGATCACGTTGATGATGGAGCGATTCATGGCGCGGCACATGATGAAAGAGAGAATTGCCCCGGAGAAACCCACCAGCGCACCAACAATGATCAACAGGTTGTTCCCCAGCGTAAAGCCCGTTGCTGCTGCTGCCCAGCCGGAATAACTGTTGAGCATGGAAATGATTACGGGCATGTCTGCCCCGCCGATGGGGATAATCAGCGTGAAGCCCAGCACGAAGGCCAACAGCGTCATGAACACCAGCGCCCAGACACTTTCCGTCATGCCAAAATAGACAGCCAGCGCAACAGTGGCAATGCCCAGTGTGGCGTTGAGCATGTGCTGGCCCTTGAAGATCACGGGTGCGCCGGAAATCAGCCCCTGGAGTTTTCCGAAGGCGATAACCGATCCGGAAAAGGTAATCGCACCAATGACAATGCCCGCAGACAATTCACCCATGAGTAAGGGATTGAGCAGGCCCGCCTGTGCCTTGTTCATGTAAGTACCCAGCGCCACCAGTACCGCCGCCATGCCTACGAAACTGTGCAATGCCGCCACCAGTTGCGGCATGGCCGTCATCTGCACACGAGCCGCCAATACAGAGCCGATTACGGCACCGGCAGCCACTCCGGCAATGATGAAGCCATAAGACTGTACCTCGCTGCCCAGCAAGGTCGCGCCGATGGCGATGACCATACCCGCCATGCCATAGTAATTCCCCTTGCGTGCCGAAGAGGGATGGGTCAAGCCTTTCAGGGCCAGGATGAACAGGATGGCTGAAACCAGATAAGCCAATGCCTGGGTATTTGCAGAAATCTCCATGATCCTATCCTTTATTTCTTATCTTTTTTCTTGAACATGGCCAGCATGCGATTGGTTACCAGGAAACCGCCAAAGACATTGATGGAAGCCAGCAGCACGGCAAAGAACCCGATGATTTCCGCCGTCGTACCGGCAGATTCGGCGCCGGCGACCAGCAGGGCGCCGACGATGACGATACCGGAGATGGCATTGGTGAGCGCCACCAGTGGAGTGTGCAAGGCCGGGGTCACGCCCCAGATAACAAAATAACCGATAAAACAGGCCAATACGAAAACATACAGCGCAACGAGAGTGTCTGGCATTATTCTATTCCTCAGTTTCCGGCGTAATCAGGGCTGCCGCCGTGATTTCATCGTTAGCGAAATCCTTGAAGGTCAGACCATCATCATTTTCCTCAACGACGATGGAAAGCAGATTGGCTATATTGTGGGCGTAAAACGAGCTGGCATCCCCTGCCATCATGGAAGGATAGTTGGTATGACCGACCAGGATTACACCATGCTTCTTAACGATCTTGTCTGCTTCGGTAAGGGGACAGTTACCACCGTTGGCAGCCGCAAGATCCACGATCACCGATCCTTCGCGCATGCGTTTTACCACGTCTTCGGTAACCAGCACCGGCGCAGGCCGGCAGGGAATCAGTGCGGTGGTGATGATCACGTGAGCCCGGGCCAACTCATCTGCCAGCAGCGCCTGCTGCCTGGCCTTGGCTTCTTCCGAGAGTTCCTTTGCGTAACCCCCCTCCCCTGAGCCTTCTTCACCAATATCCAGGTCGATGGGCTTGGCTCCCAGCGATTCGATTTGCTCACGCGTTTCCGGACGCAGGTCGTAGGCATAGACATCGCCCCCCAGACGCCGGGCAGTCGCAATGGCCTGCAATCCGGCAACCCCGACACCGAGAATGACCACCCGGGCGGGTTTGGCTGAACCTGCCGAGGTCATCATCAGCGGAAAGAAGCGGCCATACCGTGCCGCCGCCTCGATGACCGCCCGGTAGCCGGCTATATTGCTTTGCGAAGACAGCGCATCCATGGACTGTGCCCTGGAGATACGCGGAATGCGCTCCATGGCCAGGGGGCGGATACGCCTGTCAAACAGGGCCTGCAGGGTACCATCGTCTTCGCAGGTTTCAATGTGTCCGATGAATAGCGCACCTTCCTGCATGGCGGCAATTTCACCGGCATCTGGCTTGCGTACCTTGGTCACGATATCTGCGGCCAGCGCCTGTGCCCTGTCCACCAGATCCACTCCGGCTGCAAGATAATCGTCGTTGTGGAAGCCCGCTGCCAGACCGGCATCTTTCTCTATTTTCAGCGAAAAACCCTTGCCGATAAGTTTTTTTGCAATGTCCGGGGTAATCGCCACCCGGGCCTCACCTGCTCGCGTCTCTTTGGGTATTCCGATTTGCATATCAGTCAGTCTATCTTCATTTGTGGTTATTCGACATTCAACTATTAATTATCCCACAATTTCCGTAAATATTGTTCCTTATATCATCTTGGAATTTCACCCACTCTGGCGGATGAACAACCCCTAGGCATTCGCCAGAAACAGGGTCGGCTTCATTGCCTCACGGCATTTCGATTCAACCACAAGATCAGCAGTAAGATGACGACGAGCGGAAACAGCATGACGACCACTGCCGGCAATTCCATCGCCAACACCAGAAAGGAGAAACCCCGGCTGAAAAGATACAGCAATGTTCCCAGCATAGCGCCGGATAACACCCGCTGCCCCGCTGGAATACTGCGGTTGCCTGACATGACCATGGGAACCGCCAGAATCAGCATGGCGATGGTGGTCAAAGGCGTGGCTACTTTCCCCCAGAAAGTGACTTCAAAAGTCGCGGCACTCTGGCCCCGCATTTTCAGATTGCGGATCTGCTCCCAGAGCTTCCAGACAGGCAACATCACGGGATCGATCAAAGCCACGCTGAGGACAGAGGGATCAACCATGGAATCCCAGGCGAGTCCGGGCAAGCGCTGCGTGCGAACCTGCGTATTTTCAAGACTGCTGCGCCGCACGCCACTCAGTATCCAGCTGCCGTTTTCATACTTGCCCGACTCAGCCCGGATGATGGTTTGCAATTGCCTGTTTTCTGCAAGTTTGTAAATCGTCACATCCTGCAACTCTCCGGAAACACTGACCTTGAGTATATTGACGAAGGTATTTCCATCCTTGGCCCAGAAGCCGTTCCTTGAACTGAAGGTGATCTGTTTTTTCTGCTTTTCCAGTTTCAGCTGATTGCCATACCGCTCACTAAACGGACCGATCCCGTCCCCCACCAACACCACCAACAGCAGCAACAACATTCCCGCCTTGACCACGGCAAACAGTATCTGTCGAGATGACATTCCAGCAGCACGCATGGCTACCAGTTCACCGGAAGTCGCCATCCCCCCCAGACCAAGCAGCGCACCGATCAGCGCAGATACGGGAAAAGACTCATAAATAAAACGTGGCGTGGAGCATAGGGCCACGATCATGGCAGTCCAGACGCTGTAATCTCCTTTTCCTACGTCTTCGATCTCATCGACCAACTGCAGAACAAATGCCAGGATGGTCAGTACCAGCAAAGTCATCAAGGTTGCCTTTATCACTGTTGCAGCAATATAGCGATCGACCAGTTTCATAGCCGCAACCCTTTCCAGCGTCGCCAAAAAGGCCTATACGCCAGTGCATCCAGTTTAATGATGACCACCGCCAATAGCGCAGTCAGCCCGGGCACCCACCACACCCCCAGCCACTCGGGTGTAACCCCCTGGTACATCCATTTTTCTGCCAGCTGAATCACGTTCATGTAGATGGCATATATCACCACCGCCAGGATCAAACGACCGTACACACCCTGGCGCGGCAAAGACCTGGCCAGCGGCACACTCAACAACATCAGGGCAAATACGGATAACGGGGCGGCCAGCCGCTCCTGCAATTCCGCCTTCAGTTTGGGATCGTCACTGGCCATCAATACCGATGTAGGCAGTGACGTCCTGGATATACTCAAGGAGTCGGACGCCACCTCCGGCAGCCGTATGCCATAGCGCGAAAAACCGGCTACGGAAAACTCGGTCTTTCCCGGCACTCCCTGGTAGCGATAACCGTTTTCCAGCACCAGATACTGTCCCGGAGAATCTTCCACCGCCGTCAATGTTGCATTGCTTGCCACCAGGATGCCCGGTTTTCCATTCTGTACATAACGAAGAAAAACATCCCTTACGCCATCGCCATCTGCATCGTCTTGTCCAACATAGATCATGAAGCGCCCTTTGTTGAACTCATTGAATGCACCAGGTTTCAGACCACCGATCCGGAATTGCTTTTTTTCCTTCAACTGCAAGATATCCGCATATGCCCTTGCCTGCGGCAGCACTTCGAGCACCAGCACCGCCACCAACATCGCTAGGGGGATCGAAGCCAGGAAAAATGTTTTGTAAAGACGCAGCAATCCCACGCCGGAGGCATTGAAAGCAACCATTTCACTATCCCTGTACATCCGCCCCAACACCCACAGGATGGAAAAAAAGAATGCCGGAGGAAGAATAAACCCGATCAGCTTGATCACCTTGAGGCCGAGCAACACAGCCATGACTTTCATGCTGATGCTGCCCGCCGCAACCTGACTCAGCAAATGCACCATCGCATTGGCAAGAATCAGCAATAACAGCACACTTAAAATCACCGACAGGGTTTTCAACACCTCTCTGATGAGCATTCTGTCAAGGATGGGAAACAACAAAGATTCCTCTTTATGTAAAGAAGCAAGGGCAAGTATGGATTTTACCTGAAACCATGGAGCCGGTGTTCTGCCACTGGCGACTTTCCTGTCGCATGCGCCACAACACCTGAATGAGGTCATGCCAAACGGCAAAATAGCAGGTAGAATTCATATCTGATCATTCACAACAATAATGGAATCTCATGCACTATCTGACAAAAATTACAGCCCCCGAGAACATCGTTACCCAGTGCCTGGTACTGGGTATTTTCGCAGGCAAACAAGCAGACTCGGGCATCAGTGATTTACCCTTCGCAGCGAAAAAGCATCTCCAGGCCGCATTGAAAAAAGGTGATCTTGGGGAAGATGCTGCACAAACGCTGATGCTGTATGCCGTACCTGGTTTGAAGGCCGAAAGAGTGTTGCTGCTGAACCTGGGTGACAGGAAATCCTTTGACAGCAAAAAGCTGAGCGCCATGGCGGGTACCGCCGTTTCGCTTCTGAACAAGAATGCCGCCAGAGACTGTACGCTGGTAGTACCAGAGGAACTTCTGGAAAGCGGGCAATTGTACGCCACTGGTCGTGATCTGGTTATTGCGGCAGAAGAGCAACTGTATACTTTTGACCAATGTAAAAGCAAAAGGAAACGGCCGAAAAAACCCCTGGGAAAGATGACTCTGGTCGTAAAGGCACGCAAACAGGCCAACACGCTGAGCAAAGCCATGAAACATGGCAGTGCCATCGCTTCAGGCATGAATCTGGCCAAAGACCTGGCCAACCTGCCTGGTAATATCTGTACACCCACCCATCTCGCCGAGACCGCAAAAAAACTGGGGCGCAAGTCCACAAAAATCAAAGCCACGGCGCTCACGGAAAAGCAGATGCAACGTCTTGGCATGGGCGCACTGCTGTCTGTCTCTCGCGGCAGCCGTGAGCCTGCGAAGCTGATCATTCTCGAATACCGCGGGGGCAAGGAAAACAGCCGCCCCGTGGTACTGGTCGGCAAGGGACTGACTTTCGATGCCGGGGGCATCTCCATCAAGCCCTCCGCCGGCATGGACGAAATGAAATACGATATGTGCGGCGGCGCCAGCGTACTCGGCACCCTGCAGGCCTGTGTCGAGCTGGACTTGCCCATCAATGTGATCGGCATCGTTCCTTCGTCTGAAAACCTTCCCGATGGCGAGGCCAACAAACCCGGCGACATCGTGACCAGCATGGCCGGCCTGACCATCGAAATCCTCAACACCGATGCCGAGGGTCGTCTGATTCTGTGTGATGCCCTGACCTATGCGGAGCGTTTCAAGCCCGCAGCCGTGATTGATATTGCGACGTTGACCGGTGCCTGCGTTGTTGCTCTCGGGCATCACACCACGGGACTGCTGGGCAATGACGACAAATTGGCTGACGAACTTTTGCAGGCGGGCGAGTCCATCCATGATCCCGCCTGGCGTTTGCCAATGAATGATGACTATGCCAAACAGCTGGACAGTAATTTTGCGGATATGGCCAATATTGGCGGCAAGGGCGCGGGCACCATCACCGCCGCGTGCTTCCTCGGAAAGTTCACCAAAAAATACAAGTGGGCACATCTGGACATCGCT
>CAZFXI010000113.1:0-7389 GCA_964522855.1 uncultured Sedimenticola sp.
CGTATGCTCACCGAGTATAAGCTGACCATGCGACAGTACGATGCCTTGAAAGGTTACAACGATCAGGTTGCAAGGATCGTCAAGGCGCAGAACGAAGAATTATCGACGATTGATCAACAATTGCTGGAAATCGACACCACCAACCAGGGCGTGATACCGCTCATGGGCCGTATGGTGGACACTCTGGACAAGTTCGTGGCACTGGATGTGCCTTTCCTTCCCGACGAACGTAGAAAACGGATCGATGGCCTGAAAACGCTGCTCGATCGTGCGGATGTTACCGTATCCGAGAAGTATCGCCGCATCATGGAAGCCTACCAGGTAGAAATGGAATATGGACGTACCATCGAAGCCTATACCGCAGAGCTGGCCGTGGAAGGTAACAAGCGCTCCGTGGACTTCCTGCGCATCGGGCGTATGACGCTCATGTATCAGACCCTGGACAAGAAGGAAACTGCCGTCTGGGACAACAAGAAGCGGCAGTGGCAGATCCTATCGGATGAATATCGCAAGCCCGCCATGTTGGGCCTGCGCATTGCACGCAAGCAGGCGCCACCTGATCTGATCAAACTGCCCGTACCCGCCCCACAGGGAAGTGGCAGTGTCGCGGAAGGCAGGATGCCGAGAGCGACTGCGCCGGAGAAAGCCCAATGAATAAAATGAGAATCGCATGGGTGTTGGTGTTCGCGGCACTGTTTTCAGCATCGGCCATGTCGGCACAAAGTCTGGATACACTGCTCAAGCAGGTAAAACAAGCCAAGGCGGAAGAAGCGCGCATCAACAAGCAGCGCGAAGCCGAGTTTCTGAAAGACAAGAAAAAGCAGGCACAATTGCTGGCGGCAGCGAAGACCAGGCTGTCGGCGGAAAAGGCCCGGGGCGAAAGTCTCAAGCAACAGTTCGATGAAAACGAACAGAAGCTTGCCGAAGCCGAAGAAACACTGGAGCGGCGCCAGGGTAACCTTGGCGAGCTGTTTGGTGTGGTGCGTCAGGTTGCCGGCGATGTGGCGGGCATCCTCGACGCTTCCCTGGTGTCATCCCAGTACCCCGGACGCAGCAAGATCCTGGTACGCATGAGCAACGACAAGAAGCTGCCTGCCATCCCCGACCTGGAAGAGCTGTGGTATGAGATGCAGCACGAAATGACCGAGTCCGGCAAGGTGGTTCGGTATCAGGACAGCGTGGTCGCGGTCGATGGCACGGAGAGCAAGCAGGAAGTGGTGCGGGTTGGCGTATTCAATTCCGTATCGGATGGCAAGTTCCTGCGCTATCTGCCGGAAACGGATCAGCTCATCGTGTTGCCTCGTCAGCCAGCCAGACGCTTCACCGAGATGGCGGCAAACCTGCAGAAAGCCACCAGTGGCATCGTGCCCATGGCGGTGGATCCATCCCGTGGTTCCATCCTCAGCCTGCTGGTGCAGGCGCCGGATCTGAAGGAACGGGTGGCCCAGGGCAAGGAAGTGGGATACATCATCATCGGCCTTGCCGCCTTTGGTTTCCTGCTGGCCCTGTACCGGTTGATTGCCCTGGCTGTGGTCAGCATGAAGGTACGTTCCCAGCTCAAGCATGCCGATGCGCCAAAGAAGAACAATCCGTTGGGGCGGGTGTTGCTTTCCTGGTATGACAACCAGGATACCGACCTGGAGACCCTCGAACGCAAGGTGGATGAAGCAGTGGTCAAGGAAGTGCCCAAGCTGCAGCGCGGTCTGTCGATATTGAAGATACTTGCCGTCATTGCGCCCTTGCTGGGCCTGCTGGGTACGGTAACGGGCATGATCCAGACCTTCCAGTCCATCACTCTGTTCGGTACCGGTGATCCCAAACTCATGGCCGGGGGTATTTCCCAGGCGTTGATTACCACGGTGCTGGGTCTGATGGCGGCCATTCCCCTGACCTTCCTGCATGCCATCGTGTCGGCACGTAGCAAGGCGCTGGTGCAGGTGCTCGAAGAGCAGAGTGCGGGCATCATCGCCCGTCATGCGGAGAAGCTTCATAGCAGCTGATGAATATCAAGTACGCACTCATCGGTGTACTCGAAAGCATCCGTGATTTCATGGAGGCGGGCGGACCGGTATTGTGGATCATACTGGTTACCGCCTTCCTGATGTGGATACTGATCATCGAGCGCTACTGGTTCATTCGCCTCACCTATCCTTCCCTGGTCAAGACTGCAGGAAAGCAGTGGCATGAGCGCAAGGATCACCACACCTGGTATGCGCATCGCATTCGTGAAGAATTGATCTCACGCATTTCCGCGCAGTTGCACCGGGGATTGATCATGCTCAATACCCTGGTGGCTCTGTGTCCCCTCATGGGACTGCTGGGAACGGTGTTTGGCATGGTGCAGGTATTCGATGTCATGGCCATTACCGGTAGTGGCAATGCGCGGCTCATGGCTTCCGGTATTTCCATGGCCACCATTCCCACCATGGCAGGCATGGTCGTAGCCCTTTCGGGGCTGTATTTCAGCGCCCGATTAAAATTCCATGCAGACTATCTGACCCAGCTGGCGGCGGACAATCTGCATATTTCAGACACCAAAGTGGTGAAGAAAAAATGAGACGCAGATACTGTCAAGACGACGATGAAGCAACCATTGACCTGACGCCCCTGATGGACATCGTGTTCATCATGCTGATCTTTTTTATCGTCACCACCTCCTTCATCAAGGAGTCCGGCGTGGATGTAAACCGTCCCAGTGCCAACACTGCGGAACGCAAGGAGCATGGCAACATTCTCATTGCCATTACCGCCAACGATGAGATCTGGATGGACAAGCGACCGGTTGATATCCGTGCCGTGCGCGCAAATGTGGAACGCCTGAAGGCGGAAAGTCCCGAGGCATCGGTGGTGATCCAGGCCGACAAGGACTCCAAGAACGGCCTGCTGGTGCAGGTTATGGATCAGGTACATCTGGCGGGAATACTCAACATCTCCATAGCGGCAGTGAAGGACTAAGTCTGATGCTGCTGCGGCTGCCCATTGCCATCATTCTGGCGGCGCTGGTTTCCCTGGCGTTGTTTTTCGCCATGCACTTCATGATCAGCCAGGGCAAGGGTGACCTCAACAAGGTGGCGGATTATTCCGTTGTTGATTTCGTGCGCCTCAAGCGTGAATCGGAAACCCGGGTAAAGAAGCGGGTGATCCCGAAAAAACCCCCGTTGCCAAAAACACCGCCGCCACCGCCAGAGTTGCAGGTGGCGCAGGACGATGCAGTGGCGATGCCAAACCTGCAGATGGATATGCCCCGCCTTTCAACTTCTGGGATATCCGGTGGGCCTTTCATCGGAGGTGTGGGGCGCGGTGCCGGAACTGGCACACGGGGCGATGGCGATCTTATTCCCCTGGTCAAGATTGCACCACGCTACCCACGCAAGGCGGCACTGGCGGGGAAGGAAGGCTGGGTAAAGGTGGAGTTTACGGTTACCGAACTGGGCACCGTGGCGGACGTGAAGATAGTGGATTCCAAACCCAGGCGGTTGTTTGACCGGGCCGCCAAGAAGGCGATCCTCAAATGGAAGTTCAAGCCCCGTATCGTGGATGGAAAGCCCGTGCCGCGCAGGGCAGTGCAAGTGATCGAGTTCAAGCTGGCACCGGAGGGACAATGATGATTCATCGACTGTTGTTCCCGCTGTTCTTGCTGCTGTTGCTGGTTGGCAACAGCTTTGCTGCCACACTGAGCGAGCGCACCTACAAGCGCCTGACCACCATCCAGGAACTGATGGGGGAAAACAAGTACAAGGAGGCTTTGCAGCGCCTGGATACCCTGGCATCGAAGGTGCGCAAGCATGGTTATGAATATGCTACGGTGATGCAGACCTACGGGTTTGCCTATGCGGCAACCGACCAGTATCGGAAAGCAGTCAAGGCCTTCAATGAGGCGCTGAAGACAGAAGCCTTGCCAGACCAGGTGCAGCAGAGTATGCGCTACAACCTGGCGCAGTTGTACGCCGCGATTCCGGACTGGAAAGCCGCTGCGCGGGCTTACGAGCAGTGGTTGACTACCGCCGAAAATCCTTCGGCGGACACCTATGCCTTCGGGGCGACTATCTACGCCCAGCTCAAGCAATATGACAAGGCGATTCCCAAGATAAAAAAAGCCATACAGTTGGCAAAGAAACCGCGGGAAAACTGGTATCAGTTGCACCTCTCCATGCTCTATCAGAAAAAGCAGTACAGCAAGGCAGCAACCGTGCTGGAGTCCATGGTCGCGTTCTGGCCGGAGAAGAAACAATACTGGAAGCAATTGTCCGGCGTGTATTTCACGTTGAAGAAGAATCGCCGTTCCCTGGCGGTACTGGAGCTGGCGCACAAGCAGGGCTTCCTGGAAAAGGAACGGGAACTCATGAACCTGGTGAACATGTATCTGCTGCAGAACATTCCCTACAAGGCGGCCAGGATCATGGAAAGGGAAATGAACGCGGGCCGAATCGAGCGCACGGGCAAGAACCTGCAGAAACTGGGTGAAGCCTGGATGCGCGCCAAGGAAACGGATGAGGCACTGGTGGAGTTGCAGGCGGCTGCCCAGGCACAGAACAAAGGTGTGCTATTCCTTCGCCTGGCCCAGCTCTATACCGACAAGGAAAACTGGAATAAAGTGATCGAGATGACGGGCAAGGCGCTGGCAGCGGGCGGGCTGAGGAACCCAGGGGATGCTTATTTGCTCAAGGGTATGGCCTTCTACGAAATCGGCAAGAAACAGAGCGCCATCGCCTCGTTCAGTAAAGCCATGAAGTACGCAAAATCCAAGCGCCAAGCCAGCCAGTGGATCACCCACATCCGAACCGAAGGCGGTTGATTTATTTCCAAACCAATAGTTGTCCCGATGTGTGCGGGGATCTGGCAAGGACATATGGGCACACCGAAAAATCGTCGTTCCGGCGCAGGCCGGAATCCACAGCGGGTTGATTCTGCCAGACTCCGGCCTGCGCCGGAGTGACGAAGAAAGAATTCATTAGAGGCGCCCATATGTTGATTTGCGCCTCTTCTGGAATGACAGCTTGAGTAGCATCTCTCCGGATTGAGGGGGTCAGCCCGTCATCAACACCAGCTTACCCAGCGTGTGCCCCTCTTCGATGAGCGCATGGGCAACAGGGGCATCTTCGAGCTCCAGTATCCTGCTGACTTTCACCTTCAATCGACCCTCGCTCATCCATTCACCGCCCAGACGCAGTATTTCACGCTGGTGCGCCAGGGCATCGTCCAGATCCTTGAGAGCGGGGGTCAGCATCAGGGTAAAGGCGATACTCAGATTGCGGCTGCGTGCTACTGATGTGTCCAGCGCCGCGCCCGGGTCCAGTATGGTGACCAGCGTGCCATATTCTGTCAGAAGCGGCAATGACTGGCGGAAAACCTCCGGTCCGACGGTATCGAATACCAGATCAACGCCCCTGCCTTCCGTCAGTTCTTCGATGGCTGCATCCAGTGATTGCTCGCGGTAGTTGATGATCGCATCGGCACCCAAATTACGCACGAATTCTGCCTTTTCGGTGTTGCTGACCGTGGTGATGACGGTTGCGCCCCGGATCTTGGCCAGTTGGATGGCGATGTGTCCGACCCCGCCCGCACCGGCGTGAATGAGCACGGTTTGTCCTTCGCTCAGCCTGCCCCGGTCATACAGCGCTTCCCAGGCAGTAATCAGGGCCAATGGTGTAGCGCCGGCTTCCGGGTAGTTGACACGCAAGGGGAGGAATTCGGCCCGATGCTCCGATAGAACGGTAAACTGGGCGTAGTTTCCCGGTTCCCTACCGAGGCCGCCGTGACAGAACCAGACCTTGTCACCGGGCTGGAAACGGGTGACTTCCTCACCGACGGTAACCACTTCGCCGGCGCCATCACAACCCAGAATGGCGGGGGGCGTTGCTCCGTAGAACAGGCCCTTCTGTCGCAGTTTCGTGTCGATGGGGTTGATACCCGCGGTATGCAATCGCACCTTGATCTGCGACGGGTGTTCAATCTGCGGCTCCGGGAGGTCCTGCAATTCCAGTACCTTCGGGTCGCCTATCGCCGTCATAACCACTGCTTTCATGAAATTGCTCCTTATCTGCAAGGGGTTTTGCTGTTATCTTCGCCCCATGAACAGTTCTGTGCAAGCCATCGTTGCGCTCCAGGCCCTGCTGCGGGAGTGTCGCTGTTGTCCTGATATGCATCCGCCTGTAGTGCTGGGCAACCCGGTTGTGTCGCCGGTGATCTCCATCGGCCAGGCACCTGGCGACAAGGAAGGGCCAGCCGGAAAGCCGTTCGCCTGGACGGCGGGAAAAACCCTGTTCAAATGGTTCGAAAGTATCGGTGTGGATGAGCGGCGCTACCGGGAAAGCGTCTACATGGCCGCGGTTTGTCGCTGTTTCCCCGGCAAGAACCCGAAAGGCGGTGACCGCGTGCCGAATGAAAAGGAAATCGCGGCCTGCTCGGGCTGGCTGGAAGAGGAGTTTGCCCTGCTGCAGCCCGGACTGGTTATCCCCATAGGTAAACTGGCGATCGGGGAGCTCATGCCGGTGGGCAAGTTGACGGACGTTGTCGGCAGACAATTCGAGCAGGAATTGTGGGGCGTGCCTACCTCGGTTATCCCGTTACCCCATCCTTCAGGGGCTTCTACCTGGCATCGCACTGCGCCCGGTATCGGTTTGTTGCAACAGGCGCTGGAGCTGATCAGCCGGCATCCTGCCTGGAAGGCGGCGGTTGGCTAGTCGGTTATAATCCCCTTTTTATGCGGGAGCAATCAATTGAGTATCGAAGAAGAACTGATGGAACGTGCCGAATCAAAGTGCGAGCTTTGCGCAGCCATGGATAACCTGGCGATGTATGTGGTTCCGCCGGGAGAGGGTGATAATGCGGATGAATGCGTACTGCTTTGCCAGACCTGTAGCGAACAGGTGGATGATGCGGAAAAGACTGATGTCCATCACTGGCGTTGTCTGAACGACAGCATGTGGAGTCAGGTGCCGGCGGTACAGGTGCTGGCTTGGCGCATGCTGACCCGTCTGCGTGATCAAGGCTGGCCACAGGATCTGCTGGACATGCTGTATCTGGATGACGCTACCCTGTCCTGGGCTCAGGCAACGGGAGAAGGCGAAAGTGAAGAGGAAGCTGTCAGCCATGTGGACAGCAATGGTGCGCTGCTGGAAGCAGGGGACACGGTGACCCTGATCAAGGATCTGAACGTCAAAGGCGCGGGTTTTACCGCCAAGCGGGGCACGGCGGTACGGAATATCTCACTCGTTGCCGATAATCCCGAACACATCGAAGGCAGAGTGAACGGTCAGCAGATCGTGATTTTGACCAAGTTTGTAAAAAAGTCCGGCTAGTGTGTTTCTATATGGATACTCCAGCCACCGTTGAGGCTGCCGGTGTCATCAGCGACATCATCAAACATATACAATTTCCAGTCGCCAT
>CAZFXI010000114.1:0-3107 GCA_964522855.1 uncultured Sedimenticola sp.
CCTTGGGGAGAGAGGAGTCAAGTGATGATGGGTTGACCAGCTCAGGGCTTCCTTAGGGATTATCAGCAGGTTTTTCCGCTGTTTCCTGGAAGTAATAGTCATATTTCTGATGCAGGTCATTGGTGAATTTCCATGCCTCGCTGTAGGACAGGCCGCTGTCCTGAGGCAGGATGACCTTGATGTAGAGACCATCCGCCTGCTGCTTTTTCAGCCTGTCGAGAATGCCATCGAGCTTCTTGCGTGAGACCGACTTGAATTCGCCGGAACCGCCATCACGCCATTCGATGTGCCGTTTCCCACCTTTCTTGAAATAGCGCACTTCCACCAAATGCCGTCCCTTTGCTGTGCGGGCAGGGCGCACCAGCTTGTCGTAGCGTACTTTCAGCGAGTCGTATTCGTCTGCCAGCACCAGGTATTTCTCCTCCACGGTCTGGCGTTCCTGACGATTGGCTGCGAGCTGCTGTTCCTGATTCTGCAACTTGCTCTTGAGCACGGCAATCTGCAACTTCTGACGGTCCAGTTGCGCTTTCAGCTGCGCATATTGCTGCTGAAAGTCTGCCAACTGCCGGCGGGAGAGGGTTTCCTTTTCCCTGGCGGCGGTAACAGCCTTGTCTGCGGCCTGCTTGTCCAGCATCAGTTGTGCAGCCTGCTGGGTAAGGTTATTGCGTTCTTCCAGCAGGGTGTTCAGCTGCTGATCCCGGTCGGCGACGGCACGGGCCCGCACCCTGTTTTGTTCCTGCAGGCGCAGTACCTGCAGCTGCAGTTCATTGATGCGAATGTCGGCCGCCTGAACCTGTTCCAGCGCCGTATTGAGCTGGCTGGCAAGATTTTCCTTTTCCGCACCGGTGGAGCGGGCCAGTTCCACCGCCTGGCGCTCGGCCTCCATGGTGGCGCGGATTTCCTTTACCAGTTCCATGTTGCGCAGCAGCACAACAACCATGGAGATGAGAAAAATCATCATGATCACGGTCATGACATCCGTAAAGGAGGGCCAGAAGCTTTCGTTGCCCTGCTGGTCCTGATTGTTCAGGCGCAGATCAATGAAGCCGCCATGATCGTTCATTCGTCATCCCGGAGACGGAAACCGCGCTTGAGCAGGTCGATCATGGTACTCATGTCCTTGTTGCTTTCCTCCATCTGGCTTTGATAGGTGTCCACGGCTGTCAGCAACTGGGTTTCGGCCTTGGTGACGACCTTCTGGGAAACCTGCATTTGCTTGACCAGGGATTGCAGGGAGCGAACCAGGCCAGTGAATTCATACAGGGTGGTTTCCTGCTCCACAATAAACAGGGGAGCCAGGTAGGTGGTCGTAACCTGCTCGATGGCACTGAGCAGATTCGTCTGGGCGTCGGTGAGTTTCAGGTAGAAGTAGCCGAAGAACAGATAGCAGACGATGGCGGTAATCGTGGTGGACAGAGCGGTGGACATGCCATGAATAACCAGACCCATGCCGCCCACATCCACCGCATTTTCCAGTAGATCGGATGCGCCCAGCAGCGCCAGCGACAGAGACACGATGGTGCCGAAAACACCCGTGAGAATCAGGATATTACTGATATATTTAGGTAGACTGGTGCGGGTACTTTCGTTCGCCAGCAAAGTGGCCGCCAATGCCCCCTGATTGATGGGGGTGCTGGAATTGAAAAGGCGCTCCATCACCACGTAGCGGCGTGCGATGATACTGTTGGCCGGAACCTTGTCCACTGGGTTTTCGGCTTCCTCCTCCTGATTGCGGATGAAGCGTGCAGTTGCCGATTCTTCGCGGGCATAGGAGAAGAAGATGGTAACAATGCGAGCAATACCCACCAGAAACAGGGCGACAATGGAGCCATTGATGATCCAGCCCGTGGCAGTCAGCTGATCCTTGAAATACACGGTTTTGATCAGGTCGAATTTCCAGATCGAGATGCCAGCGATAATGGCGGCAAGCAAGAACATGAGCAACAGCGTGTTGCGGCTGAAATGGCTGCGAAATGTAATAATCTGCAAGAGTCCCGACCTCTGGACATTTGACATCGATGAAATTCAATCTTAACACAGAGAACCCTGCTGAAAGATACAGACGCGACCTGCTGACGATTTTCCAGGCGGCTTTGCAGCGCGTGAACGGGAAACGCTGCGTTGCCGAATGGCTGAGTGCCGGGGCAGGCGAGCCCTGCGCGGTTATTGCCATCGGCAAGGCGGCATCGGCGATGATGCTGGGTGCCCGGCATTCCCTGGGTGACAACCTGCTCGAAGGACTGGTGATCACCCGTGAGGGATATGCCAGTCCCTGTTTGTCCAACCATCCCGTGATCAGGCAGATCGAATCAGCCCATCCTGTACCCGATGCACGCAGCCTTGTAGCAGGCCAGGTTCTGCTTGATTTCATCGCCGAGCAACCACAGGAGAGATCGTTGCTGTTCCTGATTTCAGGGGGAACTTCCAGCCTGGTCGAGGTGCTGGTGCCCGGTGTTTCCCTGGAGGATTTGCAACGGCTGAATCGTTGGCTGCTGGGTAGTGCTCTGGATATTCATAGCATGAACAATCTGCGTCGCCGTGTTTCCCGGATAAAAGCTGGTGGCTTGTTGCGGTTTGTTCAGGGGCGTAGCGTCGAGGTGTTGCTGATCTCTGATGTGCCCGGTGATGATCCCGGGGTAATCGGTTCCGGGCTGCTCTATCCGCCGAAGAAGCAACACAAGCCACCTGATATTCCCGGTTGGCTGTCTGCGTTGCCAATGGCGCCTCCGGTTTCTGGCTATACCGCATTACCGCACCACCTGGTGGCCAATTCCTGGCAGGCTGTGCAAGGTGCAGCAGAACGGGCATCGGTGCTGGGTTATCCTGTATGGACAGATTACCCGTTGCTGGAGGGAGATGCCGAAAAGCAGGGCGTTACCTTCGCCAGGATGCTGTGCGATGCGCCGCCAGGTGTGCATATTCTTGGCGGCGAAACCACGGTGGCATTGCCGGAAGATCCGGGCCGGGGAGGCAGGAATCAGCATCTGGCCCTGACTGCAGCAAGGGAGATAGCAGGCCGGGACGATATCCTGATATTGGCCGCCGGCACCGATGGCAGTGATGGCCCGGGGGAAGACGCCGGAGCGTTGGTGGATGGGCAAACCTGG
>CAZFXI010000114.1:3207-7334 GCA_964522855.1 uncultured Sedimenticola sp.
TGGCAGTGATGGCCCGGGGGAAGACGCCGGAGCGTTGGTGGATGGGCAAACCTGGCAGCGTGCCATCTATGGGAATCTGGATCCGGATCTGGCATTAGCACAGGCAGACAGTGGCACAATTCTGGAGGCCACCGGTGATCTGCTGTCTACAGGCCCGACGGACACCAATGTCATGGATCTGCTTATGGGTTTGCGCTTGCCTGTCAAAATGTGAGCCGTGCTGCTTTGCAAGGCGGTTCACGAACACAAAATGGAACTTTTGCTAGATTTTCAGCATCGAATACCCGACTTTCACTCCTTCCGAGTTTCCGATGATGATGCGATACCGATTTGCAGTGTTGGCAGGATTGCTGCTGCTCGCCCAATGCTCCCTGGCCACCGATTTTCATGTGGGGCCAAACCAGACCTTGACCAGTATTGCCGATGCGCCCTGGAATGATCTGCAACCGGGAGATCATGTATTTATTCACTGGAAGAGTACGCCTTACAAGGAAAAGTGGATCATCTCCGGCCTGGGTACAGCCAGCCAGCCCATTGTCGTATCCGGTGTGTCGGGACCGGCTGGACAACTGCCGGTTATCGATGGGCGGAATGCCAAAACCCCGACCAATATCAGTTTCTGGAACGAATCGAGAGGGGTGCTCAAGGTGGGTGGAGATCTCAATCCGAATGAAGAGCCACCGACATACATCGTAATCGAGAACCTGGACATCAGGTCAGGTCGTACGCCATATGATTTTGCCGATGATCACGGTTCGGGTCAGAGCTATGCCAGCAATGCCGCCGCTATCTATGTGGAAGTTGCCCAGCATCTGACCATCAGGAACTGCGTGTTGCGAGATTCAGGAAACGGCCTGTTTATCGGTATCAATGATGGCAGGACGCAGGATATTCTCATCGAAGGAAATCGTATCTATGACAATGGTATCGATGGCTCGATCTACCACCACAACACCTATACCTCTGCACTGGGAATCGTCTATCAATACAACTATTTCGGGCCGTTGCGCAAGGGTGCCGAGGGCAATAATCTCAAAGACAGGTCTGCCGGGTTGGTTGTACGTTACAACTGGATCGAGTCCGGCAACCGGCAGCTCGATCTGGTGGATGGAGAAGATTCGAACAAGGTTGTGAACCATGCAGATTACAGAAAAACCTACGTGTATGGCAATGTACTCATAGAACCGGATGGTGCCGGTAACAGTCAGATTATCCACTATGGTGGAGACAGCGGTAACGAAAATATCTATCGCAAAGGCACCCTGTATTTTTATAACAATACCGTGGTTTCCACACGGAGCGGCAACACGACGCTGGTGCGACTGTCCAGCAATGACGAGCATGCGGATATCCGCAATAACATCCTCTATGCGTCTGCCGGCGGTGATTATCTCGCGATCTTGAACCGTGCCGGCATCGCCGATTTACGCAACAACTGGGTTTCTTCCGGCTGGGTGGATGCTCACGGCTCCTTGTCTGGCACATTGAATGCCAGCAACAATAGGGTTGGCACCAATCCGGGCTTTACGGATGCGGTGGCACAGGATTTTTCCCTGAAAAAAAACTCGGCCAACATTGATCAGGCCATGACCCTGGCGGACGCTGCACTTGTTTATCCCGTATTGAAACAATATGTCAAGCATGCCAGGAACGAGGTGCGCTCACAATCGACAACTCAGGATCTGGGGGCATTCGAATACTGTCCAGAGCTGGAATGCCAGCCACTGTTCAGCGATAGTTTCGAATAGTTTTCACCGCTTGCCACTGCTACAATCTCCTCATGAAAAACAGTGTTCATGAACGTGCTCTCGAATGTCTGAAGGAGCCAGACCTTGAGGCCAAATCGTTGTGCGTCGAGCAATTGCGGCAGACCTGGCAGGAAGGAGAGTTGAGCCGCGTCCCGCCAACGGAAATCCTTCCCATAGAACAGCCAGGGCGGCCCGATAAGCCGGTGCTGGTTTCGCCTCGCGAGGTTCCCCGGCGCAGATTGGGCAGCAAAGAAGGCCAGGCAGCCATGCTCCATGCCATTGCCCATATCGAGTTCAATGCCATCAACCTCGCCCTGGATGCGGTGTACCGCTTTCTGGAGATGCCGAATGCTTTTTATACCGACTGGATCGAGGTGGCGGCGGAAGAGGTGTATCACTTTGGCATGGTGCGCCAGCGTTTGCAGGATCTGGACTATGACTACGGAGATTTCCCGGCCCATAACGGCTTGTGGGAACTGGCGCAGAAGACTGCACATGATCTACTGGTACGCATGGCCATGGTGCCGCGGGTGATGGAGGCGCGGGGACTGGATGTCACACCGGGTATCATCCAGAAGTTCCAGGGCATTGGAGACAAGGACAGTATCGCCGTACTGGAGATCATTCTGCAGGATGAAGTGGGACATGTGGAAGCCGGTTCCCGCTGGTTTCATTTCTTGTGCGAACAACGGAAAATTGATCCGGAGACAACCTATTTCTCACTGATTGATGAATATCTCAATGGCCACATGAGCTGTCCTCTGCACAAGGAAGCCCGCCTTGCGGCAGGGTTTTCTCAATCTGAACTCAATCACCTGGAGGCCTTGTGCGCCAAATAGTTGTAGTGTCGTTCTTGCTGTTTCCCGCCGTATTGCTTGCGGCTGAAGTCGATTTTCTGGTGTACGAAGTCAAAGAGCCCGGGGTGGATAATTACATCAGTCGTATCCTGGTGAGCAAACACTTCCTGCGCCTGGATGAAGGCGGAGCGCCGGGAGAGGGATACACCATCTATGATCGGCAGGCGAAGAAGATTTTCAACGTTGACCCTCTGGAAAAAACGGTGTTGGAGATGGTGCCTCCCACGCAACAGCCTGTTCCGCTTGAAGCAATGAAGCTGGAACAAAAGGTGATGCAAGATCCCGATTCACCGCAGGTTGCAGGCCAGCAGCCGCTCAAGATTCAGCTGCAAGCCAACGGTGAAACCTGCCGGGAACTGGTGGTGGTAAAGGACACCATGCCCGTTGCAGTCTCTGCCATGAAAGAGTTGTATCAGGCGCTGGCGCGCATGCAGTATCCCGCAGTGGATTCGCCAGGCTATACGCAGAACAACTGTGAGTTGAGTGAATACGTCTACGCGCCCCAGCGGGCATTTTCCCACGGGCTGCCGTTGTGGGACGTCATGGGCGGCAAGCAACGCATGCTGGTGGACTTCAAGAGTGGCTATGATGTGCGAGATGATATCTTTGCCGTGCCGGATGATTTCGAGCGGGTTGTGCCGTCCGCCTGGAAATAGTTTACACAACGATCGTCTGTGTCTGACCGGCTTCTGCGTCGATTTGCAATGCGGTGGAACCCGCAATCTGCCAGTCTGCGAGTACAATGCGCTCCGCTGGCTGTCCATCAAGTTCAAATGTGTGGGTTTGCGGACGATGGGTGTGACCATGTATCAGCCTTTGCACGCCATGTTTCAGCATCGAGGCTTCAACCGCCTGCTGGTTCACATCCATGATGTCTGAAGACTTCACCGCCTTGGCTTCACCGCTCATCTGGCGGATTTCGGCGGCTTTCTCTATGCGCTCGGGGATGCTCATGGCCATGGCCTGGGCGCGGAATTCCGGGCTGCGAAACAGTTTTCTGGCCTGCTGGTAGTCCGTGTCGTCCGTGCATAGCTGATCACCATGAAGCAGCAGAACCGGCTGACCGGCGATCTGTATGACATGCTCCTCAGGTAACAGCTTCATATTGGCTGCGTGGGCAAAATCCTCCCCCAGAAGGAAATCCCGGTTGCCGTGCTGGAAGTACAGGTGGGTATGACGCCCGGCTTCCTGCAGCAGTTCCCTGATCTGTGCGGCAAAAGGGGAGGGGTCGTCGTCGCCGATCCAGGCATCGAACAGGTCGCCGAGGATGTACAGGGCATCGGCTGTTCTAACGGCATCGCCGGACAGGAAGCGCTCAAACTGTAGCACGAGTTCCGGCGTAGCCGGGGAAAGGTGCAGGTCTGAAATGAAGAGTATGTGCGACATGGGGATTGTCGTCCGGGAAAGCCGTCATCCTGTTGGGTAGGTTGGGCAAAGGAGCACCGCGACATGCCCAATGGGCAGACCGTCGGGCACGCTGCGCTTTGCCCGACCTACGTTCTGGATTCCGGCTTGTTCCGGA
>CAZFXI010000115.1:0-4361 GCA_964522855.1 uncultured Sedimenticola sp.
TAGGTGGTGGGTTGCGTGGTTTCGATGCACCCTCCCTGATCCACGGCGATATCCACGATGACGCTGCCGGGCTGCATGCAACACACCTGTTCCCGGGAGACCACATGGGGCGCTTTGGCGCCGGGTATGAGCACGGCGCCGATGAGCAGGTCGGCCTGCTCCACGTGCCGGTTGAGCGCCTCTTTGTAAGGGTAGAGCGCGGTAATGTTGCTGGCCATGGCCATCATGGCTTCCAGCTTGGTGGGCTGCTTGTCGAAAACTACTACGTCGGCGCCCATGCCGGCAGTCAGGTGGGCGGCATTGCCACCGGCATTGCCCGCGCCGATGATCACGACCTTGCCCCGCTCCGTGCTGGGGAGACCGCCCAGCATCAGGCCTTTCCCGCCAGAAGGGCGGTGGAGATAGTGTGTGCCGGCCTGTACGGCGATACGCCCGGCAATGTTGCTCATGGGGGCGAGAATGGGCAGGCGGCGCTGTTCCTCGACGGTTTCGAAGGCGACGGCGGTCAATCCGATGTCGCACAGCTTCTGTGTCAGCTCAGGAAGGGCGGCGAGGTGCAGGAAACTGAACAGCAGATGATCCTTGCTCAGCATCTCCAGCTCGTCGCCCACGGGCTCCTTCACCTTGATGATGAGCTGCGCCTGGGCATAGACGGCCGCGGCATCCGGGAGCACCTTTACGCCCGCCCTGGCATAGTCCTCATCGGCATAGCCGCTGGCTTTCCCTGCGCCGGACTGGACGCAGACCTCATGCCCCGCGTGAACCAGATCTGCCGCCGCATCGGGAATCAGGGCCACCCGGCCTTCCAGGGGTTTGATCTCTTTGGGTATGCCAATTCTCATGTGTTAGGATTTGCCGCATATTTAATGAATTTTTGATTATGAAGGAGTTTTTCCGTGAGTGAAACCAGACATTGCCCGCTATTGATCCTGGGTTCCGGTCCTGCCGGTTACACCGCAGCCATCTATGCTGCCCGCGCCAATCTGAATCCCGTGCTGATCACCGGCATGGAGCAGGGCGGTCAGCTCATGACCACCACCGATGTGGACAACTGGCCGGGCGACAACGAGGGCGTGCAGGGGCCGGATCTGATGGAGCGCATGAAGCGGCATGCCGAACGCTTCGACACCGAGATCATCTTCGATCACATCCACACCGCAGAACTGACCCAGCGCCCGTTCACCCTGACCGGTGATGCCGGCACCTACACTTGTGATGCGCTGATCATCTGCACAGGCGCTTCCGCCCGCTATCTGGGGCTGCCTTCAGAAGAGGCTTTCAAGGGCAAGGGTGTTTCCGCCTGCGCCACCTGTGACGGTTTTTTCTACCGCAACCAGAAAGTCGCGGTCATCGGTGGCGGCAATACGGCGGTGGAAGAAGCCCTGTATCTGTCCAACATCGCCGCAGAGGTGATTCTCGTGCATCGCCGCGATGAGCTGCGTGCGGAAAAGATCCTGCAGAAACACATCCTGGAAAAGGCAGAGAACGGCAATATCACTATCCTGTGGGATAGTACGCTTGACGAAGTGCTGGGCGACAACACGGGTGTTACTGGCATGCGCATCAAGAACGTCAAGGACGGTTCCACCCAGGACATCGAATTGCAGGGTGTATTTATTGCCATCGGCCACAGCCCCAATACCGGCCTGTTCGAAGGCCAGCTGGAAATGAACAACGGTTACCTGAAGGTGCAAAGTGGTACCGAGGGCAATGCTACCGCTACGTCCATTGAAGGCGTGTATGCGGCAGGCGATGTGGCCGACCATGTCTATCAGCAGGCTGTCACTTCCGCCTCCAGCGGTTGCATGGCCGCCCTGGATGCAGAGAAGTATCTCGACGCGCTGGAGAAGTAATACTTGCTATTCTCCCTGGACGACACCCAGCCGGGAGAGCCTTTTCCCGATCCGTCACTGGCAGAAACAGACCCTGATGGCCTGCTGGCCGTCGGGGGTGATCTGACAGCCGAGCGTATCGTCCAGGCGTATCGCCAGGGGATTTTCCCCTGGTACGGGGATGATCAGCCTATCCTGTGGTGGAGTCCCGATCCACGTATGGTGTTGTTTCCGGATGAACTGCATGTCAGTCGCAGCCTGGCGAAGGAGCTGCGCAGGGAAACCTTCCAGATCACTTTCGACCAGGCTTTCGATGCGGTTATAGAAGCCTGCGCCCAACCCCGAAAGAATGAAGAAGGTACCTGGTTGATGCCGGAGATGATCGTTGCCTACCAGCAATTGCATCAGTTGGGCATCGCCCATTCCGTGGAAGCCTGGCAGGAAGGTGAACTGGTGGGTGGCCTCTATGGGAATGCCCTGGGCAGTGTATTCTTTGGGGAATCCATGTTTGCATTCAGGCCCAATGCTTCCAAAGTCGCATTCGTGTGCCTGATTCGCAGTCTTGTGCAGCGTGGGTTCCGTCTCGTCGATTGCCAGGTTTTTACACCCCATCTGGAATCTCTGGGTGCAGGTTTGATTCCCCGTGATGAGTTTTTGAAGCTTATTGGTCGTTCGGTGGACATGTTGCGCCCTTTTCCGGAAGTGGTCACATGCACTTGAATCTCGGTTTGACCCAGGAACATCCCTGCAGTTATCTGGAGCATGAACAGTCACGCTCACTCATGGTGATGGATGAGGAGTTGCTTTCCCCCCAAACCTATGAAGCCTTGCTTGAACACGGATTTCGCCGCAGTGGTGATTACGTCTATCGTCCCTGGTGTGACAATTGCAAGCAATGCCACGCGGTGCGTGTACCTGTCGACAGCTTCCGTGCCAACCGCAGCCAACGCCGCTGCCTGAAAGCCAATCAGGATCTGCAACTGAACTGGCGATCGGCAGAGCTTACCGACGAGCAATACGAGCTATACCTTGCTTATCAGGTTGGTCGTCATCTCGGTGGCGCCATGGCAGAGAGCAGTTTTGAGGAAACAGAACGTTTTCTGCTTGCCAGCTGGAACGACGTGCGTTTCCTGGAAATGCGCTTGAACCAGGAACTGGTGGCGCTGGCGGCGACGGACTTTCAGCCGCATAGCCTGTCGGCGGTGTATACCTTTTTCAAGCCGGACATGCACAGGCGCTCTCTGGGGAGCTATGCCATCTTGCAGCAAATATCCCGGGCGCGGCAACTGGGCAAGCGCTGTCTCTATCTCGGCTACTGGATTCCTGACAGTCGAAAAATGGCCTACAAAGCGGCGTTTCGGCCCATCGAGGTGCGTGCGCCCCTGGACGACATGCAGGACGAACAATGGGTAGAGCAATGCTGAACGTCTACCCTTCCAACCGTTTGGAGGATCTGGCGCAGCTTCTCGATGCGGTGTTGCACACGCCGAAAGACAATGTGCTGCGACCGGATATCGTGCTGGTACAGAACGGCGGCATGCAGCACTGGTTGAACCTGCAGCTGGCCCGGCAACGGGGCATCAGCATGAACCTGGATTTTCATCTGCCGGCGAGCTTTTTCTGGCAGATCATCCGGGAAGTGCTGGGCAGGGAAGCGGTGCCGGATCTGTCGCCCTACTCACGGGAGGTATTGTGCTGGCGCCTGTACGCGCTGCTGGCCGATCCCGTGGTTACCGGAAACCCGCTGTGCCGGGACGCCAGCGACTACTGGCGGAAGACGCCGGGGAATGCCGACAGCCTGCGTTTCCAGCTTGCCCGGGAACTGGCGGACCTGTTCGAACAGTACCTGATCTACCGGCCCGACTGGATCAAGGCCTGGGACAGGGGGGAGACCCCTCACTGGCAGGCTTTTCTGTGGCAGCAACTCGTGTCTGATCTGCCGTCCCATCCCCTCAGGCTGCTGCGGCGAACCGCGGAACAGCTGGACAATGCCGCCGCCGCGTTGCCCCAGCGGCTGTGCATCTTCGGCATCAATGCTTTGGCGCCCTTGTGGCTGGAGTTCCTGGGGAAGGTGGCGCGCCATACCCAGGTGCATCTTTTTCAGCTCAATCCCTGCGTCGAATACTGGGGCGATGCCCGCAGCGAAAAACAACTGAGCCGCTGGCTGGGCAGTGACGAACACGAGCTGGAGATCAATCCGCTACTGGGCAATCTGGGCGCCCAGGGAAGGGAGTTTCTTTCCCTGCTCCAGGAACAGCCCACGACCGAATACGCCGCGTTCGATCCTCCCTTGCAGTCTGCGGCTTCGGATACGCTGCTGCATCATCTGCAGATGGATATCTTCGGGCTGGAGGATGCCCGCAGACAGCCCCGGGAGCTGCATGATGACAGCATCACGCTGGTATCCGCCCATTCCGCCCTGCGCGAGGTACAAGGTTTGCACGACTGGCTGTTGCATCAGTTCAATGAGGATGCCAGCCTGACGCCTGCCGATGTGCTGGTGACCTGCCCGCAGATCGAAGACTACGC
>CAZFXI010000115.1:4461-7125 GCA_964522855.1 uncultured Sedimenticola sp.
GAAGATGAACAGGCGCAGCAGATCATCACCAGCGCCATCGATGAGCTGGGGGAGCATACCCAGGCTGCCGGTTTTGATCAGGACATTCCCCGGCCGGTGATCCGCGACTGGTTGCGCGCCGGTTTTTCCCGTCCTGAACCGGGGCGGCAGTTCCTGGTGGGCCAGGTGAGCTTTTGCTCCATGATCCCCATGCGCAGTGTGCCCTTCCGCATCATCGCCGTGTTGGGGCTGAATGACGGCGCCTTTCCCCGCCAGCGCCCGCAGCGTGGCTTTGACCTCATGGCCGGGGAAATGCCGCGGCCGGGGGATCGCTCCCTGCGCGGTGATGACCGTTACCTGTTTCTCGAAACGTTGATCTCCGCCAGGGAAAAACTTTATCTGAGCTTCCAGGGACGGGACATCAGGACCAACCAGGCGCGTGAACCGTCCCTGGTGCTGCGTGAGTTGATGGACTATCTCGAGCAGGGCTATGGCTGGAAGCTTTCCGATAGTGCAACAGATGTCATCCAGTTGCCCCTGCAGCCTTTCAGCCCGGAAAATTATCTGGCGAAGACCGGCAGCGCCGCAGCCTTCCATTCGTTTGACGCCGGCTGGTTGGCGTTGTTGCAAAGCCACGGGGAGCGCAACAATACCGTTTCGCTGCCATTCGAAGAAGATGATAAAAAGGAGCTGCAACTGGAAACCCTGCTGCGGTTCTTCGATCACCCGCCAAGGTACTTTGCCAATCAGCAACTGGGCCTGTACCTGGGAGATGATGAGCATGGCGGGCCGGAAGATCATGAGCCGTTCACCGCCAACAATCTGGATCGCTATCTGTTACAGCAGCAGCTGGTGCAGTGTCATATCGATGGCGAAGATGATGAAGTCCTGCTGCAACAGGCGAGGCTCAGCGGCCACCTGCCGGAAAACCCGCTCACCGGGGACATGCTGCAGGAGTGGCGCCAGCAGGCCGATGACTTTGCGGCTGTCGTTGCGCAAAAAGGCGCTGCTGAAATTACTGCGGAGCATGCAGAGCTTTCCATAGGTGAATTCAGGCTCTCGGCGGCACTTCCCCGGATGGGAGATGAATTGCTGTTCTATCGTCTGGCCAGCGCCAAGGGCAAGGATGATATGCGCCTGTGGCTGCATCATCTGTTTGCGCACTGTTTGCCGGATACGGGGAAGGGGATAGTTACAAGAGGAATTTTTCGCCATGGCAGGAAGGCCGACAAGTTCTCCCAGATCGTGCTTCAGCCGGTGGCCAATGCCGAAGCACTGCTGGGGCGGCTTCTGAGCGTCTGGCAGCAGGGGAGACGCCGGCCGTTGTTATGCGGGGCTGAGCTGGGCAAGAACTGGGTAGCGTCATTGGCGGATGAACCGGGGAAGTTCCCCGCGTTCTGGGCTGACGATTACAGCCAGCGCGGCCCTGCCTACGACCCTTATTACCACTGGATCTGGCCGGACATGCCGTCTTGGGAAGATCTGCCTGCTGAACTGCTCGATGAGATCTACCGGCCCTTGTATGCCAGTCGTACCGAGGAGGATCTGTGAACAAGCAGCCCCTGGATATCATCGGCCTGCCGCTGCAGGGTTGCCAGCTCATCGAAGCCAGCGCAGGCACGGGCAAGACCTTCAGCATCACGCGCATCTACCTGCGTCTGCTGCTGGAAAAACAGCTGGATGTGCGCAACATCCTGGTGATGACCTTCACCCGCGCCGCGACTGAAGAACTGCGTGCTCGTATCGCCGCAGAGTTGCGTCATGCCCTGGAGAACTGGGGGCGGTTTGATGCTTCGGACGGTTTCTACCAGAACCTGAGCAGTCGTTATTCCACCGAAGAAGCACGGCCTTTACTGCATCGCGCCCTGCTGTTTCTGGACGAGGCGCCGGTGTTCACTATTCACAGCTTCTGCCGCCGGGTGCTGGATCGTCATGCGTTCGCCACGGGCATGGACTTCGACACCAGTATGGAGCAGGAGCTGGACGATATCCTGCTGCAGGCGGTGCGTGACTGGTACCGGCGATTGGCGGGCAATGCAGAGGACTACGCGCTGATCGCCCGGCATTGGCCCGGTCCCGAGAACTTTTTTACCAGCTTCGGAAAACTGCTTGGCAGGCAAGGCCGGTTGAGCGCGCCTGATCCTGAAGAAATGCGCAGTGACTGGCATTCAAGGAAGCAAGCCTGCAAGGAACAGCTGCTGCAGCATCAGACGGAGCTGTTCACAGCGCTGGTGGACAAACACCAGCATGGCGATGAGCGCCGCCTTGAATGGCAGGCGCTGATGGATTGGCTGGAGCAGGAAGATGAAACGCCCATGCCGGAACAGGCTGCTGCGTTTCTCGATGGCCGCCGCTGGGGGCGTTCCAAACTCAAGGATGCCATCAATGCCTGGCTGGCGCCGGCCAAAGCGCTCAGGGAGCAGGGGAGCAAGCTGGCGGATCAATTGCAGGAGGCGCTGGCCTATCGTCTGGTGGCTGCAGGCATCGACAGCATCGATGAATCCATTCAGAAAGCCAAGCGCGCCCAGCGGGTCATGGGATTCGATGATCTGGTGGAACGGCTGGCCGAAGCATTGGAAGGCGGCTCGGGGCAGGAGCTGGCCGAGGTGTTGAGCCGTGAATATCCGGCCGCCCTGGTGGATGAGTTTCAGGATACCGATCCTCTGCAATACCGCATCCTGCAGC
>CAZFXI010000116.1:0-7025 GCA_964522855.1 uncultured Sedimenticola sp.
CGATGATCCTGACATGCTCTCGGCAGTCAACGAGCTGAGTGCGTCGTTGTTTTAATCAGCGGTTTCACCAGTCGTTGCCGGTTTCGTATCCCAACTCGACCAGCATATCGCCGATAACATCCTTGAATCGGGATTTGTTTTCCGGGGTGAATTTCTCTTTCCATCGGCCAATGCCGCCAGTACGAAAGGTGCGCGTGCCACCAAAAACATCCCCACGGATTTGTTCCGCAGGCAATTCATGCTTGCCTGCAAAATCAAGAATCCGACGGATGTTCTGCAGTTGTATTTCTACTGGCCCTCCTCCCTCGGGACCAACAAGGTCTTCGAAGCGAAGAAACAGGACATTTTTCTGTCCCTTCCAGGGAAGGAAGGCCTGCCAGGCCTGTTTCCAGCTGCGTTCTTCGGTAGGGCGTACTGTTGGCGCATGAATGGGGGAGTAGCCTGTGATTGCTTGCATGAGGCATTTGTTCCAGGATTTGCCCTGATATTGTGGATGGTCGTGTTTCATCAGGTATTCAGCGAGAGAAACCACGACGTCACGAGGATCGCGAATCAGAGCAATCGTCTGTATCTCTTCCTGCTGCAGGAGATTGGCAAGTGCGTCACTATAGGTGCAATGACCATTGAATACATGAAGGGGTGGAACGCTTCTCAACACCTGACGAAGCAGAAGATCATGTATGGGCTTGGGTTGTAGTGCGCCGATCTCCACTGCCGCACCCAATGTGGCTTCGAAATTCCGGTCCCAGCTAATGATGGCCTGATCGGCATGGTAGGCGGCCAGTGTAAAAGGGTGCTGCTGTATGCCGGAGAGGTGCATGATTTTCTTGGCCAGGTGGGTCCCGGTTTTTGGCAGGCCGTTGATCAAAAAGCGTTTCCCGGGAGGGGGAGTGATGGCAGGCAGCTTTTCGTGTTTGGAAAACAGCATGAGTCGCGACGTTATTTGAATGTGAATTCTATGAATTCGTAGTGTAGCATCAAGGTGCTGAAGGACGGCCTTTGCAGAAGGCTGAAGTATCTTAATGAAAGAGGCTGAATAGTCATGCAAAAACATATCGCCGTTCAAACCGGGGCATTTGATCCTGCCAGGGAAGAGCGTCAGCTGCGCCAGGATAATCCCCGCATCGGCGCGGTGGTGACTTTTCTGGGGTTGATGCGGGACATCAATGACGATGCCCAGATCAGTACCATGACCCTGGAACATTATCCCGGCATGACCGAAAAGGCGCTGGACGCCATCGTGGACGAAGCGGGTGAGCGCTGGAATCTGGAAGGTATTCGCGTGATCCATCGTGTGGGTAAGCTAATGCCGGAAGAGTCCATCGTGCTGGTGATGGTGGCCAGCAGACATCGGGGCGAGGCCTTCCGTGCCTGTGAGTTCGTCATCGATTATCTAAAGACCCGCGCGCCTTTCTGGAAGAAGGAGCAGACCACCGAAGGTGAACGCTGGGTGGAGGCTCGCTACAGCGACAAGGATGCCGAAGCAAAATGGTGAGTGTATTTGCCGCCGCTTTGTAGTAGCGTAGATGCAGTCGCACAATACTTCATATCGTGATCGGAGGGATACGATGGCTATCGATGCAATGAAAATTCTGGGCAGCTTGCTCAACAGTGGCGCACTTTCAAAGGGCTCCGGTTCCAACATTCTCGGCTCGGTTCTGGGATCTGTGCTGGGCGGTGGTGGGCAGCAACGCGGCACCTCAGGTGCCGGTGGGCTGGGTGACATGCTTGGCGGCTTGTTGGGTGGTGGATCATCGGCTTCAGCAGGTGGTGGTATGGCTGATATGCTGGGTGGGCTGTTGGGCGGAGGCGGCGGCAAGTCTGGCGGTGGCCTGGGTGACCTGATCGGTGCTGCCATGAAGCAGTTTGGTGCGGCGCCTCCGGGAATGAAGCTGGCGGATATTGAACCCGCCGTCGAGCCGGAACAAGCCAATGAACAGGCCACGATCATGATTCGTGCGATGATCAATGCCGCCAAGGCCGATGGCCGGGTGGATGATGAAGAGCAGCGGCATATCATCGAGGGTCTGGGCGAGGATATCACCCCGGAAGAAGTGGCTTTCGTGCAGGATGAACTCGCGGCCCCCGTGGATGTGAATGCCTTTGTGCGCAGTGTTCCCCGGGGGGCAGAAGCCCAGGTGTATCTGGCATCGCTGATGGCGATCGATCTTGATACTAACCCGGAGGCGCAGTATCTGCATCAACTGGCACAGGGCATGGGGTTGAATTCTGCGGAGGTGAATCAGTTGCACGAACAGTTGCAGGTGCCAAAGCTGTATTCTTGAGTGGATTGCCAGTGATCACCAGGCTGAATTAAGCAACAAAATTCGGGAACAGGCCAAGGTCAGAATTTTTCACGATGCTGACCTTGGCCTTTCTTTTTGGTTATAGGGTAGTGGAAGTATTTCACCTATTTGAGAACAGTAAAAGCACCATCAAGTCCTTTGCACAGGCCTGATTTGAATGTGAAAATACCCGTGATTGCACTCAATGTTTCTGTCGCCATGAACTCGATGTCCACTTCCGAGCCATCCTTCATGACGACGTCGCTTGATAGATCATCCAGGCTTGTAATAGCTGTAGTTTGTTGCGACTTTTCCGCGCAACCGGTATCGCTGATGGTGATATGGGTTGGTTGCAGGGTCTCTCCTCTTCCGGGTATCTGAACCTTTTCCAGGGTCATACTGAATGTGCCGCCCGCGGACTGTGCGGATTGCCATGTACCTGACCACTTGCCCACGGTAGCGCGAAAGACGTCCTCCAACGAATACTCCAGATCCTGAACGTTGGATATTACGTACCCTTGGATGCTTTCCTGCCATATCAAGGTTGCTTTTTTCCCCAGGTCTGGAACAGTGATATCCACCCAGGATGACAGTCCTCTCACATAACCCGGGTTCAGGTAATCCACACTGAATGTTGCCCTGTCAAATTCGACGCCGTCAGCAAGCACGCTTACCGTATGTATTCCAGCGCCAAACACATTGAAGGCAAACAACAAGCCAAAACCATTGTCAGTATCGCCGCAAACACTTTCGGTATCTTTGCGTGGCGTTCCATAAGCTGCAGTTTTTGCAGGGCGGTTGTCGATTATGAGCTCGATTTTTTCTGCATCACAGTACCATCCGGAAAAGATACCTATGCCACTTTGAAAGGAATTGTTCCGAGGATTTTCCAGTGCACCTTCCGCAAAAGCCGAACTGGCCAAAAGGGATAAAGGAATGACACAGAGCGTGCCGAGGTATTTTGTATTTTTCATATTACCGCTCCTTTTTACATAAAGAGGATTTTTGATCGAATTTGAACGAATGTTTTTACATCATGTTCCAGCTTTCGCCGGCCCGATTGAGCATAGAGATCTTTGGTTGATATCGGTGAAATATGAAAAAACTTAAGGAGTGTTGTTGGCGCGACTGCTCAGTGCCGGGTGCAGCACTGGAGAGGCAAACAGGCGTTGGAGACCACCGTAGAGCCATTCAGATCAGTTTGATGGAGGTTGCTCCCGTTGATTTCAAGATTTCTATTGCTACCTCGCAATGCTCGTTTTGTTCTTCTACCGGGCTGGGGTCATCGGCGCAACTGCAGCCAGCGATGATGCCGGTATAGAACAGGCTGGCCGTGACGAGAATACGATCGGTATCATCCTCGATGCTCAGCACTACCACCTGGAGTTTGTCATCCAGGGCGACGCTGCTGGATGACAGTCCCTGTTGCAGGGGGAGGTCACTCAGGCCCAGGTTTTTCAGTTCTTCTTTCAGAATATGTTCAAATTTCTCGGTGCCCCAGGCTTGCGTAGCGGCTGTTAAAAGTACCATTCGTTTTTCTCCGGCAAATAAAAAACGCCCCCGAAGGAGCGTTTCCGTCAGCATGACAGCAAAAGCTTACAGGCTGTAGTACATATCGAACTCCACCGGATGAGTAGTCATACGCAGGCGTGTAACTTCTTCCATCTTCAGGTCGATGTAGGCATCGATGAGATCGTTGGTGAATACGCCGCCGGCGTTGAGGAACTCGCGATCTACGTCCAGTGCTTCCAGCGCCTGGTCCAGGCTGTGGCAGACGGTTGGAATAGCAGCTGCTTCTTCTGCTGGCAGGTCATACAGGTCCTTGTCCATGGCATCGCCAGGATGGATCTTGTTCTGGATGCCGTCCAGACCCGCCATCATCATGGCAGCAAAGGCCAGGTAGGAGTTGGCGGTGGGATCGGGGAAGCGCACTTCGATACGACGGCCCTTGGGGCTTGGAACCCAGGGAATACGAATGGAAGCAGAACGGTTGCGGGCTGAGTAGGCCAGCATGACCGGTGCTTCGAAGCCGGGCACCAGGCGCTTGTAGCTGTTGGTGGACGCGTTGGTGAAGGCGTTCAGGGCGCGGGCGTGCTTGATGATGCCGCCGATGTAGTAAAGAGCAGTTTCGGACAGGCCACCGTACTGGTCGCCGGCGAAGATGTTGTCGCCGTCTTTTGCCAAAGACATGTGGACATGCATGCCGGAACCGTTGTCGCCTACCAGAGGCTTGGGCATGAAAGTGACGGTCTTGCCGTAGGCGTGGCCCACGTTCTGGATGACATACTTCATGATCTGGTTCTGGTCGGCGCGCTTCACCAGGGTATCGAACACGGTGCCGATTTCGCACTGGCCGGCGGTAGCCACTTCGTGGTGATGTACCTCGACAGGCACACCCATGTCTTCCAGTGCCAGGCACATGGCGGCACGCAGGTCGTGCAGGGAGTCGACAGGAGGAACGGGGAAGTAACCGCCTTTCAGACCGGGACGGTGACCGATGTTGCCGTCTTCATAGACGCGCTCCGAGTTCCATTCGGCTTCCTCGGAATCGACTTTGTAGAAAGAGCCGGACATGTCAGAGCCCCAGCGAACGTCATCAAGGATGAAGAACTCGGGCTCGGGACCGAAATAGGCGGTATCGGCGATGCCGGTGGACTTCAGGTAAGCTTCCGCACGCTTGGCGACAGAGCGGGGGTCACGCTCATAACCTTCCATGGTGGAGGGTTCGAGGATGTCACAACGGATGTTGACCATGGTTTCATCGGCGAAAGGGTCGATTACTGCCGTGTCCGCGTCCGGCATGAGGATCATGTCCGACTCGTTGATGCCTTTCCAGCCGGCGATGGATGAACCGTCGAACATCTTGCCTTCGGTAAACATGTCTTCATTGATCTGGCTGATGGGCAGGGAAACGTGCTGCTCCTTGCCGCGGGTATCGGTAAAGCGTAAATCAACGAATTTCACGTCGTTGTCTTTGATCATCTTGAGGACGTCTTTTGCGGACATGAGTCCCTCCAGTTTGGTTATTGAAAATACAAACGACCACGCCCCGACAGTGCATCGAGGATTGTGGTTATCGTTAAGTCCTGATTTTTAGTGCATGAACCATGCCACTGCTGGGGTAGGCAGGTCAAGGGAAAAAGCTTGATTGGTATATACAAGGAATTTTTTTCCCAGGCCCGGATAACGCGCGCTGAAAGACCCTGGCTGGACGCACCAAAATCGTGCGCCATATCCTAAGGATGCACAGGGATTGTGCATTTCCTAGCCGAAATACAATCGCAGTTTACCAAATTCAGGGTGCTCATTCAGTGCCTCTGCCATCTGCCGCTGCAACTGTTCGGCATTTTCGGCGCTGACATAGCAGTGCAGGGGAAAAAACACGTCCAGATCAATTTTTCCACCGAGGTAGTGGAGCAGGATACGCTCTTCGCGCCCCAGGCATTTCAGTGTCTTCCAGGCCTGTTGCAGTTTCTCCAGCACGTCTTCACGCAGGGGCAGGCCCTTGCAGGTGGGGGCTGTTTCATCGTCTTCCGGATCGATATGGACGGTAACATCGGAGATTTCCTCGATATTGGCCTTGATTTGCTCTTCAACGGCGATGCTGATCATGTGCCCTTCCGAGACAGAAATCCACGGGCTGACCTGAACATGCACGTCGGCCATGGCTTCATGACCCTGGCGCCGCGTGCGCAGCATGTGCAGGGAGCGGACGCCGGGGATGGCGGTAATCAGGTTGCGAATCTGCTCGACCTTGTCCTCTTCCAGGGATTCATCCACCAGTTCACGCATGGCGCCCCAGCCCAGATCCCAGCCGATTTTCGCTACCATGAAGCCCACGATCAGCGCCGCCGCCAGGTCCAGCCAGAGATGCCCGAGCATGGCGCCACCCACGCCGACCAGCACCACGATGGAGGAAATGGCATCGGAACGGTGGTGCCAGGCGTTGGCGCGCAGCAGTTCGGACTTGATGCGCCGCGCCACGCTGATGGTGTACCAGTAGAGAGCCTCGTTCGCCAGTATGGAGAAAAGGGCGGCATACAGAGCGATGACTTTCGGAGTTTGTGCTTCTCCGCTGTGCATCAGGCGTTCCACGGAGTCCCACATGATGCCGCCGGCGATGAGCACCAGAAATGCGCCCAAGGCCAGGGTGGCTGCAGTTTCGAAGCGGCCATGACCATAGGGATGGTTCTCGTCCGGGCCGTGGGCGGCATGACGTGAGGCAAACAGCACCAGAATGTCGGTCATCAGGTCTGACAGGGAGTGAATGCCATCGACGATAAGCGCCTGGGAATGTCCCAGAATTCCCACTACCACCTTGACGATGCTGAGGGTGACGTTGACCAAGGCGCCGACGATGGCGACTTTGCCGGAGGCCTCCCGGCGCAGATCCCGGTGTTCCTGGGAGCCGATCTGGGGTGTTTCATTCATGGGTTTTCGCCCTGAACCCGGATGAGCAAGATGTATTCGTCATCCTCTGCCTTTTGTTCCAGGATCAGATGGCCATTGATCCGGCACCAGGCGGGGATATCCTGCAGCACGCCGGGGTCGGTGCACACCGCCTCCAGTTCGTCACCGGGTTGCAGCTCGGCGATCCTGTCCTGCACGCGAATGACGGGCATGGGGCAGAGCAAGCGCCGGCAATCGAGGGTGTAGTGGCTCATCGATGGAGGTTTCCTTCGGGTCGTTGGGCACGGCCTGCGGCCTTTGCCCAACCTACCCAGGGATTCGATGTAGGTT
>CAZFXI010000117.1:0-6980 GCA_964522855.1 uncultured Sedimenticola sp.
TGCGCTGACGGCTGATTTCCAGTATCTTTTCCAGGGAAAGAATGTCACCTGCCTGACGCATCTCATAGACCCAGTCATGGTCTTCGTCCGCAATCGCTCCCTCCTGCCAGAACAGCAGTGCAGCGATACTTGTAATCCAGGCTAGTCTTCCCATCCGCCATACCCCGGTATATTGATCTCATGCTCATTGTAGGAGCCCTTGTCCGCATTCACGTGACAGGCAGCACAGGCAGAAAATGATCCCACCTTGGGATTGCCCTGAACCATGGGGCGGGACAATTCATGATGCTTGCGCTTGAAATAGCGGGTGTCGGTAATACGCAGAGGTGTGTCACCACTGGCAATGGATGACAGTATCTTTCGGGAACGCTTGTAGCTGGAATGCTCTGCAGCATTGTTCATCAGGTATTCCGTCAATGTCTTTTGCATAGACACATCCAGCTCGGCATTTTCTCCAAAATGATCATCGAGTCCGGCCATCATCTTCTGCCAGGAACGCGCAGGAAGCAAGCCGGGCTGATAGGCAAAATGACAACTGCCACATTCCTCTGCATACATTGCATTGTTTACCGGCGCCACATCCAGACTGCTAAACCTGCGCCCTTTATCCCTGTCATCATCCCCATGCCCCTCATCGTCACAAGCCGATATACCAACAAGCACCATGGATGCCAGGGAAACGACCAGAATGTTTTTTACCATGTTCATGATAGTACCTCCAATTACAGGCTGTTCAGCCAGACGAGAATATCTGCCTTTTCCTGGGCGCTGCACTCACGCCCCAGGGTCCATTTACAGTTCCGTTTGAACCACTTGCGGATTTTCTTTCTGTCGGAAAACCGTTTGCTGTTGACACTCACCGCCATGGGTTCGATGACCTTGCCTGTTCGGGCATGTTTTCCCGGTTTGCGCAGATCAGTTCCGTGGCAGGTCGTACAACTGCGCAACGGTCCTCCGCTCTTTGCTGCATGCTCGCTTGTCCACAGGCTTTTGCCAGCCTGAGCGTTGGTTTCTATCACACCCTGCTGGCGATACTCATCCAGCATGTCTTGCACGGCGCCAGCAGAAGCGGCACTGCTCATCACCAACATGGCGACCAGCATCATATTTCCTGTTTTCATGACTTCACCTCCAGATTTTCATCTTCTTCAACATACTTGATTCCCGTTACCATACTGCGCACCAGGTTTTCCCTGTGCTGCATGCTCGCCACAAGTACACCGATTACATGCACCACCAGCATCAGGGTGAAATTGGCAAAAAACTCATGCACTTCCTTGAATCCGTGGGCCGTGGAGTCTCCAACCCCGGCTGTCAGCCCGGCCAGGGGGCCAGAGAACTCCATGGCGCCGTAGGTCAGCAAGCCGAACAGCAAGGTCATAACCAGACTCAGCAACAGCGCAATGATCATGGCGCCGCCCGCCGGATTGTGTCCCACATGGTGTTTTGCCCGAAACCGGACTACATCCTTTGTATAGGCGATCACCTCAGATGGCGAACGCACAAAACTGCTGAACCGCGCGTAGCGGCTACCGACCAATCCCCACAGCAATCGTATGACGATCAGGCCGAGAATCAGATAACCGGCATACACATGCACCGTCATGAAGTCGTCTTCGGTGACGTAAGCAAGCGCAAATGCCGCTACCAGTGTCCAGTGAAAAACCCTGATGAACAGATCCCAAACCTTTATCTCTCTTGTCGGCATTTTCTATCTCCTCATTGTTTGGTCAGGTTCAGAATGCGCCTGCAAGCTGAAATCAAACTGAAAAAAACCACCCGATAAGCTAGGCTTGTACCTACTCCTGTTGATCTGCTGCGCCGCCCTACATGACAGAAAAGACCATCGAGCTGGATATCCCCTTGCTGCTACCGGAAATAGAGGATAAACACGACCACTGCCTGGAAGACCTTCAATCCACCCTGATCCACCACAAGGGCATCTACCGCGCTCACATCAAGGAAGGTCAGCCGCCACGGCTGTGCATACACTATGATCCCAACCTGATCTCCCTGGCTGCTGTCGAGCGCATCGCCAGGGACACGGGCAACGCCTTTACCGAGCGCTATCGTCACGAACGCATCCCCTTCAACACACCCTTGTCTGCCGATGCCGCCGACATCCTGAAACAGTCGCTGGAGAAACTGCCGGGCATGTTGCACGCCAGCGTCAATGCTGCCGCCGGTCTGGCATTTGTCGCCTATGACACTGAAACGCTGGACAGGAAAACCATCGAGAAGCTCATGCATCAGCAGGGATATGTTTCTGCCCCTGCTGAAAAGAATAAGGAGCATGAGCATGATCACGGCAGTGCCCCGGCCTTTCTGCCCCATGCCCTGCAGGAAATCTGGACCTATGTCCTGGTCGGCCTGGCCGGCATCTGCTTCCTCACCGGCTGGGTCGGGGAAACTTTCTTTGGCCTGCACGAAAACATCGCACTATCCCTCTATCTGATTTCCTACCTGGCCGGCGGTTATGACATCGCCACTCACGCCATCCCGGGCCTGTTCAAGGGAAAATTCGACACGGATATCCTGATGCTGGCGGCAGCAGCCGGCGCTGCCCTGCTGGGCCAATGGGCCGAAGGCGCTTTCCTGCTGTTTCTGTTCAGCCTGGGACACGCGGGTGAGCACTATGCACTGGATCATGCCCGCAACGCGGTGAACGCCCTGGCGGAACTCATGCCCGACACCGCGAAGCTACGCCGCGGTGACGACATCAGGGAGGTATCGGTGGGTCAGCTTGCCATAGGTGACGTGGTCATCGTTCCGCCCGGGGAACGGCTACCCGTGGACGGCAAGGTTGTGCAGGGAATCAGCGCCATCGACCAGAGTCCCATCACCGGCGAGAGCGCGCCAGTTACCAAGAGACCGGGAGACGAAGTTTTTGCCGGCACCATCAACAAGGAAGCCGCCCTGGATATCGAAGTCACCCAACTGGCCAGGGACAACACGCTGAACCGGGTCATGGAGATGGTCGCCAATGCCCAGAGTCAGCAGAGCCCGACACAACAGTTCACGCAGAAATTTACCCGTCGTTTCGTCCCCGCCATACTGATACTGGTTGCCCTGGTCATCCTGCTGCCACCGCTGTTCAACTGGATAGGCTGGCAGCAGAGTTTCTACACCGGCATGTTGTTGCTGGTCGCCGCTTCCCCTTGTGCGCTGGCCATCGGCACCCCCGCTGCCGTGCTGTCCGGTATCGCCCAGGCCGCTCGCAACGGCGTGCTGATCAAGGGCGGCGTACATCTCGAGAACATGGGCATCATCAAGGTCATGGCCTTCGACAAGACGGGCACGCTCACGGAAGGCCGGTTCAGCGTCACGGATATTCTTCCCATGAACGGCGCCAGCAAAGAAGAACTGCTCGCCACCGCAGCGGCGGTGGAACAACAGTCCAGCCATCCTGTCGCCGCAGCCGTTGTCGATGCAGCAGCAAAGCAGAAACTGATCCTGCCCCGTGCAGGCTCCCTGGAAAATGTCGCGGGCAAGGGCGTGATCAGCATGATCGACAAGCAGCCTGTGTTGGTGGGTTCCATCAAGCTGTTTCAGGACACGGACTGGTATTCGCTGGACGAAACCCTGGAAGACACCATCAGCCGTCTCGAAGCAGAGGGCAAGACAACCATGGCGGTGAGTCTGGGCGGGACATTTCTGGGCATACTGGCCCTGGCGGATACACCCCGCCCCGGCATCCACCGGATACTCGATCAGCTGCGCGAGCTGGGCATTCAGAAGCTGGTCATGCTCACCGGTGACAACGGCAGAGTTGCCGATCAGATCGCACAGCAGGTGGGCGTTACGGACGTGAACGCTGGACTGCTGCCTGAAGACAAGCTCCTGGCCATCAACAAGCTCAAGGATGCCTATGGCGCGGTAGCCATGACCGGTGACGGGGTCAACGATGCCCCTGCCCTCGCGACAGCCACCGTGGGCATCGCCATGGGAGGCGCAGGGACTGCCGTCGCCCTGGAAACCGCCGATATCGCCCTCATGGCGGACGACCTGGGAAAGCTGCCCTTCGCCGTGGGACTGAGCCGCGCTGCCCGACGCATCATCGTACAGAACCTTGCCATTTCACTGGGAGTCATACTCATGCTCATCATCACCGCGCTGAGCCAGAGCATCGCCCTGACCGGTACGGTCGTCATCCATGAAGGCAGTACCATTGTGGTGGTGCTGAACGCACTGCGGCTGCTTCGTTATCAGTCGCCACAGGGATAATTGCTATACTTTCCAGGAATTCAGTCGTGGAGATCACCAAATAATGAAACTTTCAGACTTGTTGATTGGCATCTGCCTGTGTTCCCTGTATGCGTCCACCGCCTTGGGGCAGGTTCCTGTCAAATCCGTGGACAAGGCCGGTAACGTCACCTATTCAGACAAACCGGTAGAAGATGCCGTTTCCACTACCGTAGTGCCTATCGACCCCGGTCCCGATCCCAGCCGAGTGGAAGCAGCACAGGAAGAGGTGGAAAAAATCAGGAAACAGGCCGACAGCGCCGAGCAGGCACGCAAGACAGAAGCAGCGAAACGCCAGGCGGCACGCGAAGCAGCGGCAGCAAAAAAGGCGTCACAACCAGAGGTGATCATCATCAAGGAAGATCACGGCGGCTACCCGGTTTACAACAATCCACCACTGATCCGTCCGCCTGTCCGCCCGAAACCACCCGGTTCCGGCACCGACCATCCGGCTTACCGCCCACCGGGAAGTCGTCCACCCACGACTCTTCCGGTACCCCGTTCCCGATAGAGGCTCCAGACCGATTTCGCCTTCTGACTTGATATTTCAGATAATCCTAATATACTAATACATACCGTTCATCTGATGTTCAGAGGGAATCATCATGTTCATGATACGCATACTGTTGCTCTCTTTGCTCTGTGTTTTTCTGCCGGTGCACAAGGCCAACGCGGAAGTTGCCGTTCTGGTGCACGGATATCTGAGTGATGCCGGTACGTGGGAACGTAGTGGCGTAAATGCCCTGTTGCGCCAGGCAGGTTGGCAATATGTCGGCAACCTCGGATTTTCTCCCGCAGGTCTGCTCGAACAGCCCGTAGCCGGAGAGCATGGGGACAAACTGTTCTACACCGTGAACCTGCCCTCGCTCGCACCGGCGCCGGCACAGGCTAGCTGGCTCAAGGCCGCCGTGGATCTTATCAGTCAGAAGAATCCGGACGAAAAGATCACCCTGGTCGGACATTCCGCCGGTGGCGTAGTCGCCCGGCTGATGCTGGTGCAATACGGTCAGGGGAAGATTAGTCGACTGATCACTATTGCCGCACCGCATCTTGGAACAGACAAGGCCATCCGCGCCCTCGATGCCGTGGACGACTCAGGCATGTTCGGCATGGTCAAGGAATGGTTCGTGCGGGATGAGATCGGCGACGGCATGTACCACACGCTGAAGGCATCCCGGGGCATCCTGTTCAATCTGGTGCCCCCCGCTCCTGGTACTCTGCTGTTCTGGCTCAACGCGCAGCCCCATCCCGACATCGAATATATCTCTGTCATTCGTAGCGGTGGCTATGTCATCGCTGGCGACCTTGTGGTGCCGCCATTCAGCCAGGACATGAACATGGTCCCTGCCCTGCGGGGGAAATCCAAGCGATGGCTGTCCTATCAGGGCCACGAACTCACGCCCAATGACGGCAAGCTTCTGGCGGAGATCCTGTAGAGACTCAGTCTTTCCAGAACGCCGGGGTGAGCAGGATAAGGATGGTGAAGATTTCCAGCCGCCCCAGCAACATGGCAACGATGGCAACCCACTTTCCCAAGTCGCCAACACCTTGAAAGTTGTTGGCGACAACGCCCAACCCCGGCCCCAGGTTGTTCATGCAGGTAGCAACTGCGGAAAAAGCAGATACCTGATCAAGACCGGCGTGGATCATCAGCAACATGAGTACCACGAACACCATGGTATAAGCGGCAAAGAACCCCCATACGGCATTCATCACCCGCTGATCGACCACATGGCGGCCGAGATGCACCGGCAGAATGGCGTTGGGGTGGATGAGCTTGCGAATCTCCCGCATACCCTGCTTGAACAGCATCAACACGCGCAGCACTTTCATACCGCCAGCCGTTGAACCCCCACAGCCACCAATGAAACTGACAAAGATCAGCAGTACGGGAAGGAAATCCGGCCAGTGTGAGAAATCCACCGTCGCGAACCCCGTGCTGGTGATCACCGACACCACCTCGAAACTGGCATCCCGCACACTGGGCGGCAGGGTGTGGTAATTGCCTTCCAGGCGCAGCATGATGCCTACCACCACGACCAGCACCAGCACCAGAATCAGGAAGGAACGGGCCTCGATATCCTCCCAGTAGTGCAGGGGCTTGCGGCGATAGATGGCATAGTAGTGCACACCAAAATTCAGGGAGGCCAGCAGCATGAACACGATAGCAACACCCTCGATCTGCCCACTGTGAAACCAGGACAGACTGTCATCGTGGGTGGAGAACCCACCCGTAGACACGGTCGACAAGCTGTGGGCAATGGCATCGAAAGGTTCCATGCCGAACAACCAGTAAGCAAAGGCGCAAGCCGCCGTGAGGGAAAGATAGATCAGCCACAGCGCCCTTGCCGTGCTGGCCAGACGCGGGGTCATTTTCTCTTCTTTCATGGGGCCAGGAGCTTCGGCCCGGTAGAGCTGCATGCCACCGATACCCAGCATGGGAAGCACCGCAATGCCCAGCACGATCAGGCCCATGCCCCCCATCCACTGCAGTTCCTGACGAAAGAACAGCACCGAACGCGGCAACGCATCCAGTCCCGTAAGCACAGTGGCGCCGGTGGTAGTGATGGCCGAGGCGGACTCGAACAGGGCTTCCAGCGGTGTGATATTCAGCGCCATGTACAGGGGCCAGGCTCCCATCAGGCTCAACAGCCCCCAGAACATGGCAACGATCAGAAAACCGTCCTTGCGGCTGATGCGCATGCTCCTCTTCCTTCCGGGAAGCCACAGCAACGCTC
>CAZFXI010000118.1:0-5525 GCA_964522855.1 uncultured Sedimenticola sp.
GGTCGGTGTGGATATCCGTTACCAGAAACAGTGATCGGCCTGCCAAGCGTTCAAGCCGGGCGTTTGCCAGCAATGGAGCGGATCAGTGGCGCCAGCAACGGCAGCAGGATAAGATAGAGACCGATACCAGCGGTATCTGCCACGATGTCCAGGAGGGAAAAGAAGCGCCCTGGTACAAAATACTGGGCGCACTCGAGAAAGATGCCATAGGCGACAAGGGGAATGCCGTGACGCCAGTTGAAAGGCATGTTGGGCCAGCTGGAATGGACGAGAAAGGCCAGCAGCATGAAGGCCAAGGCATGGCCGAATTTGTCGTTAACAGTTTGCTGCAACAGGTCGGGGATGGGTGTGAGCGCCATGTAGGTGATGATCAATAGCGCCAATCCCAGCAGCAGTCTGGCGCCGGTCTGGTTGCATCTGTCGACCTGCAGCGTGGCGGTCACCGGAGATTCCACCTCAGTCCTTCTGTTCGCGGGCGATGGCGCGGTAGGCGATATCCTTGCGGTATTGCATGTTTTTCCAGCTGATCCTGTCTACCAGTGCGTAAGCCTTCTGCTGTGCTTCGGTCACCGTATCGCCGAGCGCGGCAACGCAAAGCACCCGCCCACCCGCGGTGACGATATGGCCGTCTTTCTCAGCGGTGCCCGCATGAAATACCTTGGTGTCGGCGTCTTCTTCGGTGGGTAATCCTTCGATCACTTCCCCGGTTTCATAGGCATCGGGATAGCCGCCGGCAGCCAGAACGACGCCTACGGCAGCACGCTTGTCCCACCGGGCTTCTTCCTCATCCAGCTTGCCTTCCAGCGCCGCCAGGCAGTGAGCAACCAGGTCAGATTGCATGCGCATCATGATGGGCTGGGTTTCCGGATCGCCGAAGCGACAGTTGAACTCCAACACTCGGGGCTTGCCTTCGGAATCAATCATCACGCCGGCATACAAAAAGCCTGTGTAAGGGGTGCCATCGGCACGCATGCCGGCGATGGTGGGTTCGATGATCTGCGCCATGATCTTCTTGTGCATGTCTTCATCGACCACGGGCGCCGGGGAATAGGCGCCCATGCCGCCGGTGTTGGGGCCAGTATCGCCTTCGTTGGCCGCCTTGTGATCCTGGGAACTGGCCATGGGCAGGATGTGCTTGCCATCGGCCATGATGATGAAGCTGGCTTCCTCGCCATTGAGGAATTCCTCGATCACCACCTTGTGTCCCGCTTCACCAAAGCTGTTGCCCGAGAGCATGTCACGCACGGTATCTTCGGCGGTCTTCATGTCATGGGCCAGGATGACCCCCTTGCCTGCCGCCAGGCCATCGGCCTTGATGACGATGGGGGCGCCCATCTTGTACAAGTATTCCAGCGCCTCGTCCACGTCACTGAAGGTGCCGTAGGCTGCTGTGGGAATCTCGTGGCGTGCCAGGAAATCCTTGGCGAAGGCTTTGGAGCCTTCCAGTCGTGCCACCCGCTTGGTGGGCCCGAAACATTTGAGACCGGCAGCGGTGAAGATGTCCACGATGCCAGCCACCAGGGGTTGTTCCGGTCCGACGATGGTCAGGCCGATGCCATTCTGCAGGGCAAAATCACGCAGGGCCTTGACATCGTCCGCTGCAATATCCACGTTCTCGATGTTTTCCTCAAGGGCGGTACCCGCATTCCCCGGAGCGACAAAGATCTTTTTGGTCAGGGGGGACTGTGCTGCCTTCCACGCCAGGGCATGTTCGCGTCCGCCGCCGCCTACGATCAGAATGTTCATCTGCAAACTCTCCTCAGTGCCTGAAATGACGCATGCCCGTAAACACCATGGCCATGCCGTGTTCATCAGCTGCAGCGATGACCTCTTCGTCGCGCATGGAGCCGCCGGGCTGGATCACCGCCACGATACCGGCTTCTGCGGCGGCATCGATGCCATCCCTGAAGGGGAAGAAGGCGTCAGATGCCATCACCGAACCTTTAACCTCCAGCCCTGCGTGTTCGGCTTTGATGCCGGCGATGCGGGCGGAGTTGATGCGGCTCATCTGGCCCGCGCCTACGCCGATGCTCATGTTGTTCTTACCATAGACGATGGCGTTGGATTTTACGAATTTGGCGATGCGCCAGGTGAACAGCAGATCGGCCATTTCCTGTTCTGTGGGCTGGCGTTTGGTGACCACTTTCAGCTCGTTGTACAGGGACAGATCCGCATCCTGCACCAGCAGACCTCCGTTGACCCGTTTGAAATCAAGGCGTTGTGCGGGGTTGTCGCCCCACTGGCCACACTCCAGCAGGCGCACATTCTTCTTGGCGGTAACCACTTTGGTGGCTTCGGCAGATACCTTGGGTGCGATGATGACCTCCACGAACTGCCGGTCGACGATGGCCTGGGCCGTGGCCGCGTCCAGTTCACCGTTGAAGGAGATGATGCCACCAAAGGCGGATTCCGGATCTGTCGAGTAGGCCTTGTCATAGGCTTCGAGCAGGTTGTCACCGATGGCCACGCCGCAGGGATTGGCATGCTTGACGATGACGCAGGCCGGGCCTTCGCTGAATTGCTTGACGCATTCCAGGGCGGCATCGGTATCGCCGATGTTGTTGTAGGACAGCTCCTTGCCTTGGAGCTGCCGGGCGGTGGCGATACAGGCTTCCTGCACGTCGTCCTCGCGGAAGAAGGCCGCCTTCTGGTGGGGGTTCTCCCCGTAGCGCATGGTCTGCACCTGGTGGTACTGGAGATTGATAGTGTTGGGGAAGTCCTGCTTGCTGCCTTCCGCACCAATGGCGCCCAGGTAATTGGCGATGGCGCCGTCATAGCGCGCGGTGTGTTCGAAAGTCTTCACCGCCAGGCGGAAGTGCAATTCGTCGCTCAGGGCGTTGTCATTGTTTTTCATCTCCGAGAGGATCAGGGCATAGTCGGCAGGGTTCACCACCACGGCGACATCCTTGTGGTTCTTGGCCGCGGCCCGGATCATGGTGGGGCCGCCGATGTCGATGTTCTCGATGGCCGTAGCCAGATCGCAATCCGGGTTGGCGATGGTCTTCTCGAAGGGGTAGAGATTGACTGCAACCAGGTCGATGGGGCCGATGCCATGCTCTGCCATGACCGCGTCGTCCGTACCGCGGCGGCCGAGGATGCCGCCGTGAATCTTCGGGTGCAGGGTCTTGACCCGGCCATCCATCATTTCTGGAAAGCCGGTGTAGTCGCTGACCTCGATGACAGGGATGTCATTGTCCTGCAGCAGCTTCGCGGTACCGCCGGTGGAGAGAATCTCCACCCCGGCCTGGCTCAGGCCCTGGGCGAATTCGATCACGCCGTCCTTGTCTGAAACGCTGATGAGAGCTCGGGTAATTGCGGTCATGTTACGGATTCCTGAGTGTTGAGTAGGGGAGCTTGCGGAGGGTCGTGCAGAAAAAAATCAGTTGATGTCGTAGTGCGAAAGCTTCTTGCGCAGGGTGCTGCGGCTGATGCCAAGCATGGCCGCGGCCCGGGTCTGGTTGCCGTTGGTGTGTTCCATCACGGTCTGGAACAGGGGACGTTCCACTTCCTCCATGACCATCTGGTACAGCTCGTTGGTGCCGTGACCATCGAGTTGGGCAAAGTAACTGTTGAGCGCATCGCGTACACAATCACTCAGGGATTCTTCCCGGGATTGTTTTTCCACTAAAAAGGTATCGGCATTCATACTGCTACCTGTATCTTCAAAACTCATGCTGCCTTTCCCCCCGGATTCCGGCAATAAAAAAAGGTTTTGATCAGTCTTTCCTGACCTTGTGTGTCTTCCACCTGATTAATTTTCCGGCGAAATGTTGCGGCCCCCCGCAGGTCTTTGCTGTACCAGGCGATATGCTTGCGCGCGATGCGCACGCCATGTTGCCTTCCGTACAACCCGTACAACGCATCCAGGTGCTCCAGCAGCAGATCCCCAATCCACCGTGGCTCCGGCTCCTGTAGCTGCTCGCCGGTGGCGAGACAATGGGCAATATGGCGGAATATCCATGGCCTGCCCTGCGCCGCACGGCCTATCATGATAGCGTCTGCGCCGGTAAATTCCAGCACCTGTTGCGCCTTTTTTCCATCTTGGATATCGCCGTTGGCCACCACGGGAATACTAACTGTCTGTTTTACTTCACGAATGGTTTCATATTCGGCCTCCCCGGAAAATTTGCAGGCCCGGGTGCGACCGTGCACTGTCAGCATCTGGATGCCGTTTTGCTCGGCAATTCTGGCAATTGTGGGCGCATTGATGCTGTGTTTATCCCAGCCGGTGCGTATTTTCAGGGTGACGGGCACGTCCACGGCGCCGACCACGGCTTCCAGAATATGCCCTACCAGCGCTTCGTCGCGCAGCAGGGCAGAACCTGCAGCCAACTTGCAGACCTTCTTGGCCGGGCAGCCCATATTGATATCGATGATTTCAGCCCCGTAGTCCACGTTGATGCGGGCTGCCTCGGCGAGCTTTTGCGGATCGGTGCCAACGATCTGCACGGCGACGGGAGAGGCTTCACCTTCATGCTGGAGGCGGGTCAGGGTCTTCTTGCTGCCCCACAGGCTGGTGTCGGCGCTGATCATTTCAGACACGGCAAGCCCCGCACCGAAGCGGCGGCACAGTTGGCGGAACGGCAGGTCGGTGATGCCGGCCATGGGAGCCAGGATCAGATTGCTGGACAATGGCAGTTTTCCGATGTTCATGATTCTGACGGGATGAAATCCAGCTCGAAGCCTGAAATGTGTTCTTCAGCAGGCAGCAACAGCAAGTGGATTTCGATCAGTTCGCCGGCATCGAGGGGTTGGTGGGTTTCGGCGGCATAGGTGGTAGCGGGAAAAGTTCGTCTGGCCACAACGATCTGCTTATCGTCCAGCAGGCTCAACTGCAACGATGGCAATATATGGGCTTCTGTACCGCTGTTGCGCAGCAGAATGTCCAGGCGATAGCTCCCCGGCTGTGCAAGGTCAGCTGCCAGGGAGCGATCCACCACAGTGAATGATGAGGGTTCTTTTGTTCGGGGCAGGGCACAGCCAACCTGGGAACAAAGCCGGCTGGCGGCGGCATGCAGTCGGGGAAACTGCAGCAGCCGCTCCCTCTCAATCCAGGCAAGTTGCATCAGTGCCGTGAGCAGCAGGACAGCAAGTGACAGCACAGCCAACCAGGAAGCGGGTTTCGCCTGTTGTGATAATTCTGGAGCGAAAGGTTCGTCTTCTATGTCGGTGGGGTCGGGAGTGGGTGCTGATGAATCCGCTTCCTGCGGTTCGGAAAACACGGTGTCCGGCTGGATATTGCTGTCAGCCTCTTCCTCTTCATTCCCGGCTGCAATTTTGCCAGCTTGCTTATGGTTTTGTTTGTCCAGGGATTGCTGCAACTCTTCCAGCAAATCCTGCATTTCCGCGTCGGGCGTCAGATCGATATCCGCATCAATCCCGGTTTCGATGGTGGGCGCCTGTTTTTTCTTGTTTTTGTCTGATCGTGGTTTGCCCTTGACGCTGAACACATGATGGCATTCGCTGCAGACTACCTTGTAATCCGCTTTCTCCAGGGTTGAGGAGCGAATGTTGTAGATGACCTT
>CAZFXI010000118.1:5625-6831 GCA_964522855.1 uncultured Sedimenticola sp.
TCCAGGCGATCGGCAACCTGATTGATTTCCGCGTTGCTGCGCGTGGCAAGCAGTGCCTGGGGGTCGTGATCCACCGCGATCGCCCTGGCGGCCCCCAGCTTCAGTGCCGCGATAGCGAGAATGCCGGAGCCGCAGCCGAAGTCGATGACGGTCTTGTCCTTGATCTGCGCCGTATCCAGCCACTGCAGGCACAGATCAGTGGTGGGATGGGTGCCAGTCCCGAAGGCCAGCCCGGGATCGAGACTGATCACCACGGCATCGGGAGCAGCCACTTTCTTGCCGGTGGGGCAGATCCACAAATTTTTTCCGAACTTCATGGGCTGGAAGTGTTCCAGCCAGGCGCGTTCCCAAGCCTGGTCTTCCAGTATCTCCAGCTGCAGTTCCCGGCTGTTTTCCCTGGCAAGTACCTGGTCGATGCGGGCGCGCAGGTGGTCAGCGTCTGTGTCGCTTTCGAACAGTGCGCTTACCCTGGTTTGGCTCCACAGTGGCATGGCGCCCGGGGGAGGCTCCAGCATGGGCTCATCCCTGGCGTCGACCAGGGTGACCGAGGCCGCCCCCAGCTGTTCGAACAACAGCTCGATGAGTGGCGCCTGGGATTTTTCTACCTCGAGATGTGCTTGCAGCCAGGGCATGTAATGGTCCGGTGGTTCAGAGCCGCTCATTTTAACGCCAAAATGACCGAAAGATGTGAAGCGGTGTTGTGTTTCCGTGTACCGGTGGCGCTATCAGTCGGGAATGTGCTCCTCGAGCCAGTCGCGAATCCAGTGGCTGGCACGGCTGCCCGCGAAGCGGGCCATTTCCCTGCCATCGACAAACAGCATGATGGTGGGAAAGCCACGCAGCTTGTATTTTCCCGCCAGTTTCATGTTTTCCCCTTCGTCCACTTCCACCTTTACCAGGCTGACCTGTTCGGACATTTCATCCATGACGCGCTGCAGGTGGGGGGCGATAGCATGGCAGGGGGCGCACCAGTCTGCCCAGAAGTCCACTACCACGGGTTTTGCCCGGGATGCGTCGACGACAACTTGCTGAAAATCGTGCAGGTCGGCGCTCTGGCTGGGTGTTTGCTTGAGTATCTTGTTCATCGATGACGGGGAATTACCTGCTACTACTGGCCGGACGGATGCGTTACCCTGTAGCAGTTAGGTAATCTACTGTTTGTGGGGAAATGCTGGATATTAACCTGATCACGCTGTCCTTCCAAGA
>CAZFXI010000119.1:0-6731 GCA_964522855.1 uncultured Sedimenticola sp.
AGATCCCACCCACGGCCTCACTCTACGGTTACACTTTTCGCCAGATTTCTGGGCTGGTCAACGTCTGTCCCTTTGAGAATAGCCACATGGTAAGCAAGCAGTTGCAGAGGGATGGTATACACAATGGGGGCGGTGCTGGGGTTGATATCCGCAAGGGTCAGGGACTGGTATTTATCCAGTTCGATGTTGACCGCCTGATCACTGAACAGGAACAATTCGCCTCCCCGTGCGCGCACTTCCTGCAGGTTGGACAGCACCTTGTCGAGCAGAGGGTCATTGGGTAAAGCGCAGACCACCGGCATCTTCTCATCCACCAGCGCCAATGGACCGTGCTTGAGCTCACCTGCAGGGTAGGCTTCGGCGTGAATATAGGAGATCTCTTTCAGCTTCAAGGCACCTTCCATGGCGATGGGATAGAAGGGGCCACGCCCGAGGAACAGGGCGTTCTCCTTGTCAGCAAAGGACTCTGCCATTGTCTTTATGGCATCACTGAGCTTGAGTGCGACTTCCAGTTGCCGCGGCAATGCATGCAGTTCTTCGATAAGCACGCGCTGCTCTTCCTCGCTCTGCCCCATGCGTTTGGCCAGGGCCAGCACCAGCAGACGCAGGGCCACCAGTTGGGTGGTGAATGCCTTGGTGGAGGCCACGCCGATTTCGGTGCCCGCCCTTGTCATGAGCGCCACGTCGGACTCGCGCACGAGAGAACTCTCGGGCACATTGCATACCACCATGCTGCCCAGATAGCCTTTCTCACCCGCTCCGCGCAATGCAGCGAGGGTATCGGCAGTTTCTCCGGACTGGGAGATGGTAACGAACAGCGTATTGTCGAGAACCACCGATTTGCGGTAGCGGAATTCGCTGGCCACCTCGACCATACAAGGGATGCCAATTTCTTCAAACCAGTAGCGGGCAACGAGTCCCGCGTGATAACTGGTACCGCAGGCGATGATATGCACCTGTTTGGTCTTGTCCAGTAACGCCCGGGTTTCGTAACCGAAGCTTTCTTCCAGCAGACGCCCCTTGTAGATGCGCCCTTCCAGCGTCTCGGCCACCACACCCGGCTGTTCAAATATTTCCTTGAGCATGTAGTGACGGTAGGGGCCTTTGTCCGCTGCACTGGCGTTGAGCTTGGAGGAACTGACCGGGCGCTCCACTTCCTCTCCATCCTGGTCGAAAATCCTCACGTGATCCCGATAGACTTCCGCCAGGTCTCCTTCCTGAAGGAAGATAAATTCGTGTGTTTCCGGCAGCAGGGCGAAAACGTCAGAAGCAATGAAATGCTCTCCGTTTCCGACGCCGATAACCAGGGGGCTACCTGCGCGAGCCACGACGATCCTGTCCGGGTCGTCCGGACTCGATGCCGCCAGGGCATAGGCACCCACCAGGCGTGACGTCACCTGGCGAAACGCAGTGGGGAGATCAACCTCGCCCTCCAGCGCCCGAGCCAGCAGATGCGCGATCACCTCGGTATCCGTTTCCGAGACAAAGCGATACCCTTCGGCTTCCAGTTCCTTGCGCAGTTCCGTGTGGTTTTCGATGATGCCGTTGTGGACGATGGCCACGCGTTCGCCACTCATGTGCGGGTGGGCGTTCCGCTCTGCGGGGATACCGTGGGTCGCCCAGCGCGTATGTGCGATCCCCAGATCACCGCCAACCGGTGTGTTCTGCAAGCGCTCTTCCAGTGCAGCAACCTTGCCTACGGAACGGATGCGTTGAATGTGGCCGCTGGCATCCCGAATCGCAATGCCGGCAGAATCGTAGCCGCGGTATTCCAGGCGCTTCAGCCCTTCCATGAGTATGGGAGTCACATCCCGATATCCGATAGCACCCACGATTCCACACATGTTATTTCTCCTTTGTCGGCCGCTTCCAGCCCTTGATGGTCACTTGCCGTCCTCGCGCCACCGTCAGCTCACCTGCCTCGGCATCTTTCGCGATCACCGAGCCGGCTCCGATGGTTGCATCCTCCCCGATACAGACCGGCGCAACCAGTGCGGCATTGGAGCCGATGAAGGCCTTGTCTTCTATTGTCGTCCGGTGCTTGAAGGCACCATCGTAGTTGCAGGTAATGGTGCCTGCACCGATGTTGACGCCACTACCCATCCGGGTGTCACCAATGTAGCTCAGATGATTGACCTTGGAACCTTGCCCGATGGTGGAGTTCTTTATTTCCACGAAGTTGCCTACGTGGGCACCACCGACCAGTTGTGTGCCAGGGCGGATGCGGGAAAACGGTCCAATGGCACTGTCGGGCCCGATCACAGCATCTTCGATCACGCAATTCTCCCGGATAACCACATGGTCTGCGACCTGCACATTGCGCAACACCGTGTTTGCTCCTACGGATACGCCATTGCCCAGTTCGACATCGCCTTCCATGATGACATTCACATCCAGGATCACATCGGTTCCTGTGGTCAGTCGGCCTCGCAAATCAAACCGGGCGGGATCCATCAGGGTAACACCGTCGCGCATCAGTGCCTCTCCCTGCCAGCGTTGCATCACGCGCTCCAGGGTCGCCAGCTGCAGGCGATCGTTGACGCCTTCTGCCTCGATCCTGTCCGCCGGCTGGGTCACGTGAATTTCCACGCCATCGCGCACCGCCATGGCGATGATATCGGTGAGGTAGTATTCGCCCTGGGCATTTTGCGGGGAAAGCTCTTGCAACCATTGCAACAGATGCGGGGTATCCACCAGCATGATGCCGGTGTTTATCTCAGGGATGGCGAGTTGTTCTTCAGAGGCATCCTTCTGCTCCACGATACTCTGCACCTTGCCGGAGCTGTCACGCTCGATGCGGCCATAGCCTTTCGGATCATCGAGCGTTACCGTCATCAGCCCCAGGCCGTTTTCTGCTTCGCTCATGAGAGCCTGCAGGCTTTCCTGACGAATCAGGGGCACGTCACCATAGAGCACCAGCACCTTGTCCACATCCTGTAGCAGAGGCATGGCCTGCTGTACGGCGTGTCCGGTCCCCAGCTGTTTGCTTTGCTCCACCCAGAACAGGTCGGGCTGATTGATGGTTTCCCGCACCAGTTCCCCGCCATGGCCATAAACCACGACCGTTTTTTCTGGCTGCAGGGAACGTGCCGTATCAAGAACATGCGCCAGCAGCGGGCGCCCGGCCAGTGGATGCAAGACCTTGGGCAAACTGGACTTCATTCTGGTGCCCTGCCCTGCTGCGAGAATGACGATACCCAGTTTCATGATGTGATTTTCCTCTAGGAACCTCTGATTAAGCCTGAGCGAAGCAGATTGTGTTCGAGCAGTTCGAGAACAAGACGAAGTTCGCAGCTAATAGCCGGCTATTGGCAAGAACTTCAACGCCGTTGTCGAACTGCTCGGGCGCAAGATGCGAGTTCACGGCTTATTCAGAGGCTCCTTTAGTTGATGCTGGTTGATCCTGGCGCCTGTACGGAATGAATACCGCTGGTACGGTCCTCTCCCGGTTGTGCATCACGCACTTCCAGCACTTTCACCTGCACCGTCAAGGCCTTTCCTGCCAGGGGATGATTTCCATCGATAGTCACCTTACCATCTTCAATTTTCGAAATGAAGAAGGTCTTGGTTTCCCCTGCTTCGTTCTGCATTTGCACTTCTGCACCAATATGGCGAAATTGCTGGGGCACGTTATCCAGATCATCGCTAAAAGTCAGTTCCGGATCATGCTCACCAAAAGTATCTTGGGCAGCCAGACTGACTTCCACTTCATCGCCGGCTTTTTTTCCCGCAATTGCCTTGTCCATGCCGCCGATCAGTTCGGTGTCGGAGCCATACACGAAGCCGATAGGCAAATCATGCTGCTCCACGACATTGCCTTCCTGATCACGAATGGTGTAGCTGATGGAAACATACTTTCCAGGTTGTACGGTTTCTTTGCTCATATTCAGATATTCTGTAAAAAACGAACAGCCCTGACAGCGTTCACTGCCAGGGCCAGCGTTAGATTGAAACAACAATAAACTATTGTTATCTTTTTATTTTGCGCAATTTTTCTATCGCCCTGAGCTGCGCCATGGCTTCAACCAGCTCGGCCTGAGCCTTGGCAAGTTCCATCTTGCTGGATTTGTTGGCCAGCGCCTCTTCAGCCCGTTGTTTGGCTTCCTTCGCTGCCAGCTCATCCAGATCCGCTGCACGCAGGCCGGTATCTGCCATGATGGTCACACGGAAAGGCTGCACTTCGATGATGCCACCGGAAACATAAAAATGCTCCATGGGCTTGCCTTGGCCGGGGTCGACACGCACGTCGCCCGGTTTGAGGCGCGTAACCAACGGCGCATGGCGAGGCGCAATGCCGATTTCGCCCATAACGGCAGGCGCATAGATCATCTCGCCCTGGCCTGAAAACAGGCTGCCTTCAGCACTGACGATATCCACATGCACGGTCATGGCCATTATCTATTCTCCAGCCCTGGGTCAGCTTTGCTGACCACCTCGTTCGATAACATCCTCGATACCGCCACACATGTAGAAGGCCTGCTCCGGCAGGTGATCATACTCACCGGCGACGATGGCCTTGAACGATTTGATGGTATCTTTCAGGGATACATACTTACCTGGCGCGCCGGTGAAAACTTCTGCCACGAAGAACGGCTGGGACAGGAAGCGCTGAATCTTCCGCGCCCGCTGCACGATGAGCTTGTCGTCTTCGGACAGCTCGTCCATGCCCAGGATGGCGATGATGTCCTTCAGCTCTTTATAGCGCTGCAACACACCCTGGACGGCGCGGGCCGTCTCGTAGTGCTCGGTGCCGACCACATGGGGATCGAGAATCCGCGAGGTGGAATCCAGAGGATCCACGGCAGGATAGATACCCAGCTCGGCGATCTGCCGCGACAGTACCAAAGTCGCATCCAGGTGAGCAAAAGTGGTTGCGGGGGACGGGTCGGTCAGGTCATCCGCAGGCACATAGACCGCCTGGAAGGAAGTGATGGAACCGGTCTTGGTGGAGGTGATGCGCTCCTGCAGCACACCCATTTCCTCGGCCAGGGTCGGCTGATAACCTACCGCAGAAGGCATACGCCCCAGCAGTGCCGACACCTCGGTGCCCGCCAGGGTGTAACGGTAGATGTTGTCGATGAACATCAGTACGTCGCGACCCTCGTCACGGAAATATTCGGCCATGGTCAGACCGGTCAGGGCCACACGCAAGCGGTTACCGGGAGGCTCGTTCATCTGGCCATAAACCAGAGATACCTTGTCCAGCACCCCACCTTCGCTCATTTCATGGTAGAAATCGTTACCCTCGCGGGTACGCTCACCCACACCGGCGAATACGGAGAAACCGGAGTGCTCCACGGCGATGTTGCGGATCAGCTCCATGAGGGTTACGGTCTTGCCCACGCCGGCGCCACCGAACAGGCCGACCTTGCCGCCCTTGACGATGGGCATGATGAGGTCGATAACCTTGATACCGGTTTCCAGCACATCCGTCGTAGTAGCCTGATCTTCCAGCTTGGGCGCTTCGCGGTGAATCGGCATCACCACGTCAGCCTTCACCGGGCCGGCATCGTCTACCGGTTCACCAAGAACATCCATGATCCTGCCCAGGGTACCCTGACCCACAGGCACGGTGATGGGTGCACCGGTATTGGCCACATCCAAACCCCGCTTGAGGCCATTGGTCGATCCCATGGCGATGGTACGCACCACGCCATCACCCAGTTGCTGCTGTACTTCCAGAATCAGGTTCTCCGATTCGATTTTCAGTGCATCATAGATCTTTGGCATGGATTCACGTGGAAACTTCACGTCTACCACGGCACCAATGATTTCCACCACATTACCCGTACTCATGTGCGGATCCTCTTAATATTATGTTCGTGTCGTCTCATGACGACGAATAACAAAAGTCTAAATTCTCTAAACGGCAGCTGCGCCACTGACGATCTCGGAAATTTCCTGCGTGATCGCCGCCTGCCGCGCCTTGTTGTACACCAGTTCCAGTTCATCGATAAGGCTGCCGGCATTGTCGGAAGCGGCCTTCATCGCCACCATGCGTGCGGATTGCTCACAGGCGCCGTTTTCCACCACCGCCTGATAGGCTAGCGACTCGACATAGCGCGCCAGCAAATCATTCAAGACATCTTTCGCTTCCGGCTCGTAGATATAGTCCCAATGATGCTTGAGCTTGTCTGCTTCCTCTTCATCTGCTTCTGGCAGCGGAACCAGTTGTTCCATGATCGGTTCCTGGGTCATGGTATTGACAAAACGGTTATAGGCGACGCGTATTTCATCCACTTCGCCATTGATATAGGCATCCAGCATGACTTTTACGGTACCCACCAGATCATCCATGTGCGCCGATTCACCCAGCTGAATCGCCTGGGCCAGCACGTCGCCACCCACGCGGCTGAAAAAGGCGACAGCCTTGCTGCCGATCAGGCAGTAGCGCACTGCAATGTCATCATCATGCAGCTTTTGCACATCCTTCACCAACCGGCGAAACATGTTGTTGTTCAAGCCTCCGCACAAGCCACGATCAGAGGAAACGATGATATAACCCACGGATTTGACGTCCCGCTTTTGCATGAACGGGTGTTTCACCTGCGGGTGTGCCAGGGCCAGATGACCAATCACCGTGCGCATTTTTTCCGCATACGGACGCGATGCGTGCATGCGATCCTGCGCCTTGCGCATTTTCGCTGCGGCAACCATTTCCATCGCACGCGTGATTTTCTGCGTGTTCTTGATGGAGCCGATCTGTGTGCGTATCTCTTTAGCGCCTGCCA
>CAZFXI010000120.1:0-6540 GCA_964522855.1 uncultured Sedimenticola sp.
CCGGGTTGCTGGCAGGTTCCGGGTTGCTGGCAGGTTCCGGGTTGCTGGCAGGTTCGCTTGTATTCTCACTGACCGGCGCAATGTCGATATAGTCGCAGGTTACAGATACAACGCCCTTTTTGATACTGGCGTGGATACCGACGCCAATCAGCGCCCCGTAAACCGTGGTTTGCACCGATTGAGATTCGTTGTATCTGTTATAAGCACGTTTGTCGGCTTCAAAACGCTTATCAAGTTCATTGCTGATAAGGCCACTATCCCCGGCATAGGCGGTTACAAGCGCCGCATGAAATTCAGCGTACAGTTTAGTTAGCGCCCAGCCCAACAGACTTAGGCGGTCTGTGGCGGTAGGGTGCGAGTCTACTGCATCGGTAGACGCTCCCAGACATTCGGCTATCAGTTCTTTGCGGCGGCTGCCGTACAGGTTAGCCGCCCCGGTCAGGTCTACCAGTGCGTTCACGGTAGATTCAAGAGAAGTATTGATTTGAGTCAGATTGTAGGTATTGGCGTTCATGATATAGGCTCCAAATCGGGACATGTCCCGGTTCATGTTATGGGCAAAGGTGCCCCGTTTCCAGGCGGGTTCTCCGTCTGTACTATGACTAGGGTTCCCCCGGTCACAGTAATATAGTAGCAATCCCCGTGCCAACTTTGAAAATCCTTTATAAATCAACAAGTTACAAGCGTATCACCTTAATTTATACGGGCATGAGGTGCCGCAAATTGTCACATTGATGGCGTGATTGGTCAAGTATGCTCGTAAGTCATTGATTTATATAGTGGTGCCGCAAATTGTCACCGGTGCCGTAAATTGTCACAATATTGGCGCGATATGACAAGTAGCCCCCCATCCCAAACTATGCAAGGATCGTGCCAGAGCATGTCTCCGAGTCCCCAAATCAACACGAACCCCATTTTAAACCAGTCAGCACCAGCCAGCCCCGGCAATCCCCATTTTAAACCAGTCAGCACCAGCCAGCCCCGGCAATCCCTATTTTAAACCAGCCATCACCCGGCAACCCCCAGGCAACCCCCAGGCAACCCCCAGGCAACCCCCAGGCAACCCCCCTGCAACCCTCCGGCCCTCACTTTAAGCCACCCCCTAAACCTCTCTCACAACCCCCTCAAAACCCCGCAATCTTCACCACAAACCCGCACTAAATGCGCTTGAAATGGACAAACCCGCACCCTTTCTGCACAGAAAAAGCCTGAACCGATCCCGAATAAAAATTTTTTACAAATTTTTACCTCTGCGGCCTGTCTTGCCCAATAACAGGCAGTTAGCTATACTTATTGGTACCCAAAGCGATGAAACGGCCCATGCAAGACCACTTGGCAGATTCAGAAATACCCCAACCACCCTCCCAGCCCCTGGGCAAGGTAGTGAACCTTTCTGACCTGGTTGACAACGTAAAGCAGATGGCCCAGGCCATGCAGGCCAGGCTAATGGACAGCAACGGCCATCTGAAGAAAGACATTCCAATCCGCGAGGGAAAAGAAGCCATTTCCTCGATATCCACTCTGCTGGGTATGATCCTTCGCAACAAAGATGCACTGGAAAACAAACACTACCAGCAGCAATACGACGCTGCCGTCATTTCTGTCCTGGAAGATATGGACGAAGCTCACCAGACAGAATTCCTTTCCCGTTTACAGGAAAAACTTGATACCGTGGAGGCTGCGTAATGCACCATATACTGCCGTGGGTAAAAACCCACCACTCGAAGCTGCGCCAATACATCGCTTTTCTTCTTATCACACTGATATCTGCCATGTTTCCCGTGCTGCTGGCACTTTGGATGATTGCGAGGGCCGACTGGTGATTCAGACAGCGAAAGAGTTTCAAGAATTCTCCTTTGTCCCCTGTTGTACTGACTGTGAGTTTTCCAGAGACCAGAAAAAAAACTTCTCCAAGGTTTGTAGGTTGGGCGACTTCGAGATATACCTGCCTCGGTTCCGCATCTGTGACTATCACGTAACCAAGAAATAGCCTATGGCCCATCCCCTGCTTCAAGCCCGGTACGACCGGCTTCGGGTTTCTGCGCAAAGGAAACTGGGCCGTGCGACAATTCCCCAGTGGATCATCGACAACACCAAGGACCCGTCGGATCCGACGAAGCCATGGTCGTTCAAGGATCACGAATACCAAATTGAAATCCTGAAGTCAGAGGCGGAGTACACCTCGGTCATTAAAGCGGCACAGACCGGCATGTCGGAGACATCCATTCGGCTGACCCTGGCGCTGGCTTCGCTGTATCAATCCAGCAACTTCATGTACATTCTGCCCAGCCTGATTTTTGCACGGCGGTTTGCAACCACACGTTTCGATCCGGTTATCGAGTTTTCGCCGCAGCTTTCAAGAGAATTGTCAAAAGAGGTGGACAGCTCGGAATTGAAGCGGATTGCGAACAGTTTCATTTATTTCGCAGGGGCGCAGACGGCCAGGCAGTCAATTTCGGTGCCGGCCAAGGGGCTGGTCATGGATGAGCTGGATTTCTGTTCTCAGTCTGTTCTTACTTCGTTCTATTCTCGTCTGGGACACAACAAGGAAGGGCAGAGCGTGGTTACCAGGTTCAGCACGCCGACGCTGCCCGGGTACGGGATCGACAAGCTGCACAAGACGGGGACACAGGGGATCTACATGGTCTGGCATGAGAAATGCGGGCAGTGGGTGTCTATCGACCCGTTGGAAGATATCTTTTTGCCGGGGTGGGAAGAAGATAATCTGGTCAATTTCTCTAAAAAAGACCTGGCGGATCCAAGGCTGGAGATCGACAACTCCTATGTGCGGTGCCCGGGGTGTCGCCGGAAAATTACCCAGGCCAATATGGTGGATCCTGCCAAGCGGGCGTGGGTGCATCACCATCCGGAGAAAGACCACAAAACCTTTTACGTCTCGCCGCTGGATGTGCCGGCTATCAACACCTGTCAGAAGATACTGGCGGGGGTGGATAATTATGAAAGGCACGCGGATTGGATTAACTTCGGGCTGGGCAAGGCTTTTCAGGATGCAGAAAATTCCGTTGTAATTCAAGCAGTTGAGAAGGCGGCGGTGACACCGGGAGTGACACCACATACGGGGGCGAGTATCGGAGCGGTGCTGGGGTCTGATGTGGGCAAGCTGTCACATGTGTTGATTGGGAAGCGCACCGGTGATTACCTGGATATTCTGTGGGCTGAGCGGGTGAAACAGGATGGAGAGGGGACGCTGGTTTCAACATGGAAAGAGCGCATGGCGCAATACGGGATTTGGCGGGCGGTAGTAGATGCCGGGCCGGATATCTCAGCGCCACAACAACTCATCTCAGAGACGGCCTACCATCAGGCCTGGGCCTGCTACTTTACCCGGGGGCAGAAAAAGCGGCTGACCGATATCGAAATGGATGAAGCGACACAAATCGTGAATGCTGCTCGTACTAAAATTATTGATAGGGTGGTAAAGCGGCTTAATGGCGGGAAGATCCGCTTCATGTCGGACCATCCTGAGATGAACCTGATCAAGAAGCACCTGCAAACCATGAAGCGGGTGACCCGAATATCGGATACCACCGGTGAGAAGATTGAGCACTGGGCGTCAACCTCAAAAGAGAACCACTATTTCTTTGCCCTGGTCTATCTGGTGATCGCTGACATCATGGCAGGAGAGGGTCTGGCCACCGTGCCGATAACGCCCGGGTCCATGATCAGAAAGGCCAGAGTCGGAGCCAACGTCAAAGCCCCTCGCTAGAACTTGTTGCCACGAAGGACTCTCCTGCTATAATCTTGAGACTGTCCACGTTTCAGGCACGACACCATGGCTTTTGAATTCGCTCGCTATGTGCTGAGAAATCCAACTGAGCTTACCCGGGGCGTGCGCCGGCTATGGGCTGTCAGGAAATCGCTGCTGGAATTCAGGAGCTGGCCGGCAAATCAGTTCTGCGCCTGGTGCGGAAGAACAAAGCGGCTGGAAGTTCACCACGTCATTCCCGTTTCAGTCGACCCGGATCAAGCGGGCAACAAAGGGAACATGCTGATGCTTTGCCGGAAGCCAGCCTGCCATCAGGTCATCGGGCATAACGGTGATTTTCGGGGCCGGTACGTGGAAAATGCCCGGGAAATCTGCCGGGGCAGTGGCCATCAGGTCGTAAAAACTATTCGCTCTGGAGAATGATATGACGGCAGTGCTGGTAAACAGGACATCACAGGAACTCAATTTCGAGTGGGACAAAGGTAGTACCTTCCGCTACTCGATACCTTGGACGACAGGGAAAGACAGGATTAACCAGGCGCCGGTGGACCTGACGGGAGCTACCGCCAAGGCGGAGTTCCGTGACGCTGGCGGGGCGCTGCTACTTACGCTGTCTACGACCAATGGCGGCATTGTTTTGGAGCCTGACAGTGAGGCTGGAGTGGTCCAGCTCTACATTTCAGCAGCTGATCTGGCTGGATTTGGCTGGAGCCTGGCTTACTATGATCTGGACATTACGTTCGCCAATGGAGATGTCCGGAAGCTCTTCAGGGGCACTTTCCAGCTGTTTGATGAGCAGACGCTGTAATGGTTGATGTCGTACAGCCGTTTGATCAGGTTATCGAGGCCTCTCAAGACGAGGGAAGTGTTGAGGTCGTGCAGATCAGGGATACGGAGACCGTGGCCCTGCTGGACCCCGCTATCGAGTTCGTCGAGACTGAGATGGTGGAAATGGTACAGACAGTCGTTCCGGAAACGGAAATGTTTTCTCTGGGGGTGCAGGGGCCTCCCGGGGTCAGTGGATCAATAGAGGATTTGCCGGTGTTTACCAAGAGAACCGATGTGATTGACGATACCTTACTGTACACGGGGCAGGCAGCCCCGGGGGCCCTTGAATCTGCTGCCGTATGGCGTATCAGCCGGATAGCCATTGCTGCTGATGACGATGTTACCGAGGTGTTTGCCGGGGGTACTGATACTTTTGACAAAGTATGGGATGACCGGCTGTCTTTGGCGTATTCCTAAGAGGCTTGCATGTCAGAGTTGGAGAAATTCGACGTACTTTCAGAAGATATTGCGACAAAGCGGCATGACTTTGTTTCTCATGTATTCAAGCTGTGTCTCACCAACATATCCCCGAGCAAAGTCGCCGATGCGTCATATACGGCTGATATTGCCCCGAATGAGGTGGCGGGCGGGAATGGGTACGCATCTGGAGGTGTAACCCTGGTGGTTACAGTCGCAATAGTGCAGGGATCCGCCAACATAGATTTTGATACTGTCATTCTGCAGGCTTCAGGCGGGTCTATCGGCCCATACCAGTTTGCCGTTGTTTACAATGACACTACTTCAGGGAAGCCGGTGGTTGGGTATTACACCAGACAAACAGAGAAAACGCTTCCTGACGGCGGGGTTGATTACCTTGATTTTGAGGGTTCCGGCAGCGAACTGGTCATTGGATAAGGAGACATAGATGCCCGTTGTAAAAAGGACCCCGATAGGTCATAACTCCACAGGTAGCACAGCGTCGGAGACTTTCTCCTATACCTGCGTTTCCGGAGACAGGATGCTGGTAGAGGTCAGCACCTTCGATACCGGCGGCGGCACGCCGGCAAACGCAGTGACATTCAACGGAGTGGCAGCCACAGAGATAGCCTCGCAGTCCTACGGTGACCCCAATTTACGCCAAAGCTTGTGGAAACTGGATGCCCCGGATGCCGGTACCTTTGATGTAGTGGTAACGACGCCGTCTACCGTGTCAGAGATCAATGCGGTTGTAAGGTGCTTCGGCGGCAGCTCCGGAATAGGTACCCCAGTGCTGGCCACAAACACCAATCAAACCAGTATCTCAAACACCGTCACTGGGACGATCAGTGGTTCATTGATTGTGGATTTCCTGGATATCTGGGTAACCTCCTCTGGAGCCGGGTTTACCCCGGCAGCTGGTCAAACTTCAGATTTTGAGCAGGATAATCAAGGAGGGAATCAGTCACAGTTCTCCAGTAGCGAAGTGTCTACCGGGGGATCGGTCGGCATGGGCTGGTCATGGACGGTTCCAAACGATCAGGACGCCGGTCTTATCTCTGTTGAAGTATTCGAGTCAGGAGGTGGTGACACCATCCCACCAAACCTGTCCCTGCCCACAACCTCAAGCATTACCGCTACCAGCGTTGTCCTGGGTGCAACCACGGATGAAGCCGATGGTACGGCTCATGCCATTATCGTTCCCAATGGGGAGGAAAGTACCCCGACCAACCAGCAGATTATTGATGGCTCCTATGGAAATCAGGTGGCTGTTGCTGCTGACCTGGCCATCAGTGCAACTGGTGCCTTCACATTCACTTCAACTGCAGGGCTGACGGCGAGCACAGCTTATGGGTTCGTGGTTGTCCACGAGGATGCTGCCGGTAATGAGGATGCCGGTTCCAGAGTAGAGGGGACGTTCACCACCTCGGCAGCAGCTGACACCACCCCACCAAACCTGTCCCTTCCCACAACCTCAAGCATTACCGCTACCAGCGTTGTCCTGGGTGCAACTACGGATGAAGCCGATGGTACGGCTCATGCCATTATCGTTCCCAATGGGGAGGAAA
>CAZFXI010000121.1:0-6470 GCA_964522855.1 uncultured Sedimenticola sp.
TTTATGGAGCCGGTGACAGGAGTTGAACCCACGACATCCTCATTACAAGTGAGGCGCTCTACCAACTGAGCTACACCGGCATGGGCTGCGTATTTTACAGCTTGTCAGTTGCCAGTCAAAGCCTGTTTGCAAACTTTTTTCCGCAGTGCCGCATCGGCGGGTAATTTGTCGTCCTCGATATCCTGCAGCTTATCCTCTCCGATACCGGAGAACACTACCCAATACACACGGGTATTCTTCTGTTTTGGCACCACCACCGGGTCAAACCCCTTGTTATGAATAGTATCCGCATGGCGCTGCGCATAGCGTTCTTTGGTATACAATCCCAGAGAAATGGCGTTCCTGCTCTCCCCTTTGCGTATCAGCCACAGATCATTGAAGCCCGCTGCCTGCAGCTTTTTCAATGTCTCTTCGGCATCTGTCACATTGTGCGAGGCTGGAATCATCACCCAATAGCCAACATTCTCTGTGCCCGGTCTGGCTTCCACCTTTACCTCTGCAGATTCATCGCCAAAGAACGTGCGCCGATACCCTTCGGCCATATTTCTGCTGCGTATTGGCCCCAGTTCACCGCAATACGTGGCCACTGTCTCCGCATCAGTCTGTGCTTCATCCTGCACTTCAGGTGTCGTCTCTACCACTGCGCCCTGATCTGGCTCCGGCACTTGCATCGGTGCAGGCGCGGGAGATTCGGAGTCAGGAGTTTCAGTTTCTACTTGTGCTAGTGACTCAGGCACCGAAGCTTCGGGTTGGATTGGCGTCTGAGGCTCTGGTGACGAATCATCCTGTTGCTGCGGCTCAGGAGGAGATAAAACCTGCATTTCCTGCACCAGACGGATTTTCCCAAAATCCGGCTTCAATATCTGCGTTGGCTGATCGGGCTTTCGCGCAGAATCTCCATACTGGATCCACAGAAACAGAACCACATTGGCTGCGATCAAAAGACCCAGTAACAGTCGTATCATCAATTTCGCTCTTGTGCGTAGATTTTCATGCCTTCCAGTACGAGTGAATCCCGACGCTGGTAGTCAATCTGTATCAGCGGTTCGATCAGCTCCACCTCACCACCCGTAATAAGCAGCCCGGGATCACAAATCCCGCCAGCCTGCATGCGTTCAATGGATTGCTCTATCAGTGCCACGATCGCCTTGCGTGTTCCCAGCGCAATACAACTGTCAGTATCATTCCCCCACTCCTGACTGAGCTCATCCACTCCAGCATTCGGTTGGATGGCAGTCCGCTGTAGCAATGCCTGCTGCATTGTGCCCACACCGGGCAGGATAAAACCACCCAGATGCTGTCCCTCTCCATTGACCACATCCAGGGTGACAGCAGTGCCGCAATCAACGACACAGGCGCCATGGGGATAGTGAGCGTAGGCGGCTATGAGGGCAGCCCAGCGGTCCACCCCCAGTTGCTGCGGCTGTTGATAAGCGCATCTGAGACCACAGGCCATCTCTGAAACTTTCATGATACGGGGAATGACATGCCAATGTGCTTCCACCCACTTGATCAACTGCGCAAAAGCCACAGCGCTGGCAACAGACGCTATCCAGACCTGCTCGGGTTTGGCGTCTGTATTCCATAGTGCAGACAATTGCTCTTGCAATTTGTTGTCTACGTATTCCAGCGCCTGCATGGAGGAAATGCCGTCTTCCTGATCATACAGCCACTTCAGCCGCGAGTTTCCAAGATCAATATACAATACTGCCGACATTTCAGTCTCTTCCCCGCAGACTCACTTCCCCCGAGTACCAGGTTTTTCTCCCTGTGGGACCATCCAGAATCAACCCGCCCTGTGCGTTCAGGCCGGCATAAGTGCCAGTGAATAGCCTGTCTCCCATCAGCAGATCCACTTCTTTACCCAGGTAGATATCATACTCTTTCCAACCCGGCAAAAAGGGGCGCAAGCCTTGTTGTTGATAGCGCATGCAGGTTTCGAGCAGATTGTTGAGCAAATCACCCGCCAGCTGGTTGCGATCTGGCAGGATAGAAAGACAGGAGGCGAGATCCGTCCAGGGCTGGTCAATGGCTTCGGCGGCTGTAGCAGACATCCGGACGTTGATGCCAACCCCGATGATGGCCTGGCAGGGGCCGTCCACTTCCCCGCTAGCTTCGACCAGTATACCCGCGAGCTTGCGCCCGTGAATATGCACATCATTGGGCCATTTCAGCCCATGCCCCTGCAGGCCGTGAGATGCCAGTACCCTGGCGATAGTCACGCCTACAGCGATACTGAGACCCGCCAGATCGGCCATGGAAAGGTCGAAACGCCACGCCAGGGACAAGTACAGGTTGTTGCCGAATACCGATACCCATTGTCTGCCCCGGCGACCACGCCCGGCAGTTTGATACTCGGCAACACAGGCATGGCCACAATGCAGTAGCGGGCTGGCCTGTTCCTGCAGAAAGGCATTGGTCGAGGAGATCACCGGCAGGAGCTGTAGCTCAGGCAAACGCGACCGCAGATCCGGCGCGAGTTGTGCCAGGATGGCATCCGCATCCAGAAGAGCCAGAGCTTCGGAAAGGCGGTAACCTTTGCCTCGCACCGACTGGATTTCGATACCGGGAAGCGCATTTAGTTGCCGAACCCGCTTCCAGATGGCGGCACGACTGACGGAAAAGCGCTCGGCCAGCACTTCCCCGGAATGAAAATGTCCGTCGGCCAGCACACGCAACAGGCGATATGGTTCACCGTTCACGTCTGCTTCAACCAGCTGCGATGGCGGGCAAGCTGCTGAGGTGTGCATTGTTCTTCCGGCAACAGCCAGAGTTCGCAGGTATCCAGAGGCGCCAGTTGAATGGGCAGTGTGAAGGACATGAGCTCGTCCCGGCGAAAAGCCAGTACCGACACCTCATCGCCCGTCGCAAATTGCTCCAGCAAAGTATCAAGATTTTTTTCGCTGACCTGCAGCCCATCGATGGCGGTGAGCTTGTCGCCTGCAGACAAGCCTGCGCACTGAGCAGCACCATCATCAAACACCTGAACCAGCTCCACGAAATCACCCTGCTGACGGTAGCGCGCACCCAGCGCCGGCCTGGGGTGCAAGGTTTCCGGCTGCTCGCAGACATTACCCCAGTCATCCTGGTGCCTTGCCCGGCGCAGCCGAAAGCCAAGGCCCAGAGAGGCAAGCCAGGCTTCCAGGGGCAGATCATCGGTACCGTGCACCGTCTGAGAGAAGAACGCCGAAAGATCAGTTCCCGCCATTTTACTGGCCAACTTTTCCAGGTCGTCTTCGCTCACGCCGATGTCCCGCTTGCCGAAATCTTCCCAGAGCCGGCGCATGAAATGATCCAGTGAACAGGCCTCCTGGGTGTGTTCACGCAGTTGCATGTCCAGACCCAGTGCCACCAGCGCACCCTTGCTGTAATAGCTGACAATGGCATTGGGCGCATTCTCGTCCTGATGGTAAAAGCGTGTCCAGGCATCGAAACTGGATTCGGCTACCGATTGCTTCAACCTGCCACTGCCACGCATCACTCTTGTCACCGTCTGTGCCAGAAGCTCCAGATAGCGTTCCCGGGAGATGCGACCGCTGCGCACCAGCGCCAGATCGTCGTAGTAACTGGTGATGCCTTCGAATGCCCACAGCAATTCGGTGTGTACTTCGCAAGACAGATCTGCCTGCTTGAGCAATTGGGGACGGATACGCTTCACATTCCACAGATGAAAATACTCGTGGCTGCACAATCCGAGAAACTTGATATAGCCTTTGGTGGGTTGCTTCATGCCTTTGGCAGGCAAATCATCCCGTTCACACAGGAGCGCCGTCGAATCCCTGTGCTCCAACCCACCGTAGCCATCACCCACCACCATGGTCAGGAACAAATAGTTGTCTACCGGAAGTTCTCCAAACAGCGTCGCATGACAGGCGCATATTTCCTGCAAATCCCGGGAAATACGATCTGCATCAAAACGGCAGCGACCGCTGAAAACCACGCGGTGCGGCTTAGCCTCCACGGAAAATGTCAGTTCCTGAAACTCCCCCATTTCCACGGGGCAATCAATAAGATGAGAATAGGAATCGGCGATATAGCTCCCGAATCCCTGGGCATCGACTGATTTCACCGGCAGACTGGTGGCCAGTTTCCAGGACAAAAAGGCATCACCCGCTGGTCTCTCCATGTTCACCAGCAACGACCTGCCTTCCTGTCCGACAACCTGCAGAAAAACACTGGTGCCATTGAAGAAACCGTGGGTGCTGTCCAGGTGCGCGCCCCTGACAGACAGATCCCAGGCGTAGACATCATATTCCACCACAAGAACACCGGAAACCGGCTCTGCCTGCCAAGTGTGCTTGTCCCGTTTGGAAAGCAGCACGGTTTCCCCATCGCAGGAAGCCTTGATCGAAACGATGTTCCTGGCAAAATCCCGGATCATGTAGCTGCCTGGTATCCAGGCCGGCAGAGACAGGCATTGGCCATTTGGATCTGGCTTCTCAACAGTGAGCACTACCTCAAACAAATGCCTTTTGGGATATCTCGGGTTAATGCGATAAACAATCATGAAAATGAATCTGTGCGGTAAGAGTTAACAAAACAAATAAGTTCTTCATGATAAATAGAGTTTCCTCCGTTAGACTGTATAAGAAATTAGGATTGGCTCTATCTCTTTAGCCTGAAACAACAAGACCGGCTCATGAAACAAAAAAAACTGACCGCATGCATCATAGCACTCACCAGCACGTCTGTAGCGAGCGTGTATAGCGCTACACCACCGCTCTACCTGAATTTTTCGAGGCCGGAAATTAGTTTTAAGGAAACCCGCGCCTACAGTCTTCTCAGCGTAAATACGCCCTTCAGTATCACCCTGAATTTTTCGGGTGAATTGACAGACAGCCAAAAAGCGGTTTTTCTTGCCGCAAAATCAGCCTGGGAATCACGGATTTCAGGTTATCAGCCGGGTATTTCCATTAGCGGTGTTACTATCGATGCGTCATCTGATTACATAGATGGTCAATGGGGAACGCTGGGACGAGCTGGCCCCACGAATATCACTAGCCAAGCGGGTCATACCTTGGCCGTTAAAGGCATAATGGAATTTGACAGTGCCGACATGACAGCAATGGAAAACAACGGTTTTCTACAGGCGGTAATAGAGCACGAAATGGGGCATGTCCTTGGTATCGGCACACTCTGGTCTTTCAATTCAGCATATACAAAGGAGAGTTTCCAATATACTGGTACAAACGGCATAGACGCTTGGAATATAGAGTTCAGCCCCAATGCAGCCCTTTCCTATGTCCCGGTTGAGGATGACGGTGGCGAAGGCACACGAAATGGGCATTGGGATGAAAATAATCAAGGACAAGGGGAAACTGGTTACAAAGATCCTCAAGGAAGAGACATGAAATATGAGTTGATGACCGGCTGGATCAATCTGCCGGTATTTTTCAGCGATACGACGCTTTATTCGATGATTGACCTGGGATTCACCGTAGCACAGCCACAGGTAGAACTATCTATTCACACCAGCAATGCTGGAAAGGTCGTTGGAAGCGGTGTCGATTGTACTGGAGATTGCACTGTTTCATTCAATACAGATACCGAAATTCTACTTGAAGCTATTGCAGAGCATGATCATTACTTCTCTGGTTGGAGCGGAGACTGTACAGGGGACGAGGCCTGCAATCTTGCTCTCGATTCCAATATATCGGTTACTGCCACTTTCCTGTCACGTCCTACCCCTGCTGTTGAATGCGCCACCGGATCGATTGCAATTTCCGGCACCTACACGCAGGACACTCTTATTCAGTCTGAACGAGATATCAACATTAGCAAAGATGCCGACATAGCAAAACATGTGAGGTTGACCATCGAATCTGCAACCGCCATCCGCTTTGAAAAAGAGTTTAAAACCAGTAAATATGCGCAGATTGCTGCGGATATTGTCACCGGACTCAGCTGCGGCGGCATGCACAGCTGATCCAGCTCCAATTTTAATTTTTCCTATAGACAGCAAAAGAAAAAGCCCTGACCGCTTATGCGATCAGGGCTTTTTTTGACCATGAAAGGCCTTGTGCTGTAATGCACATCGATGTGCAAAAGCAGCGGAATAAATGCCTGGCAGTGTCCTACTTTCACATGGGGAAACCCCACACTATCATTGGCGATGTACCGTTTCACTTCTGAGTTCGGGATGGGATCAGGTGGTTCCAGTACTCTATTGCCGCCAGGCAAACTGGTTTGAAACACCGGACGAATCCGGCCTCTCTAAAATCGGTTTGATCTAGTTGTACAGGCCATCAAAGATGACTTTATACAGTGTCATTGCAGTCAATAACCCAAAACTCTTGGGTGTTATATGGTCAAGCCTCACGGGCAATTAGTACTGGTTAGCTTCATACATTACTGTACTTCCACACCCAGCCTATCAACGTGGTAGTCTTCCACGGCCCTTCAGGGAACTTAAAGTTCCAGTGAGAATTAATCTTGGGAGGGGCTTCCCGCTTAGATGCTTTCAGCGGTTA
>CAZFXI010000122.1:0-6352 GCA_964522855.1 uncultured Sedimenticola sp.
CGGCAATCTGCTCGATGGTGCCCACCACGGAACGCGGGTTCTTGGTTACCGTATTCGCCGCCCACAGCATTTTCTCCGTTTTTACGGAGAAATAACGCAGCTGCACGCTGAAATAGTTGTCTGAACCGACATAGCCGGGCCGATAGATCGCCCGATAGTTCTGATAATAATAGTCGTAGAAGAACATGCTGCCATAGGCATCGGGAAACCAGTCCAGGCGGCTGGGTACGTACTTGTACTCCTTGTGCACGCCCTTGAGCTGCGCCACGAGCACACCATCCACACCTATCTTGTTGACCAATCTGACAATTTCCTCTTTCTCATCATGATCCGTAGCATTCGGCATGTACTCATAGCTGGGAATGATCTCCACGCCTTTTTTCCTGGCTTCCTCCACGAAATGCTTCTCGAAGAAGCGGCGAGTCACCGGGTCCTTGATCAGGGCGATCAGGAAGATTCTTTGCGCAGGCGGTTCATTGATATCGGGCGCCTCCCAGCTTTCTGCCAGCTTGGTGGACGAACAACCGACCATCAGCAGTGCTAGAATGAGGACCACAATGAAACTGGCTGTACGGGCAGGAAACATCATTTCAGGATTCAGCTTGGGCAAGATCATGGCTGGATGATACGGAGTGAAGTGTGGATTATCAACCGGCACAGACCAGAGCCCAGCCGACAGCTGCCCCGGTGACAGGATGCAAAAGAATATTAGAATATTGTTATACACAACAATGCCAGATTCTGGATGTGTGAAGCCCGGTAAATCTGCCTCCGCCTGGAGAATAAATCCAAGCTCTTGATAAACTTACACTTCTACCATTTTCGGCGCATTTTGCCAACTACCGATATTCGTCGATTTTTCATGCAGATAGCAATCATATCGTCAAGGTATCCACAAAGTTATCCACAGGCCGCGCAGTGACTTCATGAGCACCATTCTACGCATTGCCCTGTCTGCCCCTGTGTATGGTCTTTTCGACTATCTGCCGCCAATGCATGTAGCCGAAGAAAACCTGGAACCGGGACAGCGCATGCTGGTGCCTTTCGGCTCTTCGAAACGCTGTGGCATCCTGGTGGAACTCAGTGACCAGACCGCCATTCCCCGGCAGCGGTTGCGTGCCGCACACAAGGTGCTGGACGATGCCCCGCTGATGAGCGCAGACCACCTGGCGTTTTTGCGCTGGGTTGCAGATTACTACCATCACCCGACCGGTGAGGTGCTGATGTCTGCTTTGCCCGTACGCCTGCGCAAAGGAAAGCGCCCCCTGGTTCCTCGTCCGGACAGGATACGACTGGCAAGGATCGAGGCACAAACTCTCGCGGGTCTTGAGCACAAGGCGCCCCGCCAATGGCAATTGCTGCGCTGGCTGAAATCCCGGGGTGGCGATGCCAGCATGAGTGAGTTGCGACAGCAGTTCAACAACGTACATGGCATCCTGCGTGCACTGCGCGCCAAAGACTGGCTGTCGGTGGAAATGAGCGGCAGCAGCGTGGAACCTTCTGTTACCGAAGTGGATTTCACCCTCGAAGCGGAACAGGCGCAAGCCATTGCAGCGATCTCTGCACAACTGCACCACTATGGCGCCTTCCTCCTCGACGGCGTCACCGGCAGTGGCAAGACAGAAGTCTATCTGCGCGTCGCCCGGCAGGTGCTGGCGCAGGGGCGCAACATCCTGTTGCTGGTGCCCGAGATCTCCCTCACACCGCAGTTGATCCGCCGCGTGGAAGCACGGCTGCCCGGACCACTGGCCGTCCTGCATTCCGGCAGGAGCGATGGCGAAAGGGAGCAGGCCTGGCAAATTACGCGCAAGGGGCAGGCGCGGGTCATCCTCGGTACGCGCTCTGCCGTGTTGGCGCCTATCCCGAACCTGGGACTGGTGCTGGTCGATGAAGAACACGACAGCTCCTACAAGCAGCAGGAAGGCTTCCGCTATTCCGCCCGGGACATGGCCCTGGTCAGGGCGCGGCGCGCCAACTGCCCGGTGGTGCTGGGCTCCGCCACACCTTCCCTGGAAACCCTGAAAAATGCCATGGATGGCCGCTACACCTGGCTCAGGCTGACGCGGCGGGCAGGAAAAGCCCAACAACCCCGGATGCAGTTGCTGGATGTGCGCAACCAGCGGCTGCAGGGCGGCCTGTCACCGGCGCTACTGCAGGCCCTGGATGACACGCTGTCTGAGGGCAGGCAGGCCATGGTGTTCTTGAATCGACGGGGCTTTGCGCCGGTACTCACCTGCTACAGCTGCGGCTGGCTTTCGGATTGCCCCCGATGTGATGCGCGTCAGACCATGCACTATCGCCAGCGGAAACTCGTCTGTCATCATTGCGGTAACGAACGTCCTCTGCCGGAGCTGTGTCCCGCCTGCGGTTCACCCGAACTTCACCCACTGGGGCAGGGGACAGAACAACTCGAACAGGTGTTGCAGCAGCAGTTCCCGGATCACCCCCTGGTGCGTATCGACAGAGACTCCACCAGCACCAGAGGCAGCCTGGACAAGCTGCTGAAGCAAGCCAGGGAAGGGCGTGCCAGCCTGCTGGTGGGCACCCAGATGCTGGCCAAGGGGCATCATTTCCCCGGCGTTTCCCTGGTCGGCATGGTGGACGTGGACGGCGGGCTGTTCGGGGCAGATTTCCGTGCCGCAGAACGCATGGCGCAGCTCATCGTTCAGGTTGCCGGGCGGGCAGGGCGGGGGGAACATCCCGGCCGGGTACTGATGCAGACGCGCTTCCCCGACCACCCGCTGCTGCAGACCCTGGTGCAGTCCGATTATGCGGCCTTTGCCCAGGAAGCGCTCAGGGAAAGGGAGCAAGCAGACATGCCACCCTACAGCTACCAGACTCTGATCCGCGCCAGCGCCAGCAAGGCAGAAACCGCCGAAGCTTTTCTGCAGCAGGCGGTGGCGCTGGTGGAAAAACAGGCGGGTCATGAAATACAGGTATGGGGCCCCGTGCCTGCCCCCATGCAGAAACGCGCCGGAAAATACCGCTCGCATCTGTTGCTCCAGGCCAAGGATCGCAACCAGCTGCAACACTTTCTGGATGCCTTCGTGCCTGCCTTGTCCACGCTGCCCGATGCCGGTCGGGTGCGCTGGTCGGTGGATGTGGATCCGCAGGATCTCTACTGATTCCCGTCCACGCTCTCGATAAGATCGATCACCGATCTGTTTTTGAGGCGATGCCGTCGCACCAGATGCCACCAGGCAGCGCGCAGTTGCCACAGAGGCAGGCTCTGTATGTAGTCCATTTGCGCACTCACCGCGGCCACTATCAGCGTTCGCAAAGGTCGATCTGGCGCCATCCTGTCGGCGCCGAAACGCTGTTTGAGATAGGCCAGGGTCTTTTCATGCGCTGCCAGCAATTCATCCAGCGACGCGCCCTCGAATGTCTGGATGAACACCTTGGGCGGGAAGGGCAGACTCAGAGAATCAGCCGAGTAGCTGGAGGCCAGGCTGTAGCCGCCCTGCAGCCCGCTGATGAATTCATAATAGGATTTGTCCAGGGCTTGATAATGCATCAGGAACAGCTTCCGTGACGGTGAATACCAGCCTTCCAGCGCCAACTTCACCCCACCAGCACCCACCAGCCCATCGAAATCGAACTGGTTGTCCAGCGTGAAATCGTGATCCCTGGCCCAGGCAGACACACCCCAGGGATCTTTCAGGCGTTGTGGTTCATCTACTGGTTGCAGCAGCGCCTCCACGCGGGTCATCTTGCGCACGGAAAGTATCGCTATCACCGTGACAAACAGCCAATAAGCGCCAAGGGCAGAAACAATCAGAAATAGCCAGATATGCATTCCATTTTCCTGTAACAAGAACCTGCCATATTGTGACAAAAGCCCGTATCCAGTTCAGCTGCGACAGATGGATCCAGCGGATTTCTGTTATTATGGCAAGTTACGCTGAGCACTCTGCAACAGGTCGGCTCAGCTTGAATGATACAACAGCTAACCGCACGGAATGGTTGATGAAATCACAAATTGCAAAACTCGTTTCCACCGCACTTGACGCCTTGGTAGCGGACGGCGTGCTGGATGCGCAGAAGCGGCAGCAGCCGGTTATCGAGCGCACCCGCGACACCAGTCATGGCGATTTCGCCACCAACGCGGCCATGGTCAACGTCAAGGCAGCGGGGATGAAGCCCCGTGATCTGGCCGAGAAGATCGTGGCGGCACTGCCGGAAAACACGCAGATCCACAAAGTGGAAATCGCCGGCCCCGGGTTCATCAACTTCTATCTCACCGCAGACGCCTATCATGCCGTGGTGCCGCAGATCATCGAACAGGCGCACGACTATGGCCGCTCCGATCTGGGCAAGGGAAAAAAGGTACAGGTGGAGTTCGTCTCCGCCAACCCCACCGGCCCCTTGCATGTCGGTCATGGCCGGGGTGCGGCTTACGGTGCCGTGGTAGCGGACCTGCTGCAAGCCGTGGGGTTCGAGGTGCACCGGGAATACTATGTAAACGACGCCGGTCGGCAGATGAACATTCTTGCCGTCTCCGTGTGGCTGCGCTATTTGGAACTGGCCGGTGAAGAACTGGCCTTCCCCAGCAACGGTTACAAGGGCGATTACGTCTGGGACATCGCCGCCACCCTGCACCGCGAACATGCCGATGATTACCGCTTCGATGCTGACGACGTTTTCAAGGACATCCCCGCAGATGAACCCGCCGGTGGCGACAAGGAAATCCACATCGATGCGCTCATCAAACGCTGCAAGCATCTGCTCGGCGACAACCGCTACCGCTATGTGTTCGAGCTGGCACTGAATACCATCCTCGACGACATCCGCGACGATCTGGAAAAGTTCGGTGTCGTCTATGAAGAGTGGTTTTCCGAACGCAGCCTTATGGAATCCGGCGCCGTGACCAAAGTCATCGAGCGGCTGCGTCAGGCGGATCATGTGTATGAAAAGGATGGTGCATTGTGGTTCCGTTCCACCAATTTCGGCGATGAGAAAGACCGGGTGGTGGTCAGGGACAACGGACAGATGACCTACTTTGCCTCGGATATCGCCTACCATGTGGACAAACTGGAGCGCGGCTTCGACCGGGTGATCGATATCTGGGGTGCGGATCATCATGGCTATGTGCCGCGGGTTAAAGCCGCGCTAACGGCGCTGGGTGATGACGCTTCCAAACTGGACGTGCTGTTGGTGCAATTTGCCATCCTCTATCGGGGAGGCGAGAAGCTGGCCATGTCCACCCGTTCCGGCGAGTTCGTCACCCTGCGCCAGCTGCGCAAGGAAGTGGGGCGGGATGCCGCACGCTTCTTCTATGTGATGCGCAAATGCGAGCAGCATCTGGATTTCGACCTGGATCTGGCCAAATCCCAGTCTAGCGACAACCCGGTGTACTACGTGCAATACGCCCATGCGCGCATCTGCGCCGTGTTGCGCCAGGCTGCAGAGAAAAAACTGTCTATTGAGCCATCCGATGGAGAGACAAACCTGCCGCAACTCACCGAAAATCATGAACTGGCGCTGCTGAAAAACCTGTCTCGCTACCCGGAAGTGGTGGAGGTCGCCGCACTGAACGAAGAACCACATCAGCTCACCCATTACCTACGTGATCTGGCAAACGATTTCCATACTTATTACAACGCCCATCAGTTCCTGGTGGACGATGAGGCCTTACGGGATGCCCGCATCAAGCTGGTGCTGGCCACCCGCGAAGTGCTACGCAACGGTCTCAACCTCATTGGCGTATCCGCCCCGGAGAATATGTAGCTCATGGCAAGAAGGGATTACAAGAGTCGCGCATCACGCGCCAAAGGGAAAAAGCCCGTATCCGCGTGGATCTGGCTGCTGATCGGGTTTGTTCTCGGGGCATCAGCGGTGGGTTTCCTGTGCCTGAAATACGCGAAGACACCGGCAACCGACAACTGGATCGGGGCGCGTCCACCCAGCAGCACAGGAACGGTCAGACAGGAACGCAAGCGGGTTTCACCCGAGCCTGCCAGGGTCAAGCCACCGCGTTTTGATTTCTACAACCTGCTGCCGGACCAGGAGGTATTGGTACCGGAAGAAGAAATCGAGCGCCAGGTCAAAAAAGCACCACCGGTCAAACCGCAGCCACAACCCGCAGCAGGCACACCAGCAACCAAACCCCCAGCCAGTGGCAAGCGCTATGTGGTACAGGTCAGCTCATTTCGCAACAACAGGGAAGCACAGGCACTCAAGGCCAAACTGGGGCTGTTGGGATTGCGCGCCAAGGTCAACAAGGCCAACATCAAGGGCAGTATCTGGTATCGCGTCCAGCTCGGGCCTTATAGCAGCGCCGCCGCCATGCAGGATGTGCGCAAGCAACTGGCCAGCAGCGGATACAAATCCCTGGCTATTGCACTCAAGTAAA
>CAZFXI010000123.1:0-6179 GCA_964522855.1 uncultured Sedimenticola sp.
CTGCAGTCCGGTGGTCGCATGGTGGGTATTATTTCCCATGTGCCGGAACTGAAGGAACGTATCGATGTGCGTCTGGACATCGAGGCGGATCGTTCGGGAAGCCGGGTGACGGCAGTGGTATCCTGATTCGGAAGATTCAGGAGGTGTTATGTGCAAGCAAGCTGAGCGTATCTGTTTTTCCCTGCCTGACTGGGTGAAAGACTTTGTCGATTCCTGCAGTACCTTGCAGTCTGAAGAGGCGCGAATGGCGTTGGTGATTGAAGCGGCCAGGCAAAATGTCCTCAGAGACACCGGCAGTCCTTTTGCTGCAGCCGTGTTTGAAAGGCATAGCGGCCAGTTGCTTTCCCTTGGAGTAAATCAGGTGGTCAACGAAGGTTTGTCAATGCTGCATGGAGAAATGATGGCATTGAGCCTGGCCCAACGAAAGTTGCAAACCTATGATCTGGGTCAACGGGGGTTGCCGGCTCATGAATTGGTCACCAGTACAGAACCCTGTGCCATGTGTCTTGGCGCTGTGTGCTGGTCGGGTGTAACCCGGGTAGTCAGTGGGGCTACCGAGGCGGACGCCCGCAAACTGGGCTTCGATGAAGGTCCCAAGCCGGATGACTGGATCGAGGCCTTACGCCAGCGTGAGATTGCGGTGCTGCCGGCAGTGTTGCGCGATGAAGCCGTGGAGGTGCTCGAATTGTATCGTCAACAGGGTGGGGTGATATACAGCCCCGGCAGATCCCGGGACTGAATTACCGACAGAAGAGCCCGTGTTCAGGCGGCGTATTTTTCGTCTTCGCGAACCTTGCGCAGTAACGGGTACAAGTGTTCCACCTCGTTCTGAATGCGGTCCAGCACCATATCGAACATCTCATCGGTGATGCTGGCGAACTCGTCGTAGTCGGTAACCATGAGCTGTTGCTTTTTCATGTTGCACCATTTCTTGACGAATTCGGCGAAGATACGTTTGATCTCTTTCGAGCCGCCCATGAAGCGGTTGGCGACTGTGGTGACGTGGCTGTCTCCGCTGGTCAGCAACTGGGTGTACAGCTTTCTGTCAGTGATTTCCAGATGATCCCTGACGCGGTCCACGAAGCGGCAGAAAAGCTCGGCAGTAATGGTTGAATCACAGAGAAAACGGTCTGTGAGCAGCAGTCTCAGTACGTTGGAAAGCTCGGTAATGTGGTCGTTTTGTGCGTTGAGTTCGTCATAGGTCAGCATAAGTCTATTCCTCTACCTCCTCTTTGGCATGCCATGCATATATACAGACGCCGGGGGGCTTTCTTCGGGTTGATAATATTTTCAAGTGTTCCGATGATTTTCGGGCGAAGATAGTGCTAGAAGTAAAAATCAGGCTCAATGCGCTGCACAGGCAGGGCAGATGTCGAAGGGTGCGACAATGAAAGCTGAAGTTTCTGAACTCTAACTGCGCCGTTCAGGAGCAATGGAACATCCTTTATTATTTTGACCTGAAACTATGCACTTTCTGTCACGGGGAGTCAATGGCAGGATTGAAGACTGTATTAGCAGCAGCTCATGTGCATTTTGCATTTGCAACAATACCGCAAGAACATGCTATCTTTAGATGGTGCGGCGGGTTGCAGCAGTACCTGCTGAAAAAAAGCATAAAAACCAATACGGGAGATTCATACGATGAAAAGATTTTCAGGATTGCTGCTGGCAGCAGCATTTTCGGTGGCTGCAACCGGAGCTATCGCAGAGGAACACGTGATCAAGTTTTCCCATGTAGTAGCACCGGGCACGCCCAAGGGCAAGGCGGCAGATCTGTTTGCCAAACTGGTTAACGAGCGCATGCAAGGCAAGGTGCATGTGGAGGTCTTCCCCAATTCCCAGTTGTATAATGATAACAAGGTCATGGAGGCCATGCGCCTGAGTGACAGCAAGACCACAGGCATCATGGCGGCGCCCAGCCTGTCCAAGTTCGTGAAGTTCTCACGCACCATCCAGGCTTTCGATATTCCCTACCTGTTCAACGACATCAACGACGTGCACAAGCTGGTGGATTCACCGCTGATGGGCAAGATGACCAAACCCCTGGAGCGCAAGGGTCTGAAGGCCATCTCCCTGTGGGACAACGGCATGAAAGTGTTCTCCATCCGTGGCGACAAGCCGCTGAAGAAGGTGCCGGATGATTTCAAGGGCAAGAAATTCCGTATCCAGAGCTCCGAGGTCCATGCGGCCATGATCAAGGCCCTTGGGGGCGTGCCCCAGAAATTGCCGTTCAAGGAAGTCTATCAGGCACTTTCGCAAGGTGTCGTGGATGGTCAGGAGAACGCCTGGTCCAATGTGTATTCCAAGAAATTCTTCGAGGTCCAGGATTACATCACCGTATCCAACCATTCCTATCTGGGCTACATGGTGGTAGTCAGTGCCGAATTCTGGAACAACCTGCCTGACGATATTCGCAAGGAACTCACGGCCATCATGGCGGAAGCCACAGAAGCCAACCGCAAGTTTGCCGCCGAGGCCGACAAGGGTGACCGGGCGAAGATCGAAGCCGCCGGCAAGGCGAAGGTCGTGGAGCTGACACCTGACGAAGTGGCCCAGTGGCGCAAGGCGGTGGCTGGCGTGGAGCCCCAGTTCGAGAAGCAGATCGGCAAGGACCTGCTGGCGGAGATCCACAAGCTCCTCGGCCACTGATCCGGCACGGACTGCGTTGGTGAATCTGGACAAGGGCCTGGAGGTCCTGGAAAAGACTATTATCACCGTGGGCCTGGCGGCCGCCACCCTGTTGTTGTTTGCCAATGTGGTGGCCCGCTATGTCTTTCACAGCGGTTTCACCTGGGTGCTGGAACTGGTGCAGTACCTGTTCGCCTGGGTGGTGCTGGTGGGGGCAGCCCACGGTTTCCGTGCGGGTACCCATCTGGGCATAGATATCCTGGTGGAGAAATTTTCTCTCGCCATGCAGAAGTATATTGCCCTGCTGGCAGTGTCCCTGTGTCTGCTGTTCGTGGGCCTGGTGTTCTGGTATTCCATTCAGTACACGATGAGGATCTATGAATGGGGTGACCTGACCCTGGATCTGCAGATGCCCCAGTGGATTCCCTACCTGGCTATTCCCGTGGGGTTGGGGCTGATGATTCTGCACCTGCTGCAGGTAGGCTGGGATATCCTCCGGGGCAAGACCCTGCGTATTCACGCCAACGAAGCCGCCGATGCCCTGAAGCAGGTGGAGGACATCTGATGGAAGCGCTGTTCCTGTTCCTGGGCCTGCTGTTTCTGTTGCTTATCGGTGTGCCCATCGCCATCAGTCTCGGGCTGACCAGCCTGCTGTTCACTCTGCTGGCTACCGATGATTCACCTATCATCATCGCCCAGAAGCTGTTCGACACCATGGAGCACACCACGCTGCTGGCGATCCCTTTCTTCATTCTTTCGGCGCACTTTCTGACCACGGGGGGCGTCTCCCAGCGACTGGTGAATTTTGCCAAGGCTGCGGTGGGTTGGATGCCTGGCGGGCTGGCCATGGCCACGGTGGTGGCCTGCATGTTCTTCGCGGCGATTTCCGGCTCTTCGCCGGCCACGGTAGTGGCCATCGGTTCCATCATGATTCCGGGAATGATCGCTGCAGGGTATGACAAGCGTTTCGCTGTGGGCGTGGTGGCGACTTCCGGCAGCATGGGCATCCTGATCCCGCCTTCCATTCCCATGATCGTGTACGCGGATGCGGTGGAAGAGTCCGTGGGCAAGATGTTCATTGCCGGCATCCTGCCGGGGATTCTGATGGGGTCATTTCTGATGATCGCCACCTGGGTGGCTGCCCGAAAGATGGACATTCCCAGCGAGCCCTGGCTGGGCTGGAAGCACCTGTTCCAGTGTTTCCTGAAGGCTTTCTGGGGGCTGCTGCTGATCTTCATCGTGGTGGGGGGCATCTATGGCGGTGTATTCACGCCTACGGAAGCGGCGGCCGTTGCGGCAGTGTATTCGGCTTTCATCGCCCTGTTCGTACATCGGGACATGGGATTCAGGAAAGTGCCGGAGGTGATGCTGGAAGCGGCCAAGATGACGTCCATGCTGCTGTTCATCATCGCCTGCGCCATGATTTTCGCCCATGTACTCACCGAAGAACGTATACCCCAGGAGCTGGCGCAATCCGTGTTGTCGTCCGATCCCGAGCCCTGGATGTTCCTGCTCATGGTGAACGTGATCCTGTGGTTTGCCGGGGACTTCATGGAACCTTCGGCCATCCTGTTGATTTTGGCACCTCTGTTTCATCCCATCGCCACATCCCTGGGCATCGATCCCATCCACCTGGGTATCGTCATGACCACCAACATGGAGGTGGGCATGATCACGCCGCCGGTGGGGTTGAACCTGTATGTCGCGGCGGGGCTGTCGGGCATGAGTCTGGGCGAGGTTACACGGGCGGCACTGCCCTGGATGGGGGTGCTGATCCTCGCGCTGCTGGTGATTACCTATGTGCCCTGGCTGAGCCTGGTTCTCGTATCACAACTGTTCTGATACACTCCTTAAGCATGACACTGAACGAACTGAAGTATATTGTTGCCGTTGCCCGGGCCCGGCATTTCGGCAAGGCGGCTGAAGCCTGTTTCATCAGCCAGCCTACCCTGAGCGTGGCAGTGCGAAAACTCGAAAATGAGCTGGGCGTGGAGCTGTTTGAAAGGCGCCAGGGCGAGGTGACCGTGACGCCCGTGGGCGAACAGGTGGTTGCCCAGGCGCAACGGGTGCTCGAAGAAGCGGGTGTGATCAAGGAGATCGTCGAGCACGGTCGGGACCAATTGGTAGCGCCACTGCGCATTGGCGCCATCTATACCATCGGTCCCTATCTGTTTCCTTACCTGATTACGGAACTGGCCGAGCGTGCGCCGCAGATGCCGCTGATCATCGAGGAAAACTATACCCATGTGTTGGCAGAAAAACTCAAACAAGGGGAGGTGGATGCTATTCTCATTTCCCTGCCATTCGAGGAGCACGGCATACTCACCTTACCCTTGTATGAAGAATCCTTCGTGGCGCTGGTTCCCGGCTCTCATCCGCTGAATGCCAAGGAGCGTCTGAGCATGGAAGACATCAGCAAGGAAAAGGTGTTGCTGCTTGGCTCCGGCCACTGTTTTCGCGATCAGGTACTGGAAGTCTGCCCGGACTGCATCCGCAAGCGCAATATGGCAGAAGGTACCACGATGGCCGATCTGGAAGGCAGTTCCCTCGAAACCATACGCTACATGGTGGCCAGCGGCATGGGGGTTACCATATTGCCTTGCTCGGCCGCGGGCGCTGACCGTTTCTCCCAGCGCCTGGTGAGTATCAAGCGTTTTTCCGATACCAGTCCCAGCCGCATTGTGGCGCTGGCCTGGCGCAAGAGCTTTCCCCGGCCCCAGGCCATCGATGTGCTACGCGAAGCCGTTCTTGCGAGTAAATTAAGCTGTATCAAGCGCTTGAATAAATAACCAAGGAAAATTAATAGACATGAAGGGCTGCTGCTAGTAATGCAGTTATCTACTGCTATACATGTCACCCCGGCGTAGGCCGGGGTCTATTGCCCGCCAGGGATTCCGGCCTCGATTCTGGCTTCCTGCTTCATTCTCGGCAATTGCTCCTGCATTGCTCTACCTTCGCCCATCCCTGGGCTCGTACCTCCCATCCTTGGGGTCGTGCGCCGGAATGACCAGGTGTAACAACATCCTCATAGCCAATGCCTATTGGCTACATTGCTACAAACAATTTCAGTTATTCGTCAGATTTCACCTATAGTTCATTTCGAGGATGGCGAGACCATTCCGAAATGTAGAAACAGCACCCGCAAGAGATCTCCGGGTGTCTGTCTGTATGTTTCCAATTTAACCTAAAAAGGAGAACTGACATGTCACTGAAAGGTTCAAAGACTGAACAGCATCTGAAAGACGCCTTTTCTGGCGAATCCCAGGCTAATCGCCGTTACCTGTATTTTGCTGCAAAGGCCGACGTGGAAGGCTACAACGACGTAGCAGCCGTATTCCGTTCCACCGCAGAAGGTGAGACCGGCCATGCGCACGGTCACCTGGAATATCTGGAAGAAGTGGGTGATCCCGCCACCGGCCTGCCCATCGGTGCTACCGGAGACAACCTCAAGGCAGCGATTGCCGGTGAGACTCACGAGTACACCGATATGTATCCTGGCATGGCCAAGGATGCCCGCGATGAAGGCTTCGACGAGATTGCGGACTGGTTCG
>CAZFXI010000124.1:0-6069 GCA_964522855.1 uncultured Sedimenticola sp.
CGCATGACTCCCGTTGCCTGGGATGCCCTGGTGGTGATGGTCAGCAAGGACAACCCGGTTTCCGATATCAGCCTGAGGCAGGTCAAAGACCTGTACGAAGGAAAAATCACCAACTGGAAAGAACTGGGTGGCAATGATGCCCCAATCGAACTGCTGGTGCGCAAGGGAAAGATATCTGGCGTGGGCCGTACCCTACGGCTGCTGGTATGGGGGAATCCCGACCAGGAATTCAAAGGATCGGCGGAATATCCCTCATCGGGACCACTGGAAAAAGCCATCGAGGAAAATCCCAATGCCATCGGCATTTCCGGCATTTCCAGTGCCAGGAAGCGAAACGTCAAACTTCTTGCTCTGGAAGGCAAAACGCCTGACTACGAAAATATCAAGACCGGGCATTATCTTCTGTACCGGCCGCTCTATATCACCTACATGACACGCAACAACCCCCGGCTGAAGGAAATCAGACGCTTCATCAAGTTTGCGCTTTCCAAAAAGGGCCGGGAAATCATCCGTGCCCAGGGCGTTGTACCCTATCTCGACGCCATTGCCCTCACATCGAAACAAAAGGAACAACGGGAAACTGTACGCAAGCTGCAGGAACGACGCGCCGCCCAATAAATCCAAGGTGATTAGGTACAAAGCTCAGCTACCGTTGAAAACAGGGGCATGGGTGTCGGCTGAGGATTAGCGCTAATCACCTAAATCAAAAAGGGACGTTCAGTTCTGTAGCGAAGCAAGAGGCACATTCAATATCTGTGCAAGGGTTGTATCCGCCCGCTGGTACAACTTCTGCAGAGCTGGTTCTTCAGGCCAGGCAGGTTCGGAAGGAATCGGCAGTCGATGCCCTGTCGCCAGATACAACTCATACAGGGTAAGATCATGGCTGTCCCTTGACAGCAGCCAATGCCCTCTATCATTGCGCTCTACCAGATGATGCGCCTGCATTTTGATCAGCAGGTACTCGGCATCTGCACCACAATGTTGCAGGTCTCGCAAAGCCGTCGCCCGACCTTTTTCCTGCGCCTGCACCAGTTGCCGCAGCAGGCAAATCATGTTTTCCAGCTCTGCGGCAGCGCTTTCCCCATGACGCACCATATGGTGATAGATACCCAAACCATAGGTCAGCTCGGCACCCAGCAACACCACCAGCCAGGAAAGGTAAATCCACAACAGGAAAATAGGAATCGCCGCCAGCGCCCCGTAGATCGCCTCGTATGTAGGAAATGTGGTGAGGTACCAGGCAAACCCCTGCTTGGTAAACTCAAACAGTACAGCAGCAACCACCCCTCCGAGCACGGCATGTAAAAACTTTACCGGCCGATTGGGTACTAGCCAGTACAGCAGGGTAAAAGCCACTCCGGAAGTCAGCGTGGGAATCCATTCCAACAGGCTGCGTCCCATTCCACTGGCCGTAGCTTCTGAAATCAAGGGTAGGGAGACGAGATAGGAAGTAGCCAGCACACTCGCGCCCATCAGCACCGGCCCCATGGACAACACCGCCCAATACACCAGAAACTTGTTCAGTGGCTTGCGCTTGCGTTTGACATTCCAGATGGCATTGAAGGTCTTGTCGATGGTCGCCATCAACATGATCGCCACCACCATCAAGGCCAGAAAGCCCACGCCGCTGAGTTTAGATGCCTTGCTGCTGAATTCCAGCAGATATTGATGCACCGTTTCTCCGGCAGCCGGCATGAAATTGTTGAAAATGAAATTCTGCACACTATCACCGACTTTTTCAGCGATAGGAAAGGCGGACAGAATGGCAAACACCACTGTCATCAATGGCACCAGAGATAACAGGGTGGTATAGGCCAGGGATCCGGCCCGTTCCAATCCTCCGTCTGCGATGAAACGCCTGAACATGCGAAACAGGAAAACGAGGATATTGGTCAGGAATACAGGCATGATTCATCTTGGTATGTGAAGATTTTTACAGGGTACTGAAAAACAACAGTTTGTGATACCCCCTACACCCTGCCGGAGTTCCCGTTTACAATTGATGCAAAATACAAGAGGAGCCAGCCATGAGCATCAAGATCTATCACAACCCGCGTTGCAGCAAATCCCGCCAGACCCTGCAGTTACTGAAAGACAACCAGGTGGAACCGGAAATCTTCGAATACCTGAAAACTCCACCCAGCCGTGAGGAACTGGAACAGGTGCTGGACATGTTGGGGCTGGAACCCCGGGAGCTGATGCGTACCAAGGAAAAGGAATACAAAGAATTGGGCCTGGACAACCCGGACCTGAGCCGAGATCAGCTTATCGACGCCATGTTGGAGACACCCAAGCTCATTGAGCGCCCCATCGTCATCAAGGACGGCAAGGCAGCCATCGGCCGTCCACCGGAAAAAGTGCTGGAACTGCTGTGAGCAGCTACATACTGGTGCTGTACTACAGCCGCCAGGGCGCCACCGCTGAAATGGCGCGGCTGGTAGCTCGCGGCGTGGAAGAAGGTGGCATGGAAGCGGTGTTGCGTACCGTACCCGAAGTATCGGCAGTCTGCGAAGCCGTTGCCCCGCCTGTTCCGGGAGAAGGCCCACCCTACGTGGAACTGAATGAGTTGAAGAACTGTGCTGGTCTGGCCTTGGGCAGCCCCACCCGCTTTGGCAACATGGCGGCGCCCATGAAATATTTTCTCGACAGCACAAGTAGCCTGTGGCTCGGCGGTGCGCTCATGGGAAAACCCGCCGGCGTGTTCACATCCACCAGTTCTTTGCACGGGGGTCAGGAAAGCACCTTGCTGTCCATGATGCTGCCTTTGCTGCACCATGGCATGCTCATCGCCGGCCTGCCCTATTCCGAGCCGGAACTCCTGTCCACTACCAGCGGCGGCACCCCCTATGGCGCATCCCATCTGGCGGGCAGCGACAGCAACTTGCCCCTTTCCGACGAAGAAAAAGCCCTGTGCAAGGCCCAGGGCAAACGGATGGCACGGCTGGCGGCAAAACTGGCATGAGCCAGCAGCTTCCCCTGGCGGTGGAACTGCGTCCGCAGGTGACACTGGACGACTTCCTGCCTGGGGAAAACCGGCAATTGCTCACCCTGCTGACACAGATCGCTCAAGGCAGAAAAGATGAAACCCTGTTCATATCCGGTGCCCCCGATAGCGGCAAGACCCACCTGCTGATGGGATTGTGCAGCGCAGCAGGACAGCGGGGGCTGTCCTGTGCCTACCTGCCGCTGGAAGAGCTTCACCACCTGTCGCCGGAACTGCTCACCGGCATGGACACCATGGATATCATTGCCGTGGATGGCGTACAGCATATTGCGGGCAATATCAATTGGGAACAAGCCTTGTTCATACTGTTCAACCTCGCTCGCGGCCTGCACAGGACTCTGGTCTTCAGCGCTGACCGCAGCCCTGCCCGGCTTCCCCTGAAACTGCCGGACCTCGGCTCCCGCTTATCCTGGGGAGGCAGTTATCAACTGCACGCACTGGATGATGAAGGGCTCCGGGAACTGCTGCAGACCCAGGCACACAAGCGAGGGCTGCAACTCAAACCCAAAGTCGCCCGGTGGCTGCTGACGCACTGTAGCCGCAAGCCCGGAGACCTGCTGGCCCTTCTGGATCGGCTCGACAAAAAAGCCCTGGCGGAAAAACGCCACAACCTCAGTCTGCCATTCATTCAATCCTGTATTCAGGAAGCTTCATGCACCTGACCGAGCTGGCTCACAGCATTCTCAAGCAGTATCTCAAGCCCGGCGACTTCGCCATCGACGCCACCGCAGGTAACGGCCACGACAGTTGTTTTCTCGCTCGGCAGGTCAGCGTCGAAGGCCGAGTGTTCGCGTTCGACATTCAGCAGCAGGCCCTGGACAGCACTACTGACAGGCTGAGGACACAGGCACTGACGGAACGGGTAACCCTCATCCATCGGGGACATGAGCATCTTCTGGCGACACTGCCGCCTGAGTATCACGGAAAGATACAGGCCGTGATGTTCAATCTGGGCTACCTGCCGGGAGGAGACAAGAACAGAAAAACCACCAGTGCCACCACACTGGCGGCACTGGAACAGGCTACTGCGCTGCTTTCTCCCGGCGGCGTCATCACCGTGCTGGCCTATCGGGGGCATCCCGGCGGTCTGGAAGAAGCGCACGTGGTCGAACAGAAGCTGGGAGAACTTGCCAGGGATGGCCAGCATCTAAGCCGTATTCAATCCCCGGGGCCTGTACTGCTCGTCCTTGCACCCGATCCGCATGACTGACCAGGGTGGACTCTGGGGGCTGTTCTTCAGCAGCTTTCTGGCTGCAACCCTGCTGCCCGGCGGCTCCGAGGCCCTGTTGCTGTGGCTGAATTACCATCAAAGCTACAGTCCCGTACTGCTCCTGCTGGCGGCCACCTTGGGCAACACCTTGGGTGGACTGAGCAGCTGGGGTATCGGACGCTGGCTGCGCTACCGTTTTCCCGATGCGGGTCTACACAAACCCCGCCGGCAACAGGCACTGGCCTGGCTGGAAAGACATGGCTCTCCCCTCCTGCTCCTCTCCTGGGTACCCGTCATCGGTGACCCTCTGTGCGTTGCCGCCGGGTGGGCGCGCATGCCAATACTGCAGTCAGCCCTGTTCATCGCACTGGGAAAAGGCACTCGCTATGCCTTGCTGTTGTGGGTATCATCCACACCAGACCAGCTTTCATGATACGGACGCTCAACTCCGCTGCATGAAAGAACGCCGGGCAATCGGCCCCAGGACGGGCCTCCTACATGGGGGCTGCGCCCTCGCTGCAATACTTGCCGGTAATTTCAACACCAGATACGGATAGTTCATGCAACCTATCGTCATCGATCCCGCATCTACCTCCCTGGCCCAACATCCGGCGCTGGTGCTCACCAAACGCCGGTCGCGCAAACGTTTTCCGGAAGGCTGTGTCACTCTCATGCACAGCGAAGCTGATGCCATCGGTGCCGCGCAACCGGAGAAAGACCTGTACGCCGCCCTGGTCTATGGTCCATCCCCCTCATCAGAAGGTCTGCGGCTGTATTATCTGGTGCGCTGGCTATGACTACCACCCTGGATTTCATCCGCCACGGTGAACCAGTGGGCGGCAGCCTGTATCGCGGCGCAGCCATCGATGACAGCCTCAGTGACAAGGGCTGGCGGCAGATGTGGCAGGCGGTGGGAGATAAAAACCACTGGAACCAGATCGTCAGTTCGCCCCTGAAACGCTGCCTGGCGTTTGCCCTCGCCCTGGGAGAACAGCACCAGCTACCCGTGAGAACGGAACAGGACTTTCGGGAAGTGGGCTTCGGCAGCTGGGAAGGGCACAGCCCGATGGAGATTCAGGAGAGCAACCCGGAAGAGTATGCGGCCTTCTATGCCGACCCGGTACACAACCGCCCGCAGGGCGCGGAAGACCTGCTGGCCTTTGGCACTCGAGTGGCCAATGCTTTCGACACCACGGCTAGAAATTTCGCCAGCCAGCGCGTTCTGGTTGTTGCCCATGCCGGCGTCATCCGCGCCGCCCTGGGTCATGTGATGCAGGCACCACCCGCCACCTGGTACCGGGTGAAGGTAAACAATGCGGGCATCAGCCGCTTCGTACTGGATGACAGGGGCCGCCAATTGGTTTTTCACAACCTGCCACGTCTTCCAGACTGAATCTACGGATCACCGGGGCAAGCCCCACGCTTTCGGTCAAACGCGCACAAAAGCCGGCGTTTCCTGCGGCCATCCAACCCTATTCACCAGAATTGAACACATCCACCGGTCGCAGCTCACCAGGTGGAGTGCCCAGATCCTGACCGGACTGCTTCAGTGGCTCAAGCTGTCGCTTCAGCAAACCGCCATAAACGTCCAGCAACTGCCGTTTCAGTTGCAGCTGCTGGATATCGATGGCGGCATGGATGTCCACCTCGAATTCATCCCGGTTCAGGGCTTCGTCCAGTTCGATCACTGCCTTGTCTATCGCCACCCAGGCGATCAGCCCACCCATGGCGCCACAAACCAGCGCACCGGGTCCGGTTGGGCTGCATATCGCCGCACCCGTACCGGCACCGGCCAACACTCCACCGCCCTTGATGGCAGACTTGGCCATCAGCTTGCCCAGCAGTCCTGCCGCCA
>CAZFXI010000125.1:0-6055 GCA_964522855.1 uncultured Sedimenticola sp.
GCGATGCTGTCGGCACCCCCCTGCAAGATACAGAATTCTACCTCGAAGCGTTTAAGGAAACTCTTTGCCGCAGGCCAGAGCTTCATGAACAGCGCATCATCCGCATCCGGCGGTAAAGGCACGTTCAGTTTGTATCCTTTGGCTGCACCCTTGCCGGTTTCGGTCGCGGCACCGGTTCCGGGATACAAAAAGCGACCATCCTCGTGGAAGTCGATAAAGATCAAGGCGGGATCATCCTCGAAAGCATAAAATACACCATCTCCATGATGGGCATCGATATCCACATAGGCAATACGCTTCAGCCCGTGGTGCTGTTTCAGGTGTTCGATGACGATGCCACAGTCATTGATGGCACAGAAACCGGCCGCGCCGTCACGGCGGGCGTGGTGCAAACCGGCAATGGGGACGAAGGCATGGGTACAGTTTCCAGCCATCAGTTGATCGGCTGCATGGCAAACGCTGCCAGCCACCGTCAGTGAAGCCTCGAACACACCTTGAAAAGCGGGTGTGTCACCGCCGTCCAGGTAGCCTTTACCAGTTCGTGATTTTTCTTCGAGCTGTTGAATGTAAGTGGGTGTATGAAACAAGGTCAGCAAATCCCGGCTTGCGGTAACAGGCGCCAGAATCCGGGTGTGGTGCTGCAGGCCACGGTGCTCGAATTCCCGCTGAAAAGCCCCCATGCGGTCGGTGCCAAAGGGATGTTCGTCACCAAAACCGTAGCGAGCAAGTTCTGTTCCAAGATAGACGCAGGTCTGATTCATATCGGCGTGTCCATGAAAGAGAGTTCTTTTTGAAGATAGCGCAATCTGCTATGCTTCGCACCCCGAGAAAGCAATCGGAGCCGGGATGCCGATGAAATCGGCTATAATTCCCCTTTCCGCCCTTGGCGCAGCTGGATAGCGCGCACCCCTCCGGAGGGTGAGGTCAGAGGTTCGAATCCTCTAGGGCGGGCCATATCAATAAAACCCGCCGAGAGCGGGTTTTATTGATATGGCTTGTCTCAGGGCAGATTTGAGCCTCTTACAGGTTTGACAAACCGGCAGCAGTCGGCGCCCCGCAGGGTTGAGCGCCATGGAAGACGCGAATCAATCCTCCCGATGAGCGCAGATTTGTACTAATACATCACTGCCAATTACCCATCAATATGAACGGTGCCCAGTAGTAAGGGTGGCTGAACGGTGCCGTGGCTGAAGGTGTGAAGACTTCGTCTGTCTCTTCAGAATCAGGCACTAGGCTGACTCCGCGGCTGGTGCATTCCGGAAGTGCGGTATCTGAAAGTTGACCGCGGATGAAGGCCAGTTGTGTCTGCTGCAAGGCATCCAGCTTGGTGCTGTTGTGTAGCTGCCTATTGCGGTAGAACTGCTCCATGAAGACCGCTGTGCTGCAATCCGCCACTTCCCACAATGTCGCCATGACTGCCCTGGCGCCTTTGTTTTGTGCCAGGGTACCCAGTCCTTCGATTTCCCTGCCTCGGGAGTCATCACTCCAGAGGGCAGTTTCACAGGCGGAAAGTGTCAACAGATCTAGGTTGCCGAAATAGTAATCGCCACGCTGCAGGTCTTCCAGGGTCAGCAGTGTCTGGTTTCCTGCGAGCAGAAAGGAGTCGCTCCAGCTTCCTGGCTTGAACAGGTAGTGTGTTGCCAGATGCACAACTTGATAACAGTCATCCCCCAGACAGTCTTCGCTCAATATGTTCTCCAGCCGCTGAGGTGTGAAAGCGTCATCCATGTAGGATATGCCAGGAAGAATCCCCCGCTGATCATCTGTCCCTTCTTTAACGATAGCGTCCAGTTCATCAGACACCGCGGGAAGGGAGGAGAATCCTGCGCTGGTGAACGGCTTGCTGACGCCAAGGCCGGCAATGCGCCATTGGGGGGAAGGGGGATCCAACAGGTCTACATCTGCTGCGGCAGTGTAAACTGCGATGCCATAGTTTTCCGTCAGATATTGTTTGCCGTCATGCAGCGCGCCCAGTGGTAGATAACGCAGGGCGTCGTCCAGATAGACCATGAGATTCTTGGCTTTGAAAGTTTCGAGGATGCCTGCTATGGGTGCGATCAGGTCGCTATAAAGAGCCTGAGCTGGTGGCAGAGGATTCTTGTGCGGATTCACCAAGGCGCTGCGCATGGCCAGTATTTTTCGGTTGAGTTCCTTCCTGCTTATGTCGATGTGTTTCCACACTGGCGGTGTTGATGACCGAGGACCGGATACAATAATTTTGAGCTGATCTTCTGTTACAAAATAGTGCACCAGCACAGTGCCCTGCCCCAGCTTTTTCAGTGTCCTCTGGAATTTTTCCAACCTGCGCAGGTTGTCTCCATGAAATTCATCCAAGCGTTGACTCGTGGCGAATGCAGTCTGCAATTCAAGTATGAACTCATGGTGTGCGAGTTTCATGTCTCCGAGTTTTTCCTTGAGTCCGTCTAGCTGTTTTTTTTCATCCGTAGTCAGTTCTGACATTCGCTGCTTGCGTTTCAGTTCGCTGTATTCCTGCTGGGTGGATGCCAATTCGCTGACGATACGATCATAGCGCCCCTTCCAGCTGTTCTCGGCTACGTTGAAGGACGTGGTTTCCGGAAGAGAGTTGTCTTCTCCACGGACGTACTCGAAATACTCCTCCTGTTTGAGCATGGCCAGCACCTGCTGGGCTTCCCATAGCCTTCCTTCGTCCACGAGCAAGGAGGCAAGGCGCTGGTAAACCTGGATCTTGTCGTCCAGGAAGGATCGTCTGTGTTTCTTCTCCAGTTTCAGGATCTTTCCGCGTACGCTCTGAATGACATTTACGGCCTGTTTGCTGAAAAAGATGGCGAGATCGACTTTGTTCAGCTTTTCATAGGCGCGACTCAAGCCGTCATAGCTGCGCCAAAGTATTTCTGGTTGGCCAATCTGTTGTTGCAGTTCCAGGGCTTGTTCAAAGTATTCCAGCGCCTTCTCGTACTGGCTCAGCTGTAGTTGTAGGAGGGCGAGGTTCTGCAAAGATGCGCTTTGCCCAGAAAGATCGCCCAGCGCCTCCTTGATATCCAGCGACTGTCCATAGTATTTCAGCGCCTTGTCACCGTCTCTCATGTGCAGATAAAGCCGGCCGATATTGTTGAGGCTGCGGGCCTCACCTGCGCGGTCAGACATCTTGCGCTTGAGCGCAAGTGATTTTCGGTACAGGGACAAGGCCTGCTTATAGTCTCTGTGTGCTTCGGCAATAGCGGCCAGGTTGTTCAGGTTGTTTGCCTGACGGCCAAGATCCCCCGTTTTTCTGGCGAGTGATAGCGATTGCCTGCAATAGGAACTGGCCTTGTCAAAATCACGGAGATTCTGATAGGCGAGGCAGAGGTTGCCAAGTACCTTGCTTTGTCCATTCAGATCTTGTTGTTTCTCGCGCAATGCCAACGATTGCCGATAGTGTTCAATAGCCTTGTGATACTCGCCGGTCAGCCGATACAGCCCACCCATATTATTCAGACATTTGGCTTTTGTAGAAGGACTGCCCATGGCAAGTGAACGGTTGTAATAATCCAGGGCGATAGGGTAATCAGACCAGGCTTGCCTGGTAGCACCCAGGCCGCACAACGCTTCAGCTTCGAGTAATGTGTTGCGATGCTGGCGAGCGATCGCCAATGCCTGTGTGTAGGCTGTGATGGCTTCCTGATATTCGCCGATGCGTCTGGCTGTCAGACCTATGGCGAGGAGGGTCCTGGTCTTGAATATGACATCGCTTTGGCTTCGGCTGTTGCGCAACGCTTGCCAGGCGAGCGAGGAAGCCTGCTGATATTGCCCCAGCTTCTCATTTGTGTGTGCCAGCGCGAGCAACAATTCCCCTTCATCCTGGACGAGTTTGTGAGAACGCGCCAGTTCGAGTGCCTGTAGCCAATAAGTTTGAGCAGAAACAAACTTTGACTGCCTGTCATAGTCTTCTGCCTTTGTCTGGAGGAGCTGTAGCTTGTCCTGGATCGGTTCCTCTGGCAGGAACGCGCAGGCGTCCAGAGCCAAAATCAAGCCAATAATGAGGGCTATTCTGAACACGCTTGGCTGTGCTTTGTGTGAATGGGGAAAGCATCGGCCTGGAGAAGAAGATGAGCGCATATACGAAACAGGAATGTGACTCCGACAGCTAAATCAGTTTTTTCTTTCGTGCTGTTGTTGCCGCACAGAATAAGCAGGATCAATGGTGCTGTAGCTTCTGGTGCTGTTGTCATTTTGGCGGCCTTTCTGGGGATTTCAAGAAAAGCTTAGCATACGTGCTATATTTATTAAGGACAGTTGAGGTCGGTAAGGATAGCTGAGCGATGATAGTCAAAAAGAGATACATTCTGTTTGCAGGTAATAGATGGTTTTTGCTGTTACCGATCCTGTTGCCAGGATGCCAGACGACACCAGTACGGGAACCGACTGGAGAAATAGAACCCGATAGTGTGGTAGAGCTGGATGAAAACACGGATCCTCGTTTTATCAGTCGGTCGCGCGGTGGTGTGATCGGTCGTGTTCGGATCGACGGTCAAGATGTGTTTCTGAACAACAAGCCAGTCATCCGCAGCGCACGCCTTTCTAATGGTGCACGCGTTCACACCGGTGCAAACAGTGGCGCCAGAATCGAGCTCAAGGCGTATCAAGCCTGCCAATACTATATCGAGGATTTCCATACCGGAAAAATCTACGGCAATACAGATGCTTGTGGGCATAATGTGGTCATGGGAAATGCCACTGGCCAGTCAACCCAAACGCAGACCAGGTATGTCATGGATGCTGGAGAGTCTGTGGTCACCCTCATCGCTGGCGAGATGCAGCTGGCACTGTTGAGCAATCCGCAGAAACACATCAAGCTTTCTGCTTTTCAGGAAGCACGAGTGACACCAGCAGGGCTGGTCGGGCCGATACCGGTCAGCGCCGAAACTATTCGGGAGAGGATACGCTGGCGTAGCAAGTTCAAATACGATAAACCGGCACAATCCCGATCTCCTGACGGTGGTGCAGCGGCGGCTGCGGCCGCGGCGGCCTTGATCTGGGATGTTTTCCGGCACGGTGACAAGCAGCATGGTAGCTCGAAGCCTCCACAAGATGATGCTACTCGTCCAACTCCCACGGGACCAACCACACCTACAGGTCCGACTCATCCACGCCCGCCAATTATCATGGTATCGGTTCCTGACCTGCGAGGAAAAACAGTGAAAGAAGCAAGTGCCATTCTCTCTCAACGGGGGTTAATAATGCGAATGAAACCTGCAGGGGCAAGTTCTGATTATTGGGTGGTAAGCCAAAGTCCCTCTGCAGGCAAGAAAGTAAACAAAAAGAGCACGGTGCACATTTCTGTTTCAGCACCGATAAAATAGGAGTGAGTGATGGAGAAAGGGCAGTTCAAGCGGGCGTGTATGAGGGGATGTACCGCTGGTTTGTTCATGCCTTTGCTTGCAATCAGCTTTCTGGTTGGCTGTGAGAACGGAGGAAATAACCGTTTCCCAACGGTTGATCGACCGACCGCAGGTATCTTTCTTGAACCGGAGGTGCGGGCAGTGCTGCCGCCCGGAGTGGAACTGCGACCGGTCCATGAAAAGGGGTTGGCGCTGACGAAGCGTTCAGAGGGTTTCCGGGAAAGGCTTTACAATGATGCCGCGCAGTATTGCACCATCGCTTTTGGTCACCTCGTCAAGCTGGCGCCCTGTGATGGCACAGAACCATCGGAGTTCCTGAAGGGCGTTTCTGAAAAACGCGGCACGGAGCTGCTTGTGGACGATATGGGCAAAGCACAGACAACCGTCATGACCTCGGTAGATGTGGATCTTACTGACGGGCAATATGCTGCGCTTTGCGACTTTGTATACAATGTCGGGAGTGGGAACTTTCGTCGATCAACCTTGCGCAAGATATTGAATGAAGGCCAGTTCGATCAGGTACCCTATCAGTTGTTGCGTTGGGTAAAAGCCGGAGGACGTGAACTCCCCGGGTTGAAAGTACGTCGTGAACAGGAAATAGCCTTGTTCTTTGATGGCTTGCCCAGGGCGCGTGCATTGCCCCAAGAGGAACTCGAGCTGATCGATATCCGGCTGGGAGAGGAGGTTCTTTAAGG
>CAZFXI010000126.1:0-6023 GCA_964522855.1 uncultured Sedimenticola sp.
CCCCGTATGTTCTGAATCCGGCCTTCCAATCGCTATTGGAGGGAGAGGGTTTTTTATCAGCTTGAAATCATAGGGAGGGGCTTATGTCCTCGCGTAAAGATCTTGCCAATGCCATCCGTGCTCTGAGCATGGATGCTGTTCAAAAAGCAAACTCCGGCCACCCCGGTGCACCCATGGGTATGGCGGATATCGCCGAAGTGTTGTGGAACGGCCACATGAAACACAACCCCTCCAACCCTGCGTGGGCGGATCGTGACCGTTTCGTATTGTCCAACGGCCACGGTTCCATGCTGATCTATTCCCTGCTGCATCTGACCGGCTATGATCTGAGCATCGATGATCTGAAGGCATTCCGCAAGCTTCACTCCAAGACTCCTGGCCACCCCGAGTATGGCTACACGCCCGGTGTTGAAACCACAACCGGTCCTCTGGGGCAGGGTATCACCAACGCTATTGGTATGGCGCTGGCCGAGCGAACCCTGGCGGCCCAGTTCAACCGCGAGGGTCACGATATTGTCGATCACTACACCTACACCTTCCTGGGTGATGGTTGCATGATGGAAGGCATCTCCCATGAGAGTTGCTCTCTGGCCGGCGTCTGGGGTCTGGGTAAATTGATTGCCTTCTGGGATGACAATGGTATTTCCATCGACGGTCATACCGAGGGCTGGTTCCGTGATGACACGCCCAAGCGTTTCGAAGCCTACGGCTGGCATGTGGTCCGCGATGTTGACGGCCATGACGCCGACGCCATCGACAAGGCCATTCACGAAGCCAAGTCCGTGAACAACAAGCCTACCCTGATCTGCTGCAAGACCGTGATCGGTTACGGTGCACCCAACCTGTGTGGCTCCCACGACTGTCATGGCGCGCCCCTGGGTGATGAAGAGATCAAGGCAACTCGCGAGAATCTGGGCTGGCCTTATGGTCCGTTCGAAATTCCTGACGAAATCTATGCCGGCTGGGATGCCAAGGAAAAAGGCAGGTCTGCCGAAGATAGCTGGAACGAAAAATTTGCTGCCTACAAGGCTGCTTATCCTGAACTGGCTGCCGAATTCGAACGTCGCATGAACGGTGATCTGCCTGACAACTGGCAGCAAGTGGCCGACGATTACATCAAGGCGACCGATGAAGCAGCAGCCAGCCCGGCTACCCGTCAGGCGTCACAGAAAGCCATCACCGCCTACGCGGAAGTATTGCCCGAGTTCCTGGGTGGTTCTGCCGACCTGACACCATCAAACCTGACTTCCTGGCCGGATTCCAGGGCCATTACGGACACGGTTGCCGACGGTAACTATATCTCCTATGGCGTACGCGAGTTCGGTATGTCCGCCATCATGAACGGCGTGACTCTGCACGGGGGGTTCCTTCCATTCGGCGGCACTTTCCTGATGTTCTCCGAATATGCGCGCAACGCCTTGCGCATGGCCGCATTGATGGGTATTCGCAGCCTGTTCGTCTACACCCACGATTCTATTGGTCTGGGCGAAGACGGTCCGACTCACCAGCCGGTCGAGCAGATTTCCACCCTGCGTCTGATTCCCAACATGAGTACCTGGCGTCCGTGTGATGCAGTGGAAACAGCCGTTGCCTGGAAATGTGCCATCGAGAAGAAAAGCGGTCCTTCCTGCCTGATCTTTTCTCGCCAGGGACTGCCTCATCAGGCGCGCTCCGATGAGCAGCTTTCCCTCATTGCTCATGGTGGTTATATCCTCCAGGATTGCGACGGCACGCCCGATGCCATTATCATCGCCACCGGTTCTGAAGTGGCTCTGGCCATGGGTGCCGCCAAGGCGTTGAGTGACAAGAAGATTCGCGTGGTTTCCATGCCCTGCACCGAGGTTTTCGATGATCAGGATCAGGAGTACAAGGATTCCGTATTGCCGCCCAGTGTGACCGCACGGGTGGCCGTCGAGGCCGGCGTGACCGACTTCTGGTATAAGTATGTCGGTACCGGCCGGGTGATCGGTATCGATCGCTTCGGTGAGTCTGCGCCTGCTAGCGAGTTGTTCCCACACTTCGGTTTCACCGTAGATCACGTCGTGAGTGCGGTCAAAGGCGTCATGTGATTGTTTCCAGCGCTCTCCCTGCGGAGAGCGCTGTTTGGTATTTTTCTGAATTGATTGGAGAAGATTTATGACTATCAAAGTCGGTATTAACGGTTTTGGCCGCATTGGCCGTATGGTGTTCCGCGCAGTAACCAAGGATTTCCCCGAGATCGAGATCGTGGGTATCAACGATCTGCTGGACGCCGATTACCTGGCCTACATGCTCAAGTATGATTCAGTACACGGTCGTTTCCCCAAGGACGTCGCCGTTGATGGCAACAACTTCGTGGTCGATGGCAAGAAGATTCGTCTGACCGCCGAGCGCGATCCTGCGGACCTGAAATGGAACGAAGTCGGCGCCGAGATCGTCATCGATTGCACCGGCTTCTTCCTCACCGAAGAAAGCTGTCAGAAGCACATCGACGCGGGGGCCAAGAAGGTGGTGCAGAGCGCGCCTTCCAAAGACGGTACGCCCATGTTCGTGTATGGCGTAAACCACGATACCTATGCGGGTCAGGCGATCGTGTCTGCCGCTTCCTGTACCACCAACTGCCTGGCGCCTGTGGCCAAGGTACTGAACGACAACTGGGGCCTGAAGCGTGGCCTGATGACCACCGTTCACGCTGCGACAGCGACCCAGAAGACCGTTGATGGTCCTTCCATGAAAGACTGGCGTGGTGGCCGCGGCATCCTGGAAAACATTATTCCTTCCTCCACCGGTGCAGCCAAGGCTGTTGGTGTGGTGCTGCCTGAGCTGAACGGTAAGCTCACCGGCATGGCTTTCCGCGTACCCACCTCTGACGTGTCTGTTGTGGATCTGACCGTCGAGCTGGACAAGGAAGCTTCCTATGAAGATATCTGTGCTGCCATGAAGGAAGCCTCCGAAGGCTCCATGAAAGGCACTCTGGCCTATACCGACGAGAAGGTGGTTTCCACCGACTTCCGTGGCTTCAGCGCCTCTTCCATCTTCGATGCCGGCGCCGGTATCGCATTGGATGGCACTTTCGTGAAAGTGGTTTCCTGGTATGACAACGAGTACGGTTATACCTGCAACATGATGCGTTTCGTGGAGCACGTAGCCAAGAACTAAAGCAGTCATCGCGGGGTGGATTCTTCCACCCCGTTTAGTTCTCGCAGTCAGTCTTTTTTGCAAAGGCTTGGGCTTTTGCAAAATATTCTGTTTTTCAACATTCCAGCAGGAGATGTCAGCATGTCTGTTATCAAGATGACCGATCTCGATCTGGCCGGTAAGCGCGTACTTATCCGTCAGGATCTCAATGTTCCCGTAAAAGATGGCAAGGTAACGTCCGACAAGCGTATCCGCGCTTCCATTCCCACCATCAAGCATTGTATCGATGCCGGTGCCAAGGTGATGCTGATGTCCCATCTGGGGCGACCCACCGAAGGTGAGCCTGCGGAAGAATTCTCTCTCAAGCCAGTCGCCGATTATCTGACAGAGGCTCTGGGTCAGGACGTCGCGCTGGTGAAAGACTATCTGGAAAAAGCGCCCAAACTGGAAAATGGTCAGGTCGTGTTGCTGGAAAACGTCCGTTTCAACAAGGGCGAGAAGGCCAACGACGAGGAATTGTCAAAGAAGTATGCTTCCCTGTGCGACATCTACGTGATGGATGCCTTCGGCACTGCCCATCGCGCCCAAGCGTCCACTCACGGTGCGGGCAAATATGCCCCCGTGGCATGTGCTGGTCCGCTGCTGGCTGGCGAGCTGGATGCTTTGGGAAAGGCGCTGCACAATCCCAAGCGCCCCATGGCCGCTATCGTTGGTGGCTCCAAGGTATCCACCAAGCTGACGGTGCTGGAAAGTCTCTCCAAGGTTGTGGATCAGCTGATTCCCGGCGGTGGTATCGCCAATACCTTCATCGCCGCATGCGGGCATAACGTAGGCAAGTCCCTGTACGAAGCCAATCTGGTGGATGAAGCCAAACGTCTCATGGAAGCGGCCAAGGCCAAGGGTGGCGAGATCCCTGTGCCCACAGATGTGGTGGTCGGCAAGGAATTTTCCGAAGATACCGAAGCGACGGTCAAGAAAGTCGATGAGGTGGAAGACGATGACATGATCTTCGATATCGGTCCCGAGACGGCTGCCCGCTTTGGCGAGATGATGAAAGCCGCCGGCACCATCGTCTGGAACGGCCCCGTTGGGGTGTTCGAGTTTGACCAGTTTGGTGAAGGGACAAGAATCCTGGGCCTGGCCATCGCCGAATCCGATGCCTTTTCCATCGCCGGTGGTGGAGATACCCTGGCTGCTGTGGATAAATACGGGATTGCAGATCGTGTATCCTACATTTCCACCGGCGGCGGTGCTTTCCTCGAATTCCTCGAAGGCAAGAAACTGCCGGCCGTTGCCATGCTGGAAGAACGCGCCAAATCCTGATTTATTTTAGTATTGACTGAGAGCACTTATGCCAAGACGTACGAAAATCGTAGCCACACTGGGACCTGCCACCGACGACCTCAAGGTACTGGACGAGGTCATCGCTGCTGGTGTGGACGTGGTGCGTCTGAATCTGTCACACGGCTCTCATGAGGAACATGCCGAACGGGCAGAGACCATCCGCAATCGTTGTCGGGCATCCGGCAGGCAAGTGGGCGTGCTGGCTGATCTGCAGGGTCCCAAGATTCGTATCGGCTCCTTCAAGAACGGCCCCGTGCACCTCGATGAAGGTGATCAGTTCATTCTGGATACGGCGCTGGGCAAGAAGAGCGGTAACAAGGAGCGGGTAAGCGTAACCTACAAGGCGTTGCCGGAAGAGGTGTCCCGTGGTGATACCTTGTTGCTGGACGACGGCCAGATCGTGCTGTGGGTGGAAGAAGTCATCGACCACGAAGTGCGCTGCAAGGTAACCGTGGGCGGAAAACTTTCAGAGAAAAAAGGCATCAACAAGCAGGGTGGTGGTTTGTCTGCGCCCGCGTTGACCAAGAAGGACAAGGAAGACATCAAGTTTGCCGCCAGTATCGAAGCCGACTACGTGGCCGTGTCTTTCGTACGCACGGCTGAGGATGTCAATCTTGCGCGGCAACTGTTTCGGGATGCCGGCGGCAAGGGTGGGATTATCTCCAAGATAGAAAGAGCCGAAGCACTGGATGCTATCGAGGAAATCATCGATGCTTCCGATGCCATCATGGTAGCCCGTGGGGATCTGGGGGTGGAGATTGGAGACGCGGAACTGCCGGCGGTGCAGAAAATGCTCATCAGCAAGGCGCGCTCCATGAATTCGGTGGTCATCACCGCCACCCAGATGATGCAGTCCATGATCGATTCACCGATTCCCACCCGGGCAGAAGTGTTCGACGTAGCCAACGCGGTCATCGATGGTACCGACGCGGTCATGCTCTCGGCAGAAACGGCGGCCGGAAAGTATCCGGCCAAGGCGGTGGAAGCCATGGTCAGGGTGTGTGCGGAAGCAGAAAAGCAGGCCGCCACGCGGGTTTCCGATCACCGCCTGCACAGCGTGTTCGGGCGCATCGACGAAGCCATTGCCATGTCGTCCATGTACACCGCCAATCACCTGGGGGTGAAGGCGATCGCGTCCCTGACCGAATCCGGTTCCACGGCCAAGTGGATGTCCCGTATTTCATCGGGCATTCCCATCTATGCCCTGACGCCACATGTCGCCACGCGGCGCAAGGTCACTCTGTATCGGGGTGTGTATCCGGTGAGTTTCGATGTCACCGGCTACAATTCCCAGATGGCGAATGTCGAGGTGATAGAAGAATTGCGCCGCCGTGGCGCGGTGCGGGATGGTGATCTGGTGATCATCACCAAAGGCGATCTTTCCGGGATGGAAGGAGGCACTAACGTAATGAAAATTGTGCGTGTCGGGGATGTGTTCATTCCCGAATGCGAATGACATACAGCGGTCGGTGGGTTGTTGCAGTCACTGGCCATATCATTGAATTCAAAATAACCTGAAAAGGAGAGAATCATGGCTCTGATTTCCATGCGTCAACTACTGG
>CAZFXI010000127.1:0-5993 GCA_964522855.1 uncultured Sedimenticola sp.
ATGCAGGCCGAGGTAGACCAGTTGACTTCAGAAATCAACCGGGTTGTAGGCAATGCAAAATTCAACAATGTCGCATTGCTCGCGGGCACATCAGGTGCTATAACTTTCCAGGTTGGCCAGGACAATGGTGAAGTTATCAGCGTTGCTCAAGGTGACATGAGCGGGCTCAATGCCAATGGTGGCGCCGGCACCATAGATGTTAGCACCCAGGCTGCTGCGCAGGCTGTCATCGCGACTGGTGCAGCCGGTATCGATGCAGATATCGACGCGGTATCCAGCGCCCGTGCTACTTATGGCGCGGTGCAGAACCGTTTTGAAGCCGTCATCGGCAGTATTCAGAGCTATGCCGAGAACCTGTCTGCTTCACGCAGCCGTATTCAGGATGCCGATTTTGCCGCAGAAACAGCCAACCTGACCAAAGTGCAGATTCTGCAACAGGCGGGTACCGCGATGCTGGCCCAGGCGAACTCTGCGCCGCAAAACGTACTTTCCCTGCTGCGTTAAACCAAGCGGTTCAAACAATACACTCTCCTTGGCGGAGGTTCCTTCGGGCGCCTCCGTTTTTTTTTGCAGATGAATTTTTTAAAAGAATACCTAAAGTTCTGGCGCTACAGGACGATACAAAGAATGGAAGCGGTAATTGTCTTCCTGATTAATAAAGACATGTCCGCTAATGATGAACGACACAGCCCATATTGATTCGGTTGTGCAGTACAGGAGAAAAAGACCATGCCAATGGTAATCAACACAAATGTCATGTCACTCAATGCCCAGCGCAATGTGAACAAGACCAATAGCCAACTGGCCACCGCCATGCAACGCCTGTCATCCGGCATGCGCGTCAACAGCGCCAAGGATGATGCCGCCGGCCTCTACACCATCAACCGTATGACGTCTGATATCAAGGGCCTCAACCAGGCAGCCCGCAACGCCGCCGATGGAATTTCCCTGGCGCAGACAGCGGAAGCCGCCCTGGGCCAGATCGGGGACAACCTGCAGCGTATTCGTGAGCTGGCGGTACAGTCTGCAAACGGTACAGTGGAAGACCGCACCGGTATGCAGGCGGAAGTCAATCAACTGACCGCTGAGATTACACGCGTGGTCGATACTGCAAAATTCAACGGTGTGGGGCTGTTGAATGCAGCCACTTCCACGACTTTTCAGGTGGGGCAGGATAATGGTGAAACCATCAGTATCAGTTCTCAGGATATGACAGCCGCCCTGACGTCTTACACGGCTATTGATATTGATAGTCAAACCGATGCACAGGCTGCTTTGGCACTTTTGGATGCTGATATCGATGATGTATCCGGAGCCAGATCTACCTTCGGTGCGGTACAGAATCGTTTCGAGGCGGTAATTGGCAGCATCCAGAGTTATGCAGAGAACCTGTCCGCGTCCCGCAGTCGCATCCAGGATGCCGATTTTGCCGCAGAAACAGCCAATCTGACCAAAGTACAGATCCTGCAGCAAGCCGGTACTGCCATGCTCGCTCAGGCTAACTCTGCCCCCCAAAACGTACTTTCCCTGTTGCGTTAACAGCGCATTCCTCCTGGCGGAGACTCTGCAACGGAGTCTCCGTTTTTTTTTGTTCTCTATTGAGAGTTTTTCACCGGGTTTTTCAGGTGGTTTGTGCGGTAGTTGCCAGAAACGCCGGTGTGCAAAAAATTACCTAAAGTTTTTTCGGGATTGGGCGATGAAAGAGATGGAAGCGGTAATTATCTTCCTTTCCTAAAAAGATATGTCCGCTAATGATGAATGACACAGCCCGCAATAGAGGGGGTGTGTAGTACAGGAGAACAAGACCATGCCAATGGTAATCAATACAAACGTCATGTCACTGAACGCTCAGCGCAACGTGAACAAAACCAACGGTCAGCTGGCTACTGCCATGCAGCGCCTGTCATCCGGATTGCGTGTCAACAGCGCCAAAGATGATGCTGCAGGCCTCTACACCATCAATCGTATGACCTCCGATATCAAGGGCCTCAACCAGGCAGCGCGTAATGCAGCCGATGGCATTTCCCTGGCACAGACGGCAGAAGCCGCCCTGGGCCAGATTGGTGACAACCTGCAACGCATTCGTGAACTGGCAGTCCAGTCTGCAAATGGCACGGTGGAGGATCGCAGCGGCATGCAGGCCGAGGTGGATCAGTTGACCGCAGAAATCCACCGGGTGGTAGGTAGTTCAAAGTTCAACAACGTGAATTTGCTCGATGGTACTTCCGGCGCGATTACTTTTCAGGTGGGCCAGGACAATGGTGAAACTATTTCTGTTGCTCAGGGTGACATGACTGGACTTAATTCCTACGGAGCTGCTGCAAGCACTGTAAACGTCAGCACCCAGGCGGCAGCCCAGGCGTTACTTGATAGTACGGATGCAACCAGTATCGATGTGGACATTGATGCGGTATCAAGCGCCCGTGCCACCTATGGTGCGGTACAGAACCGCTTTGAAGCAGTGATCGGCAGTATCCAGAGTTATGCCGAGAACCTGTCTGCGTCTCGCAGTCGTATCCAGGATGCCGATTTTGCCGCAGAAACAGCTAACCTGACCAAAGTGCAGATTCTGCAACAGGCGGGTACCGCGATGTTGGCTCAGGCCAATTCCGCACCACAGAACGTACTTTCATTGTTGCGGTAATCCCGGGTGAATCACAGTGTCCGGTCAGTAATATTCTAACCGGACACTGTCCTGGACTATACGGATAAGATCATGGCCAGTGAAATTGAATCCAATGTGATCCCTCTGATGACTGCGATCACGCCGCGGCAATCGCAGCCGCAGCCGATACAACAGTCGGGCGCAGTACCCAGGGGCGAGGAATTGCCGGAGAACGGTAAACCCTTGCCACCTGAAAAGGAACAAAAGATCACTCAGGAAAAAGTTTCAGAGGCGGTGAACAGACTGAATGAGTATGTCCAGGCCATCAGGCGGGAATTGAAATTCAGTATTGACGAGAACAGCGGTCGTACCGTGATTACGGTGCTTGACTCTCAAACCAAGGAAGTTATACGCCAGATACCTCCGGAAGAGGTGGTCTCATTGTCACGCAACCTGGGGAAGCAGGACAGCGTGATAATGACCACCAAAACCTGACTTGGCATTGAAATTGCTAGTTTTCTTACATGGTAAAGCTTGATTTGCAAGCAAAGAGGTAACGATGATTACAGCACCGGGAGTCGGATCTGGACTGGATGTGAACTCCATCGTCAATCAGCTTATGGCCCTGGAAAGGCGGCCGCTGGAGGCATTGCAACGTCGACAGAATCAGTACGAAGCGCAACTCAGCGCCTATGGGCAACTGAAAAGTGCGCTATCCAGTTTTCAGGACACGATGGATGGGTTGGCCTCAACCGACGTATTCAAGGTCTTCTCAGCCTCCACCAGCAACGAAGATGTATTGCAGGTATCTGCAGCGAGTAGTGCACCTCTGGGCAGCTATAACGTGAGGGTAGAACGTCTGGCAGGCTACCACAAGATGTCCTCGAACGAGTTTTCCAGCACCGATGCCTTTGGCGGCGGTGCGGGAGACAGTATCGCGATCCAGATTGGCTCGGATCCGGCCGACACCATCAGCATCGACCTGAGCAGTGCAAAAACACTGCAAGAGATCCGCGATCTCATCAACGATGATGTCGACAACCCGGGTGTCAGCGCCACGGTGGTCAATGGCAACAATGGCAACCAGAAACTGATCTTGACCGCTGAAGACAGTGGCGCCGCTTCGGCCATGACGCTCTCCTATGGCGGCAACCTGAATGCCTCAAGCTTCGGGCTGCAAACGCTCAACGATATCGGGGGCAATCTTGCATTGCTGGATGCTGAAATCAGTGTTGATGGCTACACCGTAACCCGTTCCGGTAACACCATCTCGGATGTTATCCAGGGTGTCACCTTGAACCTGCAACAGGCACAACCCGGTACCGACATTCAGGTAAACATCGATCGGGACCTGGATTCGGCCAAGGAATCAGTGCAGGCGTTTGCCGATGCCTACAATGACCTTCGCAGTTCCATCAAGAACCTGCGCAAAGGCCAATTGGAAGCCGACAGCACCTTGATCAGCATCGAGCGCGGCTTGCTCAACATCATGAACAATCCCGGTAGCGGTGGTGTCTATAATCACCTTTCCGAGATTGGCCTGAGCATTCAGAAAGACGGTAACATGACGGTGAAAGCCAGCGCGCTGGAAAGCGCGCTCAATGCGGATTTTTCGGCGGTGGCGGACCTTTTTGCCGATGCCCAGAATGGGTATGCCACCCGCTTCGAATCGTTGACCGGCCTGTGGTTGGAGACGGGGGGGCTCATCGAATCCCGCACGGATGGTCTGGACTCGCGCATCGAGGATCTGGAAGACCGGCAAGGCGCCATGGATCGGCGTCTGGAACAGATCGAAACCCGCTATCTGAGACAGTTTTCTGCGCTGGATTCCCTCGTGTCCCAGCTACAGGGAACCAGCAGTTTTCTTACATCCCAATTGGCCTCGCTACCCGGGGCTCGGTAAATAACCCTTTATGTGCATAATCTCGACCAGGCTGCAGTAGTCTGGTCGGTCACGAACAAACCGGAGGAACTATGACTCATCCCGCGACTCACAATGCAGCGAACCACTACAGCCAGGTCGATACCTACACGGGGGTCAATGGCGCTGATGCGCATCGCCTGGTAATGATGCTACTCAATGGTGCCTTGAGCAATATTGCAGTCGCCAAGGGAAGTATCGAAAGGCAGGATGTTTCTGTCAAAGGCGAGGCGATCGGTCATGCCATATCCATCGTCAGTGGTTTGCGCAGCAGCCTGGACTTGAATGTTGGTGGCGAATTGGCTTCGAATCTGGATAGTCTGTATGACTACATGGAACGCCGCCTTCTCGAAGCCAATATCAAGAGTGATCCAGCATTGCTGGAGGAAGTATCCGCGCTGTTGCATGAAATCAAGGAGGGATGGATGGCTATCCCACCGGAGCTTCGTTCCAACCCGGCATCGCTCCGCCAGGAAACCGTCGGTGCCTGAACTACAGACAATCAGTGGAGGTGGCTCAGAACCCGTTTCCATGTCGTCCGATCGCACCCGCGCATTAGATGAATTGTTGCAATTCAGCCTGAAGATGTTGCATGAGGCGGAGTCGGAAGAGTGGCTGGATGTCATACAGATCGGGATCTCGCGCCAGCAACTGATCGATGGCTTCTTTTCCGTACCCGTATCAGTCGAAGAAGAAAATGAGGTAGCCCGGGTCTTGCGGGAGATACTGCGGGTGAATGAAAGCATCGAGCTGCTGGCAGTAGACAGTCGCGTCGGTGTGGGGGAGAGCATCGGCTCGATCCGGCAGGGGCGACGTGCGGTGCTCGCGTATTCAGAGAACACCGGCGTGCAGCGGGATTAGGCTACTGTAGCATCCCCGATCGCTGCGATTTCCTCACCGGTAGGACGGCTCCCGCTGATCAGTAGTTGCTCCAGATTTCATCTTCAAGCCCGTTCTCCCGGGTCCAGGCCAGGATGCCGATGGCTTCAAATTTGGCTACCGACATGGCGCCACGCTTGCTCCGCTTGCCGGAGGATTGGGATAGGGCAGTCAGTATTTCCTCCCGGTTAGCCTCGTAGATCTTGAAGGGTTCAAGATTTCCGTCCAGCAGTACCAGCGCCACATGGGTCCAGTCACCATTGGGATTGAGCTGGCCGATACGGTAGCCTGCCTTGCCTTCATCAAGAATTACCCGCCCCTTGATTTGATAGCGCCGCTCCTGGCGATCATTTTTACCTATGGCATCCACACCGGGAACCCGCGGTTCCAGCAACTCCAGATCAAGTTCCCTGGCAGCGTCAAAACGGGCGATTTCACCGGTAACCGGCAGCATTTGCCCCGTCGTCTGCCGAAACTCGACGGCTAATCGCCGGGTTTCAGCAATGAGTTTTTCCAGTGCGTAGACTGACACCATGGCGTCCTGTTGTGAAGGTGGGGGAGGATTTCTGTATGAGTGGGAATATTCCC